>JBFLZR010000008.1 GCA_040756055.1 Candidatus Zixiibacteriota bacterium
TACGACGAAAGGAAGAAAATGCTTATAAAACCAAAAGTCACGAGAAGGAAACAACATTGATCTTTAACCCAAAAAGTGTTACCCATGTGGTGAGTCTATTCTGTTACCTATCTAGTGAAACGTTCATGATTCGAAATAAACCCACCTGTTAGGTGGGGTACCGGAGTTTGATTGATCAAACGCGACATCACGCCTCTTTCTCCCTCGCCCTCCGGGAGAGGGCCGGGGTGAGGGGGGGATGGGTAGATGTCGAGGGAGAGCTCTCTCGTAGGGCGGGTCCGTCTTCGAACCCGCCATGGACAGCGGTATCGACAATTTGTCATTTCTGGGCTTCCGAGAAATCTTTGAAGACAACCATAAGATTTCTCCCTTCGGTCGAAATGACATTGCTCACTGGATTCCGTTTTTCAACGGAATGACTAAACGGAATGACTAAGAAGGGGTGGAATGACTAAGAGGGGTTGGAATGGCCAAAGAGGACTGGAATGACATCGTCCGGGTGGCAGGCTCAAACTTGTTTGGGCCTGACATCAAAAAATACACCTGGCGCATCCGTAGGCGTTTGATTGATCAAACGCAACGTCACGCAAAAATGAAGAAACGAACAAAGGTACCCCACCTAAAGCGTCAGCGGCAGGTGGGAGATGATTCGAGAAAAACCCACCTGTTAGGTGGGGTACCGGAGTTTGATTGATCAAACGCAACATCACGCCTCTTTCTCCCTCGCCCTCCGGGAGAGGGCCGGGGTGAGGGGTCCTAAAAATGATGAAACGAACCCAAACCGATTTGAGAACGACCCAAACCGTTGGCACAAAGAAATTCGGTTGCGATAGCAAAGCGCATGTGTTACCTTCCCGCGTACGAAGGCGTAAGCAAAAGAAAATCAATAGAATCGAGGGAAAAAGTGAAAAAGCATGCCAGGAATCTGTCGCTCGTTGTCGGACTAATAATCATCGCCGCCATTGCCATAATAGCGGGATGCGGCGGTCAGTCCGACAAAACATACGATGACGCTGTCGCGGTGGTCGATCAGGGAAACAAGGCGCTCGAGGACCTCAATTTCAAAGTTTATGCCGATTTGGTCGATCCGACGGATCTGGCGCGGTTCAAGACGATGATATTCACCGAGATCGAGGCTATGGCGGCGCGCACCAAGGCCGACTCTATCAAGCTGTTCGACCGCGATTTCGATCTGGACGATATGCGTCAGTCGGACCCGCGCGATTTCTTCGCCAATCTCATGGAGACAATCTTCGCGATATCGCCGGAACTCGGCCGAAGTTTCTCCGGCATGCAGACCCGCCGGGTGGGCATTGTGGCGGAGAACGACTCGACCATTCACGTTGTGGTGGCGACGCACATGGAAGTCGGGCAGAAGTATGTCGATGAAATGAATGTATCGACGGCGCGTTTGGTGGATGGTCAGTGGAAGGCGGCAATGTCGCCGAAGATCGAGGGCGTGGGGATGATGCTCCAGCAGAGCCTTCAGATGCAAACCCGATAAGACCGCACAAGGGGGATTTCGGGCGATGAGTGTCAGATATAAAATCGGCGTGATGGCGGCGATACTCTCTGTGGTCGCGCTTATGGCGGGGTGCGGCGGGGCGCCGGATGGGATTATATCCGAGGCGGATGAGACCGCGACAGCCGAGCGGGCGGAGAAGGCCAATTTCAAGTATTGTAAGATCGAGTCGGACAGGATGTGTCAGTCGCCAGATGGGTCGGTGGTGTTTCGTTTGCCGCTGGATCTTTTGGTAAGTGCATCGGACAGAATTGTCGAGGCCACAATCAAGGTCAAAAACGAGAGTCTCGATTCGGTGGTGATCGATAATTACTATATCATGATGATTGACAACAAGGGCAACTCGTATAATCCCAATTTCCGCGGGCCGAACAATTACGACGCGTTTTCGAAGAAGACTCCGGCGATGACGCTCAGGCCGGGTGACGAAGAGGATGTCTATTTTTCGCAGCAGCTTGACCGGTTGTCCGAGAGCGTGAAGGCGGTGACGATTTTCTATCGCCTGGAGGGGGATGAGGAATTCACGCAGGTGATGGTGTCGTACCGTCCGCAAAACATCTATCAGTTACAAAAGTAAGCAAGAAGACATCGATGGAACCAGCAGTAAAAGTGTACAGGGGCAGAGCGCTTGAGGCGGTGCATTATGCCTCGGTGGCGGTGGTCGATAAAGACGGCAACCTGACGCATTATCTGGGTGACCCGGATGTTGTGTTCATGACGCGATCATCGATCAAGCCGTTTCAATTGATCGCCCTGGTGCGATCGGGTGGGGCCGATAAGTTCGGGTTTTCGCCGGAGCAGCTTTCGATCATGTGCGGATCGCACGCCGGCACGGATAAGCACCGGGAGGTGGTGCTTTCGAATCTCGCGAAGGCGGGCAACAGTGTGGAGAATCTTCAGTGTGGGACGCATCGGCCGATCTGGATGGAGGTTGACAATGTCTATCCGCAAGGCGGAGAGGACAAAGACCCGGCGCGGCACAATTGTTCGGGGAAGCATTCGGGGTTTCTGGCGCTGGCGCGTTTTGTTGGCGACCCGATCGAGGATTACCTGAAGCCCGACAGCAAAACGCAACAGTTGGTGCGCGAGGCGCTGGTAGAGTACTGCGAGTATGACGCTCAGCCGTTGCCGTGCGGGGTTGATGGATGTTCGGCGCCGAATTATCCGCTTCCGCTGAAGAACCTCGCGCTGGGATTCAAAAAGCTGGCCAACGGTGAGGGCAAAGATGAGAAGACACGAGCGGCGATGAAGCGGATCAAGGAGGCGATGACGGTTTTTCCGTTCATGGTGTCCGGGGAGAAACGGTTCGACTATGATATCAAGCGGAGTTTTCCGGGCAACGCGGTGTCGAAGATCGGCGCGGAAGCGATTCAGGGAGTGGGATTTTCGGAGCCGGCGATGGGGATTGCGGTGAAGGTGTCGGATGGGAATTTCCGGGCGCTGGAACCAATCATGATCGAGGTCTTCAAGCAGCTTGGGATTTTACGAGATGTTGCCGAGAAGCCGTTTTTGAAGCGGTATGAACATCCGGAAATCCGCAACCAACGGGATATTTTGACCGGGTATATCGAGGTTGAGTTTAAGTTGAAAAAATGTTGAAATGTTTTATATTAACGGCATGGAAAGCGCCCATCATTTAGGATTGGATTATCATCGTCGGAGAATCAAAAACGTGATATAGTCGTGCCTTCTTTGTTTGATGTTGTAACCGTTTAACAGAAAACAAGGAGGTACGGGTGAAAGACCGTCGCCAACCCACCGAACCATATCGTATTAAATCCGTAGAGCCGATTAAGCTACTCGGCCGCACCGAGCGCGAGCGCAAGATCGCCGGGGCGCATTACAATATTTTCAAGATAGACGCCGAGGATATTTATATCGACCTGTTGACCGACTCCGGGACAGCCGCGATGTCCAACAAGCAGTGGGCCGCCCTGATGATGGGGGATGAGTCTTACGCCGGGGCGCGGTCGTTTCGCAGGTTCGAGGAAGTGGTAAAAAGCATATTCCGCAAGAAATTCGTTATTCCCTGCCATCAGGGGAGATCGGCTGAGAATCTGATGTTCAGTACGATCCTCAAGCCGGGCCAGTTCGTGCTCAATAACACCCATTTCGATACCACCCGCGGCAATACCGAGCACAAGGGGGGAGTGGCGGTGGATCTTCCTTGTCCGGAGGCGGACGCGCCGGTGCCAATGCCTTTCAAGGGGGACATGGACACGGAGAAGCTTGAGGCTTTTATCCGTGAGCACGGGGTGGAGAATATCCCGATGGTGCTGATGACGATCACCAATAATTCGGTGGGTGGTCAGCCGGTGTCGATGAAAAATATCAAAGCGGTATCATCTATTTGTAAAAAGTATAAGCTGCCGTTTTTCTTCGATTGCGCGCGTTTCGCCGAGAATTGCTATTTCATTCGCCGGGATGAGCCGGGGTATGAGGATAAGTCGATCGAAGAGATTGCGCACGAGATGTTCGAGCAGTGCGACGGGGTGATGATGTCGGCCAAGAAAGACGCGCTGGCGAATATTGGCGGGTTTATCGCGCTCAATGATGAGGATCTCTATCGCAGGGTGACGGATCTGATGATCCTGGTGGAAGGTTTTCCGACTTACGGCGGTCTGGCCGGCCGGGACCTCGAGGTACTGGCGGTGGGTCTTCAGGAAGTTCTGGGGTTGGATTATCTTCATCATCGTGTCGAGCAGGTGCGGTATTTCGGCGAGTGCCTTAAAGAGGCGGGTATGCCGATTGTGGAGCCGACCGGCGGGCATGCGGTGTTTGTCGATGCCGGGCGGCTTTTGAAGCATATACCGGCGGGTCAGTTTCCGGGGCAGTCGCTGACGGTTGCTTTTTATGTCGAGGGGGGGATCAGAGCCGTTGAGATCGGATCACTAATGTTTGGCGGAGTCGATCCGGAGACGGGAAAGGAAATGAAAGCTCCTCGCGAGCTGGTGAGGATGGCGCTTCCGCGCCGGGTGTACACCAATTCGCATCTTGATTATATAGCCGAAATCGCCGAACGCATTGTGGCGGGCAAGGACACTCTGACGGGATACAGGATCAGTTATCAGTCGAGGTTCCTGCGTCATTTTACATGTGAGCTCGAGGCGATTACTTCGGAAAATGTCGAGGTTAATTCCTGATTTTTGACAGGCTGAAAAGACCGGTTATCCGGATGTTGCCGCTATTGGCGGCAGTCTGGGCGAGCGGGTGTGTGAAGATTGAGACCGGTGCGTCGCCCGAAAGAGCCGCCGAGATATCGGAGGAGACGGCCGGGAGGATTCGGCGGGAGTGGGCGGCTCAGGTCAAGCAGGCTACACCGTATCAAGTCGCCGGTCTTCTGGTTGAGCATTTTGACCGGGTGACGGCGGTCTATTTCCATTTTGGACGGGAGCTGGTCGAGAAATGGCGTGAGGGAGAGCAAGGGCGCGGCCAGGTGATCCCGGGGTCGGAAATGCGGGAGATGGTTGACCGTTGGACGGAGACTCAGCAGCCGGTCCTGACGGCTTATGACGATAATCTCGAATTGGCTTACCGGGAATTGACTACCTCAGGGATTTTCGCTGATGATTTCAGGCGGATTCTCAAGCGACTGGTGGATGAGTATTACGGGGTTTACTCGGCGGTATTTCTGCCGATGGGGACGTTAGGCGAGTATGAACACCGGTTGGAGCAAGTCGAATATGAGGCTGAGGCGATTTCTCAGGAATACCGCGATTATCTTGAGAGATTCTGATTCTGATGTTCGTCAGAACCGTAGATAAGAGGATTTTGTTTTTATTTTGTGAAGTGTTTTTCAGCTAAGTGCTGAAATTGGCATACAGATGGAGCTATATGTTGTTTCCGGTACCGGCCTCGCACGTGCGTACTGTGCTGTTTGACAACAACATAGGATGTTTTCAAGCCGTTGGAGCCAATTTGGCTGCTAAATTGCAGTATCGGGTGTCAGGCAACACCCGGCCGGTATTGAGGTAAGTTGTTTCTGCTCTTGACATTTTAGGGGGAACTTCTTACCTATTGAAGTTTAGAAAAGCAGAGGAGATAATATATAGCTCATTGGTTAACGATTTTGCTGCACGTAAGTTAAGAGGCTGATACAAGGTCGATGGAGCTATATATTACTGACTTTCTCCGGAGGATTGTTCCTCTGCGCGCCGGGGCCGGCTTTTTCCCGGCTATCGCAGCCTTGATATTTCTTTGTCTTTCCACCGCAATTTCTTTCGCTGCCACGAAATCCGAGGTAAGAACTATTTCATCGACATCATCCGGTTTTCATTTCGAACTGCCAATCGAATCGGAGAAGCTCAGTTGGTTTGTTGATGGCGATTCGCTGGTGAATGGATATGTGTCGGTGGTAATTGGGTTGCCTTATGGGGCGAGTCCGCAGGTGAGTCTGGTGAGTACCGGTCAGGCGATTCCTTTCAGGAGCCAGAGGGTTGCGGCCGGGGATCTGTCGCGGGTCGTTCACCAGGTTGTTGAGATATCGGATCCTCGCACTTTTAGGGGAAGGCAGTTGGTTACGGTCAGGATCTTTCCGCTGAGTCAGGGCAACTACTTCGACAGGGTGGAGGTTCGGGTTGATTTCACAGGCGGTTCGGTTGCGGGAGTCGCTCCATCCGATGATCCCGTTTTCGATAAGATGTTCAGGGCGGTGGTGGTCAATTATGATGAGTTCAGGACATGGCCAACAGCGCCTCTACCGGTGGCCAAGCCGTCAGCCGCTCTGGCAGGTCCGTTCGGCCAGGATGGGCAGTGGTTGAAGATAGCGGTGAACCAGACAGGGCTTTACAAGATAACGGCCGCACAACTTCAAGCCGCGGGGGTTTCTCTAACAAATCTTGCTTCGAGCGATATTCATCTGTACACCGGCGGCGGTTTGCCTTTGCCAGTTGAGAATGAGATTGACCGCCCCGTACTGACGGAAATTCGGGTCGATATGTATGATGGGGGAGACGGTGAGTTCGGCTCCAGCGATTTCTTTCTGTTTTTTGGAGAGGGGCAGGACAGGTGGGTTTATTCCGCCGGGGATGCAGCCGAGTTCGTTCACAATCCCTATACCGACAGGAATATTTACTGGTTGCATCTAACCTCGAGCAGTATTGGCAAGAGGATGGCCGCGCAGACAGCGGCTCTGAGCGGAGAAGCGATAGATACGCATCGAAGGTACGTTCATGTCGAACAGAGCAATTATTTACGTCGCTATGATGACGGTCATATCAATGATTATTATAACTGGTACTGGTCTAATCTCGAGGATGTTTCGCTGTATGTGTCAACGCCGGACATTGTATCCGGCGACACGGCCGAGGTAAGAGTGGCGGCGCTGACGGCATCGCCGTATGTTGACCTGACTGTAAACGGCACGCCGGCAGCGTTGGACTACGCGTCTTCGGTTGAATGCAGATTTTCCACGATGGCGTTTTACAGCGGTTCGAATCAATTGAATCTTCATCTCTATCCTCCGAGCAATGCTCCGTCATACCTTGACTACGTGGAGGTATCCTATACCAGCGCCAATGCCCCGGCCGCCGACCGTCTCGACTTGACCCTCGGTGTTTATGACGGTTCGTATCAGGTGGAAGTATTGAATGAGTTTTCGGACTGGCCGGAGATTCTCGATGTGACAGATCCGTATAATCCGCAGCGGGTGGCCGCGACCGCTTCAGGGGGAATGCTCAGATTTGGTTTAGAGGGCAACGGTGTCGATTTCAGGAGGTTTTACCTGACGCCCATCGGTGCCGCTCTGGCGCCGCTTTCAATCGAGGCGGCGGACCCGGCGGATCTTTATGTCACAGACCGGCAAGTAGACTTGTTTGTCGTGGCGCCCAGAGTGTTTGCCGGGGCGTTGGAAGATTACGTGCAGTATCGTGAAGAGGACGGTTATTCGATCAGTCTCGCGAGCGTTGAGGACATTATGGACAATTTCGCATACGGGTTGTATGATCCGATAGCCATTCGTGATTTCCTCAAGTTTGCCTATGAGAACTATCCGTCGCCGGCTCCATCGGCGGTACTTTTTGTCGGCGACGGCAATTATGATTTTATGGACTATTTGTCCACCGGAGTGCCGAATTTTGTTCCACCCTGTCTGCATCGTCTGGACCAGTCGGCATCGGATGACAACTACGTTTATTTCGGCGCGTATGGGATTCTGGATAGTGATACATCGTACGCGCTCGACGGTATAGGTTTTGATATGATAACGGCGCGCTGGCCGGTGAAGTCGATCAGTGAATTATCATCGGTAGTGGATAAAATTCGCAGCTACGAGTCGTCATCGCATTTCGGAATCTGGCGCAACAATATAACGCTGGTAGCCGATGATGAGTACAGTGGAGGAGGGGTCACGACCGAGACAATTCACACGATCCAGGCTGAGGAGTTGGCCGACTATCACATTCCTCGTCAGTTTAATTGCGACAAAGTCTATTTGTGGGATTATCCGTTTGTCGGCAACCGGAAACCAGAGGTTAACGCGGCGATTGTAAAGGCGATCAACGATGGAACGCTGATCGTGAACTATATCGGGCACGGCAATCCGGATGTCTGGTCGCACGAGGCGGTGTTCACCCGCACGGATGATTTGCCGCGTTTGTCGAACCCGGAGAATTTGCCGCTGGTATTCGCGGCGTCGTGCGCGATCGGTTTCTTCGATGATCCTGAGCGCGAGGGCATGGCGGAGGATTTTCTTGCTCTTGCGGGGCGTGGCGCGATCGGGGTGATTTCGGCCACGCGGCTGGTGTACTCCAGCGCCAATGCCGACTTTAATCAAACGGTCTATGACGTGCTTCTGAATAATGACTCGCTGTCGATTTGCGAAGCGATGTACGCTGCCAAGCTTATTCGTCAGTATAGCAGTGCGGTGCCGACACCGGTGACCAATGATCGCAAATACCTGTTTTTCGGCGGTCCATTCGTGAAGTTGGCGGTGCCGCGGCTGGAAGTAGAGTTTGCGGAGGTTCCGGATAGCCTGACCGCCCTGGGGTTGACGCGCATCACCGGCAGGGTGGTAGATATTGATGATTCCACTTATGCCCGGGATGGAGTTCTGAGCGTGAACGTATACGACTCGGAGCGGGAGATGGTTCACCGGATAGTGAATTCGAGCGGCGTGGTAACTCAGACAGTTGAGTACAGCGTTACCGGGCCAACGATCTATCGCGGCTCGGCGACGATAGCGCAGGGGGAATTCGAGTTCAGCTTTTTGCCGCCGCTGGATATCGGATATGGCGGCGAGGGGGCGAAGATTTCGGTTTATGCCCGGTTTGACGGTATTGACGCGGCGGGAATTGCCGATTCGATCGCGGTTTCGGATACCATTGCTTCCCTTGTGGATTCAGCCGGTCCGGTCATAGAAGTCGCTTTCGTGGGGCGCAGCAATTTCGCCAGCGGGGATTACATAAGGGCCGATGATCGGATGCAGGTCACGATAACGGATTCATCCGGTATTAATCTGACCGGGGCTCTCGGGCACGGGATTACTCTGGAGGTTGACTATCGTTCGGAGAATGTGGTAAATTTAACATCGATGTTCGAGGCGAATCAGGATGATTATACGACTGGTTCTTTGATATATCAATTGGACGAACTTTCCTCCGGGGATCATCATTTCAAAATAAAGGCATGGGATAACGCCAATAACTCGTCGAATTATGAATTTGACGCCGAGGTGTACGCCGTTGAGGAGCTGGCCATACGGGATTTGTTGAATTACCCGAACCCTATGAGAGAATCGACGAGATTTTCATTTTACCTTACCGAAGCGGTGGAGAGGTTTTCTCTTGAGATATTCACTCTGTCGGGCCGCAGAATCAAGAGTTTTGAGAGATATTCTCTGACCCCGGGCTATTATGACGATATAGAATGGTATGGACAAGATAATGATGGCAGTCGCGTGGCGACTGAGGTATATATATACAAGGCGACGGCTCATCCCGCCAATGGCGGCGAGAAGGTCGAGACATTTGGGAAATTAGTGGTAGTGAATTAATAAATCAGGAGAAACTGTATGAAACCGTCCAAACTTCTTACCGGTTTAATCGCCCTGCTGATGGTCATGGCGATGGTTTCAGAGACGTATGCTGACATATCGAATGCGGCCGTGCTCTATCTGCGAATAGCTCCGGGAGCCCGGGCGGCTGCCATGGGTGAGGCTTATGTGGCGATAGCCGATGACGCCACCGCGACTCACTGGAATCCGGCCGGTCTGGGATCGTATCCGTTGTCGCCGAGCTGGAAGGAGGCCGACATTCCGGCGAGCTTTCAGCCGATTACGGCAGTAGCCGCGCTCAAGACCCGCGGCGGCAACAACTATGCCGCGTACGATGTGTGGGCAATCACGGCCAAGGGTCTGGCTCGTTATGACAACAAGAAGTGGTATGAATACGAGTTGTTCGAAACGCGCACCGATCAGACGGTCGAGAAGATAGTGGGTTCGTATTTTAATATAACCGATCAAACGCGAATCGAGGCTGTGGCCAAAAGGGTCGCGGTCGCCAACAACAAGAAAGATTATGCCTGGCTGGAGGAGTTGATCGGCAAGATAAATGCGGGCATACCTGAAAATTATGGTCTTAAGAAGTCTTTGGCGGAATCGCTCGACACGCTTCTCGCCGGCTACGATCGTTGCCTGATTAACTGGGACGCCGTTTTCGATGCCGAGAAGAAGTACAACGAGGGTATGGAAGACGGCAGCATAAGTGAAGGGGAGATGGACAAGATCACCTTCGCGATCGACAAGGCACGTACGCGGTTTATTCCCGAAGAACTGGTCATAATGTATTCGGCGTATTTCGACGGGGAGCCTACGGCGCTGGCATCGGCGGGTGGCAACCTTCTGGTCGGTACCGACAAAGGGCTGTATTCATTCAATGGGCGTGATTGGATCAGGTTCAACGAGCAGAACGGGCTGCCATCGCTCAACATTACTGCCATTAGCGCTTCGGGGAGCGATTTCTATATCGGAACCGATAAAGGTGTTGTCAAGAGCGACGGTTTTGAAATTATGTCTCTCGGTGAAGGGGAAGGGCTTCCGGAGGGACCGGTCAGCGCGCTCTCCTTTGCGGGTAACGGGGAAATCTGGGCGGTCGTGAAGAGCCATCTTTATCATTTCAACGGAACAAACTGGTCCGGAACTCGCGATTATACCGTTGTGCTCGATGACAGTGTGGAGAAGATTGCCAGGAAGCTTGCCCTTTATGGTTCGGACAAGGAAAAGGAGAGACTTGTTAATCTCATTCAGAGCCTGAACCGTCCGGCGGCCGATGCGACCGACAGCGCCGGGACCCCCGCCGAATTGTTACTTGAACCCGGTCAGACCATCAGGGTGCCGTTTTCGGCCGGTTTTAAGGGGCAGGTGAACGATATCTATGTTGAGCCTTCCGGCCGCGTCTGGTTTGCCACCACGTACGGCGTCATATATTACGAAAATTCTGAGTGGGTTATGCCCGGATATCGGGAATACACCGTTTCCGAGCTGGGGCAGAATCTCGCCGATATACTGTCGTCCGGCGGTTCGGTTCCGATGGATGCCGAAGGCTACAAAGCGACCGTCATGGATATCAACGATCTCGAAAGCGAGTCGCTCAGAGCGGGTAAGACAATAAGGCTGTATCGCAATCCGACGGCCGCCCCGGTCAGGAGCATATCCGCTCGCGGCGGGCACACCTATTTCGCGACGAGTCTCGGTCTGGTTGAGTATGATGGTGTGTCGTGGAGCAAGGTGGATCTTGAGAGTCTCGACAAAGCCAGCATGGTTAAGGTTGAGACCCAGGATGACGAGCTCTGGTTTGCCGGAAGCTCAAGGATAGTGAGTAAGGCGAATGCCCGCACGGATATTTCCGCCATGTACGTCAAGTGGTTGCCGGAACTGGCTGATGATTTGTATTATACCTTTTTCTCGGCCGTGTCTCACAAGGAAGGGTGGGGTACATTTGGCGGCAATTTCACGCTGATTTCCTATGGTACCATAACGCGTACCGGCGAGCAGGGACAGGACCTCGGAACATTTGACTCGTATGATATGGCCCTGACCGGTTCGTATGGAACGTCGTTGACCAAGAAGCTCAAGGGCGGAATCTCGGCCAAGTTTCTCTATTCGCGGTTGGCCGACCAGGGAGCGGGTACGGAGCAGGGCGAGGGTACGGCATCGGGATTTGCCATAGATATGGGACTGCTTTATCACTGGTCATCCCGTCTGTCGCTGGGTCTGGCGGTTACGAACCTTGGCCCGGATATGGCCTATATCGACGCCGCCCAGTCTGACCCCCTGCCGCGCAACTTCGCCGTTGGAGTTGCTTACAAGCTGCTGGAGTCGGACTATTACCATCTGCTGTTGACATCAGAGGTGAATAAGTCGTTGGTTGGCGTGGACGACAGTTTCCGCGAGGAGTTGAAGCAGCTGGTGCTTAACGGAGGCGCCGAATTTTTGTATGCCAACCTGCTTGCCCTGAGAGGCGGATATATCTTCGACGAGGAAGGTGATATCAAGACCGCCACGGTTGGTGTCGGTCTGGGACCGGTGGGCATATTCAAGTTCGATTTCTCGTATATTCCGAGCAACAGCGATGTGGCTCTCGCGAACACGCTGAGGGTATCGCTGGCCATACAACCATAGGATGGGTTACGATATTGACTATCGCGCGACTGAAGAAACTTGCTAGAACCACAGCGCTTTTTGTAATTCTCGCGGCGGCCGGAGTGGTCGCCGCGGAGAACGTTATTCCACTCGGGGAGAAGCGTCCTGTTGAGACGTCCGAAGGGGACAATCAGGTTCTGAGGCGTTGTCTGACTCCGCAGATTCTGGAACGGGAGAGTTCAGAACTGGTTCGTGACAATCAGTGGAGTCTTCCGAAGATGGCGCTGGCGGCGGATTTCGCCGACACTATCAACATCGTTGTTCTCCGGTACAATTTCCAGTATGAGCAGACCGATGACCCGAACACGACGGGCCTGGGACATATGGATGTTACGACGACAGTTGAAGAGTTTTATGATTCGGCGGGGCATTTTATCGACCCGCCGCCACACGATTCGATTTATTTCGATGCCCACATGAAGGCTCTGCGGACGTACTATGAGTTCGTTTCGGATGGAAAGCTGACTCTCACGTGGGACATCTATCCATCGGGCATCGACTCGGTCTGGGAATTGCCCTATCCGATGAGCCACTACGGCAAATGTGATTTCAGCGAGGTGGTGGCGGGGCTGGAGCAGTATTTTATTGATTGCATTCAACTGGCCGATACAGTTGCCCCAGAGATTGATTTCGGTCGGTATGAATCGATATTTTTGTTTCATGCCGGCAGTGACGGACAGAATGATATCGGATTTCCGCCGACGTGTAATGATCTGTTTACCGGGTTTATTCGTTTTGGCGATTCTTTGGCGGTCGATCACGATTCCAATTTTGTTCGCACGGCTCTTTTGATGCCTGAGACCACCAACCAGGATAATCGCGCCACGGCGATGAACGCTGTTATCGCTCACGAGTTCGGCCACCAGCTCGGGTTGGTAGACTTGTACAGCACGAGCACTTTCATGAGCATGCTGGGTGATTTCGCGCTGATGGATAACAACGGGTTCGGCAGCGGGATTGATTTCGGGTTCGAGGTGGGGAGTGTGTTTGGAGCCATACCGCTGTATCCGATGGCATGGTCGCGTGCTTACCTGGGTTTTGTCGATGTTGTTGACTACCGTGAAAAGACGGATGTTCGGCTCGTAGCGGCAGAAATGGTGTCGGATGGCATTAAGGTGGCGCGGGTACCGATTACCGAGTACGAGTATTATCTGCTGGAGAATCGATTGGTCGATATCGACGGCGAGCCGCCGGCCGCCAAGCAGGACACGCTAAGCTATGTGCTTCTCGGGCCGACGGACACGACGCACGGCGAGCTGAACGGGGAATACGATTTTCTTATGCCCGGTTCGGGGGTGCTGGTATATCATGTTGATGAACGGGTGGCAGCGCTTGATTATGATTACGACGGTGTGAATAATTTTCAGGATAATCAGCTTCAGTGGGCGCGGGATATCTATGGCAACGATGTCGATCAGTTCATTACGCTGGTGGAGGCTGACGGTTTTGTCAATTTTGGCGGTTATTACCGGCTGGGTTATGGCAGCGAGGAGGATATGTTCCGCGACGACCGAAACCATTCTTTCACGCCCAATACGAATCCGGCTTCTATAGATAACTCCGGCAACAACACCCACATATTTATAACGGATATAACGCGAGCAACGGACTCTTCCACCGGTAGTCTTATGGATTCGGTGGTGTTTTTCGATGTCGCCACCGATATGATGTCATCGGGTTTCCCGGTTCGTGCCGGTCTGCCAGTGGCGGGAATTTCGCCGATCGCTGACGATCTTGACGGTGACGGCAATCCGGAGATAATAGCGGCGTCCGGCAATCTTCTGTCGGTGATATCGGCGGATGGTGGGCATTTTCTCGCGCAGTATACCGGTTGTGATACGTGCCCGGTTTATTTTGATATTGCCTATGCTTCGGTCAATAGTGGCGTACTCCACGCGCTGCATCTTTATGCCATAGCTGAGAATTTCATCAGCGCCGGTCCCGTTACGGGACGGTTTTCCGATGGTTCGTCCGATTACAGGCTGGTGGCGGTAGGATATCCAACGGGCGAGGGGGCCACCGGTCGAGTGGATTTGTATAGCCTGATGGACGAAGATTTCAACGGTCTGGCCGATCTCGAATCCGGTATCGATACGAGCTTTTTCAATACGATCGGTATGCCGCTGATTCTTTCGTTTGGAGATGTTCTCTATGCGGTGACGGACAGCGGGGTAGTGTATTTCAAGGAAACATTCGAAAGCGCACCGGTAGAGTCGTTTCTCGTCAGCGACGACGAGTTGTTCGGCGCGTGCCGTGTCGGAAACGCGCTGATACTGGCCGGCGGCAGCGATGAGTCCACGAGTCTGTACTATTTCAATAGTTCCGATAGCGTATCGGTTACTATTGACGGTCGCTATTCGCTTGGTCCGGTGGTAGGCGATCTTGATCTGGACGATACGCCCGAGATAGTGATGTGCAGCGAAGATGGCAACGTTGTTGTGGTCAAGTTTGACACAAATTCGTTGAGTACGCCGTTCTCAGTTGCGGACTTGAGAGAAACGGGTTATGAGTTCACGGCAAATCCGATTGTGGGTGACGTTGATATGGATGGTTATCCCGATATAGTGGTTGGTGGCGTGAACGCTGTCTGCGCTTTCAATTATCAGTTGACGCTTAAGACCGATTTCCCGATTGAGATAAATGATCGTTTCCCTATGGACCGGGTGTCATCATCGCCCGTCATTGCTGACCTTCAGGAGGGCGGTCTGGCGGAGATAGTGATGCCAACCGAGGCCGGTAATATTTATTCGTACGGTCCGGACAGGTCATTTGGGTTCCCTCTCTCGGCCGGAGAGCATGCTTCGGGGTCGCCGGTTCTATTCACCGACTCGGTCAGCGGTCGGCTGGGGTATCTTGGCGCCGACGGGTGGTTCTATCTGTGGGATGTCGATGATGATGAGACTTCTGACATGTGGCCGATGTACGGGGCGGATCCCGAGGGGACGTTCGCGTTCGATGCCGCCAAGCTCCCGGGAGTAAAACAGTACGCTACCTCGTTGCCGAAAGAGCGGTTCTACAATTATCCCAATCCCGTCGTTGATGGCAGTACGACGATACGGTATTTTCTCGGGGATGAGGCCAGCAGCGTTATGTTGACAATCTTCGATATGTCGGGGCGCGAGATAACGAAGCTGAGCGGTCCGACAACCGGCATGGTCGATAATGAACTGGTTTGGGATTGCGGCGATGTTACCCCGGGTGTTTACCGGTGCCGGATAGAGGTTGAATTCGGCGGGAACAGTGAAACGGCGTTTACGGATATCGCTATTATACGGTAGGAGGGTATGGTGAGGATAAAGTCGGTTTCTTTGATTATAGTGTTTGTGTTTGCCTGTATCGCGATGAGTGTCGTATCGGGTTTTTGCGCGGTTGACCGTTCGACGGGAAGCGCTCTGTCGAATGACCTGTTGAAGGTGCGGTATAATCTTGTCAACGCGGATATACATGAGTCGCCGGTGTTTGAATTATCGGATGATTTCGCGGCTGAGGATCCGTCGGGGTCTAAGTCCGGATCGGGATACAAATCGCCGGCGAAGGCTTTTATCCTTTCGCTGGCCGTTCCGGGGTTGGGACAGTACTATTATGGCAGCAAGATTAAGCCGCTGGTTTTTCTGGGGGTTGAGGTTACTTCGTGGGTGTTGTATTTCAAGTGGAACAGTGAGGGGGATGACATAACCGCCGAGTTCGAGGCGTTCAACCGGCTTCACTGGTCATCTGAGAGCTATGGGGATTACCTGTATGAGATATATGGCGTTCGAGATGATGACAGTATACCGGCGGGAGTCTCGGCCGTGACACATCATCTGCCCGATACCTACACGCAGCAATACTACGAGATGACGGGCAAATATGACCAGTTCGCCTGGGGATGGGATGACGCTGTTTTTGGAGGCAGTAATCTGGAGACTCTTATCGCGAACGGGACGCTTCAGGAAATAATAACCGGCGAAACCGTACCGTACTCGGCCAATAGAGTTTTTTATGAGACACGTCGCAACGACGCCAATTCAGCTTATGACAGGGCGACGCGCATGGTTTACATGGCTCTGGCTAATCGTCTGGTAAGCGCTTTCGAAGCGTTGTTTGCCACGAAATCGCGCAATGCCGCTATTAAAGAGGATGATGAGACGTTTGGTCGACTTGACGTGAAGCCGTCGTTAAAATCGCTGAACAGCTTGAAAGACACACCTTATTTGACGTTAACGTACAGGTTTTAAAACAGTATGCGAAGTTTGTTACTCTCCATAATAATAGCCACGCTTCTGTGCGGGCGGGTGGTGGCCGTAGAGTTTGCACCGACGCCGGTGCAGGACCAGTTTAAGACCAACCTTTCGATACTCGCGCAGTCCGACGATGATGAGTTTGGCGATCTTGACCGGGAGGGACGGGCGCATACGGATTCTTTTGAAGACGGGGTGAAGAAACCGTCGGTTCTGAAGGCGGCGGCTTTATCGGCGTTGTTGCCGGGGCTGGGTGAGTACTATGTGGGGAATAAGGGGAAGGCCAAGTATTTCTTCGCGGCCGAGGCGGCCACCTGGATAGGTTTTTTCGCGTTTCGCACCTATGGCGCGTGGAAAGAAGACGATTATGTTCGTTTCGCCTCGGAAAAGGCGAACGCATCGCTGGAAGACAAGGATGATGAATTCAGGGACTGGGTAGGGTTTTACGAAGATATTTATCAGTTCAATACACTCGGGCGGGTATCGGACCCGGATCGGCCATATCTGGAGGACACACCCGAGAATCACTGGCTGTGGTTGAGCGAAGCCGACCAGGAGACTTACCGGGACCTTAAGAACCAGAGCCGCGACGCTTTCCGGAAGTCCGAATTCATGATCGGAGTGGCGATCGTGAGCCGGGTTGTATCAATCATAGACGCAGTTCGGGACGCCCGCAGGGCGCGCAGGAGTCTTGATGATTCTTTCGGCAACGAACAGCAACCGCGCTATCGTTTCAGTTTCGATCCGTTAAACAGTCGGCAGATGGTGAGCCTGACGGTTTACACTCCGTTTTAATCGATGAGTATTGTCAGACATATCATATGGATTTTGGTAGTTTTGCCTGCTCTGGTTTCGTGTACGAAGCCGGATAAGGGTGTTCTGCAGCAGGATGGGTCGGATCCGCTACCGGTGGCGCTGCTGGTCGAAAGAGAAATCACGGGCCCAATCCTCAACAGCGACTTACGACGTCCTTTCGGTTTGGCCAGGGACGCACGGGGGAATATATATCTCAATGATTCAGGAAATGACCGTTTGTTGAGACTCAAGGCCGACCTGACCGCAGACCGTGAGATCGGCGGGTACGGGGCGCAGACGGGACTTCTAAACCGTCCGACCTTTGTGGCGGTGGATAATAGTCTGAATCTGATGGTGTCCGATGAGGGTAATCGCAGGGTCTCCCGTTACAATTCGCAGCTTGCTTTCGTGGATGCTTTGTCGTTTTACGATGAGGATGATCCGTTGAAATTCGGGTATCCATCGGGGATCGCCTTCACCGACTACGGCGAGGTGTGGGTGGCTGATCGCGACAACAATCAGATAGCAATCTTCAACAACGTCGGCAAGTTCGATCGATTTCTCGGCGACTATGGTTATTCCGGAGGGCAGCTTTCCAGTCCCGAAAAGATTGCCAGAGACGAGCGGGGTAATTTTATCGTCTGTGACGCCGGGAACGCGCGGGTAGCAGTTTATGACAGCTACGGCAATTTCGCCTATGAGACAGGTCTTGATGGCGACAGCTACCCGATAGCGGCGACAGCCGACAAGACGCTTTTATGGGTGCTGGACAGGCGCAACAGTAAGGTGCTGTGTTTTGACCGGGAGGGTTACCTGGTTTTCGAGGTGGGACCGGCTTTGCCGGGGGGGGAATCGTCGCTTAAGAATCCTTCGGATCTGATTATTCTTTCGTCGGGGATGCTCCTGATTTCGGATACCGGGAATAACCGTCTGGTCCTTTGTCGAATCGTATACGAAGACAAGTAGGATAGCCTATGCGAGGCGCGCCTGTCAGGTCAGCGCTGCTGGCTGGTATCATCTCGATTTTTCTTATATCATCAATCACCGCCAGGACCAATATTACGCTGGTAGGGGAAAAGATCCCGTCGCGCTATTTCATTGGCAGCGTGCTCATATTCGATCAGTCCGATTCGCTCTATCTGAACGCTGAATTGCTCGTCAGAGAGGTAGATTACCGATTCGACTCGCGTCGCGGCGCCTTCGATCTGTCGGGTTTAGAACACGGGACGCAGGACACGCTTCGAATCGTGTACACCGCCGTTCCATCGTGGCTGCGAGCTTCGTATGGCACAACTTTACCGGAAGCTACATCGTCGAGTTCAACACCGGCCGCCATACCGTCTAATATAGTCAATGAAGGCAGTCGTAGCGGGCAGAGTGATATCAGTATCAGCGGGGCGAAGACATTCCGATTTACGACGCGATCGGAGGGAGCATCGGATTTCAGTCAATCGCTTGATATGAAGATTTCAGGAAGACTGAGTCCGGGGCTGGAGTTGAGCGGCAATATCTCCGATCGCGGATACGACCCTTCCTATGGCACGGCCAACAGCCGGTTGAGTGAACTGGACAAACTCAACCTGAAACTCTCCTCAGATCTATTTGTGGCGCAAGTTGGGGATATTGTGGTTGGTGATGCCTATTTCGGGGCACCGTCCAAACAAGTGTCGGGGGCGTCATTTGACCTTCGCGGGCGGGCCGGACATTTCAACGCGGCGGCGGCCAGACCCAAGGGACGCTTTGAGACAGTCAGCTTTTTCGGCCGTGACGGAACCCAGGGACCATATCAAATCAGCTCCGGCACGGCCGGGTTGCCCATCGTGCCGGGTTCCGAGACGGTGTGGCTTGATGGAGAGCTTCTGGAGAGGGGCGCCAACAAAGATTACATCGTGGATTATCCCACCGGTCGGATAACGTTCAATGTGAATCATCCGATTGACGAACGCTCTCGCATAGAGTGCGACTATGAGCCGCTGCTGTCGGATTTCAAGGGGGAGTTATATTCTACCGGCGGCGGGGTGTCTGCGGCGGATTCATCGGTAAATGTCAGTGTGGGTTGGTTGCGAGAGGGGGACGACAAAAATGAACCGCTGATCGGAGAGTTGTCGCAGAGTGATCTGAGTATTCTGGAGATGATGGGAGACAACCTGGGTGACGCTGTTCGTTCGGGAGTGATAGCGGACAGTCTGGGTGATTATGTCATTGTGCCCGACAGCCTGCCCGATACCGTTTATCAGTATGTCGGGGATGGCGAGGGGGATTATTCGGTCGGGTTCAGTTATTTCGGGCAGGGGCAAGGGGATTATGTTTTTCTGGGCGGTTCGCAATATCGCTTCGTGGGTGAGGGCAACGGGGAGTACCGGCCGCTGGTGAAAATTCCGGCGCCGCAACGAACGGATTATTACCAGTCGAAGATTGAATTGCGGGATATCTTGTTCTCCAGTTTCATGGCGAAGATTCAGCAGTCGAAGCTTGACAGGAATCTTTTGTCGGATCGTAATGATGGGGACAACGAGGGATTGTATTATTTGGTCGAGGCACGAAGGGATTGGCGCATCAACAATGCCGTGAGTGATGTCAGTCTCACGACGAGTCGGAAAGAGGCGAATTTCAGTACAAGGGAACGTTTGTACGCCGCGGATTTCAGACGAGAGTACATGTTGCCGGAGGGGTTCGTAGGGGTAACCGATGAAGTGTGGCATGACGCCAGGAGTACTCTGCGGCCCTCGAAGAAGCTGGTTGTTTCGCCGTTTTACTCGCGGTTGGACTATGAGGACAGTCTGACATCCAGGCGGGGCGGAGTGTCACTGGGTTATGAGCTGTCCGATAGAGAGCACGTCAGCGCCGGTTGGAAAACGGTGCGCAGTGACCTTGAGGGCGTATCGCCGGCGAGCGGAGAAGGGGATGTATACAATATCGGGTTGGCCGCACGGCTGGCGCGTTCGTGGAATTTGAGCGCCGACTTTGAGAATGACAGGCGAAGGAACAGTTATTCGGGCGAGATGCGAGGGACGCGCTATTCGGCTGTTCGCACGACCGTATCGGGGCAGCACGAGCGGTTGACACATGAGTATTTCGTTGAAGACAGTCTTTCCGAATCTTGGCAGAGGCAGCTTGAGCGCAATCGTCTATCGGGGTCATCGAACAGGCGGCTGGGCGATCTAAGCTATGGCGCCATGGTCACCTATCAGTGGCTGAGTCGGCCGCTATCAGACGAGAACAGTCTTCTAAGCAGAGTAAGCTTCAATTATAGCAGTTCCCGCCGTCAACTCGGCTTCGGGGCGTCGTACGCCATTTCCGAAGAGACTCGCAACTCTCGTGGTATTACCTATCTCGAGGTACAGGCGGGTGAGGGTGACTATGTTCTCGAGAACGGCGAGTATGTTCCCGACCCGGATGGAAACTATATCCGCGTTGAAGAGACGTTGTCACAACAGGCCCGGGTGAGGCGCGGCGAGAAATCATTTCACTTCAATAAGGTCTGGTCGGCGGCATTACTGCGATTGAACTCAGGTATCGAAGAGGAGCTGCTTGCGGATGGCTCGCGCAATGCGTGGTGGGTGGTTCCTTTCTGGTCGGACCGCACACAGCCGTATTTGTTTTATATTCGCAGGTGGGATGCGGACTTTCGGATAATTCCCATCAAATCGGGCCACGCGGTTAATTTCAGCTATAACGAGGATCGCGAGATTCGCGACATCGCGGGGGCGGCGCGCGAGCGTAACGACTTCAAGGGAGCAGTCACGCTCAAGCAGACAACCGGGAAGAGCTATTTTGAACAAGCCGTCGAAATGTTCAGAAATGATCGTGACAGCTATTACAGCGGCGGAGGGGTGATAGAGGGATACCGGCTATCGGCAGGACTTCGTCAACAGGTCGAATCCAACGAGCTATCGGGGGCGGTGAGTTATCGCCGTGCCGATGCTGAGTCGGGAGAGCGGTCGAAGATATATTCCGCCTCGGCATCGTCGCGAATTCAGGTAGTCCAGCGGGGGGAACTTCGTTCCTCGGTGGAGGTCTATCATCAGACGCTCGATAATTTGAGCGGCGAGCCATCGTTTCTGCTGACAGATAACCGTCCGGGAAAGGACGGAGCGATCTGGTCGGTATCGCTTCGGTATGGTATCAAGGGGGGAATGAGGGTCAATTTCTCTCTATCGGGCAGACACTCGGACGACAGAACAGCCCGCGTCACCGGGCGCGGCGAATTCGTGGCGGGGTTTTAAGATGAGACGGTGGTATCTTTCATGCTTGACAGTGCTTCTGTGCTGCCCGATTTCCATCAGGGCCGAGGTTAATTTCACCGGCGAGCCACCATCGAACCGAAAAGCTGTCGAGCGGCTGGCCGAGCAGGGCGAGGTCGGCATCGACTCTCTCAGAGCACTTCTTGTTAACGAAGGGTATCTGGATGCCGCGGTTTCGGTTGAGCAGGGACGATTTGTTATTGATGCCGGCAGGCAGAACAGGATTGAGAGCATCATTTGGCTCGATGACGTTGTTGACACGGTGGATGTCGATGTCGTCTTCGCGAGGGAGGAAGTCGAAAGGCTCATCGAGCGGAAACTGCATAGCTATCGTCGTGAGGGGTATTTTTATGCTTCGGCGATTGTATCGCGGGTTGATCGGCGCGGTGAAAAGGTAACGATTGAGGCGAGGCTTAATCCGGGACCGGTGCTTGCGCTCGATGGTGTGATATATACGGGTTTGGTGAGGACGAGGCCGGAGATGGTGGAGAGGTATATTCCTCCGCTGGACAGTGCGCCGCTTACGGACGAGAAGCTTGGCGATCTGGAGAGGGCGGCAGGCTCGATACCGTTTTTGGATTTCAGGCCACCTTTGAACATACGACCCAAGCCGGGCTATACGGGGGCCGATATTGAGTTCGTTTTTGCCGAGAAGCGTCAGGCGCTTTTCAGCGGCGGCGCGGGGTACGTGCCGAACAATGCTACCAGTTTCGTGTGGGATTTGAATCTCCGTTTTGAGAATCTCTTTGGCGGTGGTCGTCGGATTGATATCAAATCCGAGCGCAGAGAAGAGGATCGTCAGATACTCGATATCGGTTACAATCAGCCGCTTTTTGTTGTGGGGGTTGGCGAGTTTGACTTAAGAGTCGCGACGCGCGACTATCGTGACAGGTTTTATGAGTTCGCTTTGAGCGGCGGATATACGGCAAGGCTCAGTTCGGATTTCTCAGCCGGGTTGTCTCTGGGATGGAGGAGCGTGGAACCGTCGGATAATACGCCATCGTACTCGAGTTTTTCCGGCGGTTTCACGATAGAGCGGGACAATATCGATAACAAGCTCAACCCAGGTTCCGGGCTTGGCGTAAGCTGGACAGTGATATATTCCTACCGAAGATACTCGGAGGATAGTCTTCTCGAAGTCGGTCAGAGGACCAGCTTTAATGAGACCCGCAATCGGATTGGTATAGATGCTTATCAAAAGATCGGCGGATATCTGGTGGGACATGCGGCTTTTGGATATGTCGGGTTGGAGACGAATGAGTCTTTGCCGCCGCCGGCGGAGTTGTATTATATCGGAGGGCCGGGAACGATTCGCGGTTATCGCAACGAGCAGTTTGCCGCGATTAGATCGGCATACGCGACTCTGGAGCCGCGGCTGCGGTTCGATTCGGGATATCTGTTTGTTTTCTACGAGGGGGCTTATATCAACAACCGTGTCGCCGCAGGTGATGGGGGTACTAGGGCGGATGAGTTTTATCGATCGAGTTACGGGGTCGGCGGGGCGGTAATTGACGGTTCGCGTTCGGTTAGGATTTCGCTGGGGTGGAACCCGGAGGCAAGTTTTGACCAACCGCGGCTATCGCTGGAATTCTCTTCCGAGATATAAAAGTTGACCTTGCGGCTCGTTCGGCATATCGTCATGGTGTGTTCAAACTATTAGAGACGCTCAAGCTCATTCGCGCGGTAAACTGCCTGATCGCCATGGCAGGTGTATGGGTCGGCGCGTATATGACATGGCTTCGCCCGGTTTACTACGCGCCGGCGGCCGCCGGCCTGGCCGCTTTTCTGATCTGCGCGGCGGGGAATATCATAAACGATCTGCTCGATATCGAAATCGACCGGGTGAGTCATCCGGGGCGCGTGCTTGTCAAGGGAACGGTGTCGACCCGCTATGCTCTGATTCTTTCGATCTGTTTCAATGTCGTGGCAATCGGACTGGCGCTAACTGTCAGTCTTCCCCTGACAGGGTTGGCGGTAATAGTGATATGTTTGCTTTACCTTTATAATTACAGACTGAAGAAGATACCGCTGGCGGGGAATGTGGTTATTTCCCTTTTAGCAGGACTGACTTTTCTCACCGGTGGGTTCGCCGTCGACTACCGTATGGCGTTGTACCTTCCCGGACCTCTTATAGCGGCCGTTTTCGCGTTTTTTATGAATCTGGTGCGGGAGATTATAAAGGACGTGCATGATGTTGAGGGCGATCGGGCGCTTGGTGTGAAGACGCTACCTCAGGTGATTGGCGAGCAGAAAGCCATTATGGTGGCTCTTTCGCTGTTTTTTGCCCTGGTACTTTTGACGCTGGCGCCGATTCTTTCCGGCTGGTTTGGCAAATGGTATAAAATCATCACGGTGTATATCGTTGACCTTCCGATTCTGGGTTTTCTCATATTTTTGTGGGGGGATCCCAACCGTCGTATGCTGGCTATCGGCGCGGCGCTGATAAAGGTTGGTATGGCTTTGGGAGTGTTGGCCTTAGTGCTGGCTTGATTTTTTTGAAACAATTCGTATTTTTCGCGGTATAATTGCTGTTGTATGCCATAAGCTGTTATATAGCAGAGCGTTAAACGGCGGCCCGAGAGGGACCAGGAATTTGAGTCTGTAGTTAGATAACGTAATTTTGACCATGACAAAGCTCTTATCGGGATTGATTTTTCTCTTATTGTTGGCGACGCCGCTGTGGGCTCAGAGTATCAGCGTGTCGCAATCGCTGGATAAGTCCAGCATGGGGTTCGATGATTCGGTCAGATTTGAAATAGTCCTGAAGTGGGAAGGCTCGCAGACCGCGTATTTGTTTACCAAGCCGCTTGATCCTTCGTTCGATAACCTCAAAATTCGTAGCTACAGTTCATCGGTGGGATCATCGATTACCGATGGCAAAGAAATTACGACGCGGAAGTTCGATTTTATTCTCGAGCCGACCTCGGCCGGAGTCGGCCGGATCGAACCGGTCGACATCGGTTATATCAGTTGGCCGGACAGTCTGCCGGGGCAGTTAGTGACAGAGGTCGTGACAGTGAATATATCATCGCCGAGAGTCGTTGAACCGCCGGGCAGGCCGGCGTGGTGGATTTGGCTGATTATAGTTGTAGTGGCCGTGGGAGCATTTTTCGCGGCGATATTTTTCGCTCGCAGGAGGTCCCGTGCAGTCGAGGAGCCGGTTAAGACGGCCCGCGAGGAGTTTTTGGACAAATTGAAATCAGTAAAGAACGCGGCCGGGTCGGATATGAAGGTATTTCAGACGGAGCTTCACCGGAGTCTGGTGCAGTTTCTGCGAGGTCAGTATAATTTTGATCCGGTGAATCTTTCTGAAGATAGCTTGATAGAAGAGTTAAAGACGGCCGGTCTGGATGATTTTAAAGCGCGCAAGATAGGCGGCTGGCTGGTCAGAGCTGGGAAAGATAAGTACAGCCCGATTTCATCGGGGCCCGGAGAGACTATCCGGCTGGAGTCGGAGATAAGAGATTTTTTTGAAAAGTTGTAATGTGATTATAAACGGAGGACAGTGAGTTAATGGACACTGACATTCAGCAAATTCAGGCGAAGGTTGAGAAAGAATCGGCATTCGTCGAGAAATTGATGGGCCAGATCAGCAGTGTTATTGTGGGCCAGAATTATCTGGTGGAACGTCTGCTGGTCGGTATCCTGGCGGACGGCCACATATTAATAGAAGGTGTGCCGGGGCTGGCCAAGACGCTTTCGGTGAACACTCTCAGCGCCGCTTTGGAGGCGAAGTTTCAGCGTATTCAATTTACCCCGGATCTTCTCCCGGCGGACCTGATCGGTACGATGATATACAATCCCCAGACGGCGGCGTTCTCGGTCAAGAAGGGGCCGGTGTTCGCCAATATTATTCTCGCCGATGAGATCAACCGCGCTCCCGCCAAAGTGCAGTCGGCTCTTTTGGAGGCCATGCAGGAGAGGCAGGTGACAATCGGGGAGAACACCTATAAGCTGGACGAGCCTTTCCTTGTCCTGGCGACTCAGAATCCGATTGAGCAGGAGGGCACGTATCCACTGCCGGAGGCGCAGATTGACAGGTTCATGTTGATGCTCAAGATCACGTATCCATCGCCTGCCGAAGAGCGGATAATCATGGATCGCAACACGGCTACGGAGAAGATTGCGGTTTCGAAGGTGGTGAGTCCTAAGGATATTATCAAAGCGCGCGAGGTGGTGCGTTCGATATACGTTGATGATAAGGTTAAGGACTATATCGTCAATATCGTCTTCGCGTCGCGTGAGCCGGAGAAATACGGCTTGGCCGAACTCAAGGATTTGATCGCTTATGGTGCGTCGCCGAGAGCCACGATATATCTCAATCTGGCGGCGAAGGCGCACGCTTTCTTGAAAGGACGCGGGTATATCACGCCGGAGGATGTGAAGGCGATAGGCCATGATGTAATGCGTCACCGCATTCTGATTACCTATGAGGCAGAGGCGGAAGAGATCACCAGTGACGACATTGTAACGAAGATATTCGACGCCGTAGAGGTTCCGTAATAGTCGGCTATGATACCGAAAGAGATACTGAAAAAGATTCGACGGATAGAGATCCGGACCAAGAAGCTGGTCAATGACCTTTTCTCGGGAGAGTACCATTCCACGTTCAAGGGGCATGGGATGGAGTTCGAGGAGGTGCGCCAGTATGAGCCGGGTGACGATATCCGGTTGATTGACTGGAACGTCACGGCTCGCACCGGGTATCCGTATATCAAGAAATTCAAGGAGGAGCGTGAGCTGTCGGTGGTGATGCTGGTGGACGCGTCGTCATCGGGCAAGTTCGGTACGCGCGACCGTTTCAAGAGCGAGACGGCCGCGGAGTTGTGCGCTCTTCTGGCTTTTTCGGCAATCAAGAACAATGATAAGGTCGGCTTGATTATTTTCACGGATAAGATCGAGAAATTCATCCCGCCGCAGAAGGGGCGCGGACACGTGCTCAGGTTGATTCGTGAGATACTTTATTTCAAGCCGCAGGGAGTAGGGACAGATATCGGCGGTGCGCTTGAGTATTTCAATAAAGTAATCAAGCGCAAGTCGGTGGTGTTTTTGGTGTCGGATTTTCTTTCGGAGCAGTATATCAAGCCGCTTCAGATCGCGAATAACAAGCATGATCTGGTGGCGGTGAAGATATCGGATCCCAGGGAGACGAGGTTCGACAGTCTTGGATTGATCGAGTTGGAGGATGCCGAGACGGGTGAGGTGATAATGGTCGATACGAGTTCGAAGGAATTTCGCAAGGAGTTTTCGGCCAGGGCGGAGGAAGATAACCTGGCGCTTAAAAAGGCGTTTCAGCTTATCAATGTGGATTTTGTCAATATCAGGACGGATGAGTCATACATCGTGCCGCTGATTAATTTCTTCAAGATGAGGGAGAGGCGTTTGTGATGAGCAGGTCATGGATTTTCGCGATGGGCTTTCTCGGGCTGATAGGGTCGGCCAACTTCTTGTCGTGCGGATCAAAAGCTGACTATGCGGATTCGATCGAGCAGCGCAAAAGGCTCGCGGGTGAGCTTCGTGACGCCAAACTCTACAGCGCGGCTATCGAGGAGTACGGTAAGATACTTGATTATCCCTCGCTTGATGTCAAGACGCAAGCGAACATCAATTATTTAATCGGCAAGATATACTTTGAGAATTTGTCCGATTATGAGGACGCGGCGGCATATTACATCCGTGCCCGCTCGCTGGATCCGGAGGGGTCTTTTGCCGGGGAAGCAACAAAGAACCTCGTGACTTCGCTCGAGCGCATGGGTCGCATGGTTGACGCCAGCCGGGAATTAAAGGCGGCGGTGGATATAGATTATTCCCCGAAGGATGACCAGGATGTCGTCGTCGCTAAAATCGGCGATGAGCCCGTGTGGTTGTCGGCCGTGGAAAAAGAGATGCAGAGTCTTCCGCCTAACGTGCAGCGTGATCTTATGGCGCCTGAAAAGAAGGCGGAGTTCGTAAGGCAGTTTGTGGGGATGGAGTTGATGTACCGCGCGGCCATAAGAGAAGGTTTTGATGATGACCCGGAGATAGCAGAGCAAATTCAGCAGTATCACCGGGACCTTCTGATCAATAAGTATGTAATCGACAAAGTGATGCCATCGGTGAAGATTGACAGTATGGATGTGCGCAATTTCTATCAGGCGAATAAGGATGGCCGATACCGGGGCTCGCCGTATGATTCGGTAAAGGCGCAGGTCTTCCTCGATTATCAGGGACAAAAGACGCAACAGGCGTTCTCGGATTATGTTGCGAAACTGGCCGAAGCAGAGAAGGTGCAGTTTATCGAGGAAAACATAAAATAGAGCGATTATGGCAAGACGATTCACATATATGCTCCCAACTCTGATAGTGCTGGTGTTGTCCGCGATGGTGTCGGCGCAGCAGGCAGATCAGCAGCCGGCGGATACCGTTGGTTCGATGGCCGGCGTATCGATAACGACATCGGTGGATAGGGCAGAGGTCTATATTGGGGATTTGATTACCTACAAGGTGACCATTCAGTATGATTCGACGCTGGAGCTTGTGCCGCCGCCGCTCGGGGCGAATCTGGGAGCGTTTGATGTTAAGGATTATCAGTCGGATATTCTGACGCGTCTCGATGACGGCCGGTTTCAGAGCGAGAATATATTTGTCCTGAGCACGTTCACGACCGGTGACTATGTGATTCCGCCGATTCCGGCGGTGTTCAATCTGCCGGATGGTAGCAGGAAGGTGCTGTTGTCGGATGTGGTGCCGATAAAGGTTTTGTCGCTCCTGGGCGACGCGAACGATTCGACTGATATAAAACCCCTCAAAGCACAGTATGAGTTTAAGCGTGACCTGATCAAATACTATATCTATGGCGGGTTGGGACTGCTGGTTTTGTTGGTAGCAGGTCTATTGATTTGGCTTAAGCTGCGAAAGAAGAAAGTAGCGGCCGAGTCGGTGGATCTTCGTCCTGCGTGGGAGATAGCCTTTGAGAAGCTGGCGATGTTAAAGCAAAAGAACCTCTCCGCCGAGGGACGGTTCAAGCAGTTCTATATCGAATTGACGGAAATAATCAGATCTTATTATGAGAAGATGTATGGCATCAATGTAATGGATATGACCACGGGTGAGTTTTTGACGGCGTTTCGGGGTCTGGAGTTGCCGTCTGGACATTTCGAGCGCACGGAGAAGTTTTTTGCTCATGCCGACCTGGTGAAGTTCGCCAAGTATGTACCGGAGCTGCAGCGGACGGAAAAGGATTTCGAAGAGGTGCATCAGGCGATTGAGACAGTCCGGGTGGAATATGAGCGCAGACTCACCGCTCAGGTAAGTATCAACGGGAAGGCGCGTCAGGCAACAGAGGTGACGTCATGATTCTGGAGTTTGCCGGTCTGAGCCTCAGTGTCTTTGATGTGATAGACACGACCATCCCGGCTATCGCCATATTTATCATCGGCGGTTTAGTAGTCGCGGCCATGGTTTACCACCATTTCAGACGGAAGCGGTTCAAGTCGGCGACGATAAAGTATTCGGACGTGAGGATTGTAAAGAGGGCGGCACGGTCGAGTCGTCAACGGTACCGGTTTCTTTTGAGTGTTTTTCGTGTTCTGGCGGTGATTTTGTTCGTGATCGCCTTCGCTCGTCCGCGATCGGGAACGGAGTACCAGGAGATAACTTCGGAGGGCGTGGATATCATGATGGCGCTCGACGTGTCTTCATCGATGCAGGCCGAGGATTTCAAGCCCAATAATCGATTGTATGTGGCCAAAGAGGAGATGAAGAAATTCATCAACCGTCGCGTGAATGACCGTATTGGTCTGGTTGTGTTTGCTCGTTATTCGTTTACGCAGTGTCCGTTAACGACTGATTACGGGGTGCTGTTGAATTTCGTCGATCAGGTTGATTTCGGTTTGGTTGAGGACGGTACGGCGATAGGCATGGCAATCGCGAACGCGGTGAACCGTTTGAGGGAATCGGAGTCGAAGTCGAAGATTATCGTTCTGCTTACCGATGGTGACAACAACGCCGGGGAGATTGATCCGCTTACGGCGGCCAATCTGGCCGAGGCCATGGGTATAAAGATATATACGATTGGAGCGGGTAAGCCGGGCAATGCCATGTATCCTTATCAGGATCCGGTATTCGGAAAGAGATATATCTACCAGCCGACGAAAATCGATGAAAAGACGTTGAAAGAGATTGCCGACAGGACGGGGGGGAAGTACTTCCGGGCCAGGTCGGGTGAGGAGCTGGAGGAAATTTACGGGATTATCGATAACATGGAAAAAACCGAGGTCAAGGTTGCGGCGCATATACAATACAAAGAGTTGTTCCATTACTTTGCCTACGCCGGACTGATACTTCTGGTCCTCGAGATGATTCTGGCCAATACGTTTTTCAGGAAGCTGCCATAGGGGTGATTTAGATGCGATTCGCGGAGCCGATAAATTTTCTTTTGATAGGCGTGGTGATACTCATCGCAGTATTCGTATTCTGGGCGATCGCGCGCAAGAAAAGGCTGCTTCGGCAGTTTGGTGACCTTCCTCTGATAATGAAGAACGCTCCATACATATCATTTGCCCGTCAGCGGACAAAGGCGTTATTGCTTCTGGTGGGGTTGGTGTTTGTGTCGCTGGCTCTGGCGCGCCTGCAGTTCGGTACGCATCTGGAGGTATTAAAGCGCGAGGGTATCGACATCGTGGTGGCCCTTGATGTATCGAACTCCATGCTCGCCCGCGATATGAAGCCAGACCGCTTGACCAAGGCCAAACAGGAGATAAACGGCATTATAGAGAGGCTCAAGGGGGATCGTGTCGGGTTGGTGGCTTTTGCCGGGCAGGCTTTTGTGCAGTGCCCGTTGACGCTGGATTATTCGGCGGCGCGTTTTCTTCTGGGGGCAATGGACCAGACATCGGTATCCCTTCAGGGGACATCGTTGACAACCGCGATAGAAACCTCGGCGAAGATGTTTGACCAGCAGCAGCGCAAGCACAAGGTTCTTTTGCTGTTGACCGATGGTGAGGATCATGAGCCGGGAGCGATACAGGCCGCGGAAAATGCCCGCAAAGAGGGTATAAAGATATACACCGTAGGAATTGGCGGCGCCGCGGGGGAACCTATACCGGTGATTGACCGTAATGGTAAACAGGTCGGGTTCAAAAAGGATGAAAACGGCGAAGTGGTCGTGACAAAGCTCGATGAGGATATCCTCAGGAAGATCTCGCTGGCGACCGGCGGCGATTACTACCATGCCACGGCCGGTGAGATGGAGCTTGACCGCATCTTTGATGAGATATATAAGATGGAAAAGAAGGAACTCGAGGGTACGCTGGTGACCCGGTATGACGACCGTTTTCAGTGGCCGCTTTTAATTGCCTTGTTTTTTATTGTCGGGGAGTTTTTCTTTTCCGAGCGTAAGAAAGTGAAAAGGAATTCGGTTGATGCTTAGAGCGGTACTGATATTGGCTTTGCTGTTGCCCCCGGCGGGTGTTTTCGCGGCGGATTATGTCGATCTGGTTAAGCAGGGCAACGAAGCATATAGAAAGCAGGATTACAAACAGGCGCTTGAGTATTACCACAGCGCGGAAACGGATTTGCCGGAGTCGCCGCAGTTGGAATACAATATCGCCGGCGCTTTGTATCAGCAGGGCAACTACGAGGAAACCGTTGAGCGTTACACCAGGGCCCTTAACGCCAGCGATTCGGCGCTGGAAGAGCAGGCTCATTATAATCTGGGTAATACCTATTTTCGCATGGCAGATTACGAAAAGGCCATTTCGGCATACCAGGAAGCGCTCACTCTGAACCCTGAGGATGTTGACGCGAAGTTCAATCTTGAGCTGGCGCGAAAGCGCCTGAAAGAGCAGATTAAGCCCGAGCAGCAGCAACAACAGGACGAGCAGCAACAACAGAAGCAGCAGGACCAGCAGCAACAGCAAGATCAGCAAAACCAGGATGAGCAGCAACAGCAGCAGGATCAACAGCAGCAGGATCAGCAGGAAAGCAAACCTGAAGAGCAACAGCAAAAGCAGGATTCCCAGCAGGACACGGAGATGTCGCGCGAGGATGCGGAGCGAATATTGAACGCTCTGCGCGATGACGAACAGGACCTTCAAAAGAAGATCAAGCGGGAAGATAGTGCCCGGGATTACCAGGGTAAGGACTGGTAGAAAGAGAACGATGAGAGCGGATCTGTTGAGATATATAGGATTGGCCGCCGCGGTGTTGACGGTACTCTTCACCGGCGCCGGTGTATCGGCTCAGGATATATCGGTCAGTGTTGCGCTGGACCGTGATAGTATCGGTCTGGATGAGCAGGCGGTTCTTCAGGTGGAGGTTTCGGGTAGCGTGCAGAATCTCCCGGATCCTCAGATGCCGACACTGTCGATGTTTGAGATTTATTCTCAGGGACGTTCGAGCAGTATTTCAATCGTTAATGGGCAGGTGAGTTCATCGGTTACGTATCGGTACGTGATGATTCCCACGAAGGCCGGGACTTTTCCGATAGATCGAATAGCAGTGGTGTATCAGAACAAACGATACAAAGGCAATCCGGTAGAGTTGACTGTTCTGGATAAGGGAGTAGCTACTTCTCCTCAGCTCAGCGAACAGGCCCAGGACACCAGCGGCACGACGAAGGATTATTTCCTTGAGGCGGTGGTAGACAATCGCAACCCGTATGTCAACCAGCAGGTGACTCTCACGCTAAAGTTCTATATCGCCGTTCAATACTACGGCAGCCCGGAGTTGACAGAGCCTACGACGACCGGTTTCTGGACCGAGGTGCTCGGTAACAAGGCGCCTTACTATCAGAGAATAAATGGGCGCAACTATCGGGTGATTGAGCGCAAGTACGCCCTGTTTCCCACTCAGACGGGGGAGTTGACGATAGGCAGGGCGATGATAACGACCACGGTTCCATCGAAGAGCCGCGCCCACAGGGATCCATTCGATGTATTCGGTGATGTGTTCGGTCGCGGGGAAGAGGTGGTGCTGCGGAGCAAGCCGATAATCATTGATGTTAAGCCGCTGCCGACTCTCGGGCGTCCCGATGATTTTAGCGGGACGATCGGTGATTTCAGTATTACCGCCACGGCGAGCAAGTCGGAGGTTGAAGTAAATCAGCCGGTGTCGGTTACGATCAAGATCAGCGGGACGGGGAATATAAAATCGGTGGCGCAGCCTGAAATTGGTGAGCTAATCGATTTCCGGGTGAGGCATGCTTCGAGCAGCGAGAACATATCCAAGGTCAATGACAGAATTGGCGGCACAAAAATTTACGAAGAGGTTTTTATTCCTAATCGACCCGGGGATCTTGAAATACCGCCGATATCGTTCAACTATTTCGATCCACAGCTCGGCAAGTATGAGTCTCTATCTACGAGACCGATCAGGCTGAAGGTGACCAAGCCCGAAGGTTACGTAGCATCGCCGGAGGTGCCCTATGCGCCGCCCGGTCACACTATCGGCAGCGAGGCGCGGGATATTCGTTTTATCAAGACTGATATCGGGGATTTGAGTTCGACGGGGAAGATGGTGATTGCCACGCCGGTCTTCGTAGTGGTCAACGGTTTGCCTGTTCTGGCATTCCTTGGGATCCTCGTCTGGCGAATTCGTCGCGAAAAGATGGCCGGGGATATCGGTTATGCCAGGTCCCGGGCGGCCTCGAAAGCGGCCCGCAAGCGTCTGGCGAAAGCACGGTCTCTGGCACAAACTGACACGGTGGGACAATTCTATGCCGAGATATACACGGCGCTGATATCGTACGTGGCTGACAAGCTGAATATTTCACCACATGGTTTGACCAGTGAGAAAGTCAGTCAGTTGTTATCTGACCGGGGCGCTGGTGAAGAGTTGATAGGGCAATTCGTAGAAATCATGGGGAAGTGTGATTTTGCCAGATACGCGCCATCTTCGATAACAGACCAGGATATTCAGGCCACACTCAGCCAGGCCGAGGCGGTTATGGTAGCGCTTGGGGGGGTGCGTTTTGAGCGGTAAAAGGCTTATTCTTTGCGCCCTGATTCTATTCGGTATGGCCGGTCAGGTGATTGGGGCCGGGGATATCGATGATGAGTTCAAGATGGCCAGCGGCTTTTATGAGAAGAAGGATTACCAGAGCGCTATCCGCTTATATGAAAGTATTCTCAGTCAGGGTAAGGAGTCGGACGCGATCTATTTTAATCTTGGCAATGCCTATTTTAAGACTGGTGACCTTGGACACGCCATATTGAATTACCTCAAGGCGAAACGCCTGAATCCCGGCGATGAGGATATAAGACATAACCTTGAGTTCGCCCGGCGGTATTCGAGAGTCCAGATGGAGGGAGTGGAGTTGAACCCCGTTAACTCATTTTTCAGTTCGCTGGTTGACAATTACGGGTTTGGGACACTGGTCTGGCTATCATCGGCGTTCTTTGTTTTGTTAATGCTGGTTTTGATAGTCCGGTACGGTATAGGAATTAACAGCTTGTTGGTGCGGGTTGCCATCGCTGTGCTTCTGATTTTTCTGATGGTGTCGGCCGGTCTGACCAGCTTCAAGTACCGTGAGGATTATGCTACTTCCCGGGCCGTAATTGTCGCCGAGGAAAGCCCGGTTTATACGGGTCCATCGGAGCAGTCCGGTATTGAACTTGAGGGCGCTCCGGGATTGATTGTCGAGATACTCGATGAGAGTGGCGGGTATTATGACGTGCTGTTCGAGAACAAGCGGCGCGGATGGATCCAAAAAGAATTAGTTGCTGTATTGTAACGATTTAGCCCACCGGACCATCTTTTATTTAATTGACACCCTTCCGGCAAACATCTATCTTTTAGGCCAATTACAGTAGCGTTTATCTGCCAAGGTTTTATGATTTTTAAGAAGAAACAGTTCTGGGGCATCATCATAGCGATTGCATTTCTGGGCTACTGTCTGTGGGGCGTGCGGCTGGAAGAAATAAAGGCATTGTCTGAGAAGCTCGATTTGGCCTTTTTGGTTCCCGCGATTCTGTGTACGTTCGCTTTTATCATAACGAAGGCGTTGCGGTGGCGGCTGATGGTGGCGCAGCAGAAAGAGATTCCCCGGGGCCGGGCGATTACGCTGTATTCAGCCGGTCAGATGCTGAATATCGTTATGCCGGCCTTGACCGGGCAGGTGGGACGTCTGTTTCTTTTCGCCCGCAGTGAGGGGTTGCGCAAGACCTTCGTTTTTTCCACCATAGTGCTCGAGATACTCTTTGACGCCATCAGTCTGATATTGGTTCTGGTGGTAACCTCGCTGGCGTTTGTGCTCCCCGACAAGTATCGTCCGGCGGGATATATCATCTCAGCCATAGTGGTTGTCGTTCTTATTCTGTTGTATTTGATCCTGCACTATCAGCAGTCGTTGGAAAACATGGGGCGCGACAAGCTCAGGGACCGCTGGCCGGGGGCTTATATCGGCATGAAGAAATTCATTCGATCATTCACCCAGGGTATAAACCTGCTTCGAAGCAGCCAGCATTTTCTGGGGAGTCTCGCTTATTCGCTGGGGTCGTGGATAACGCATACGCTGGTGGTGTATTTTCTGCTTCGTTCTTTCGGTTTCGATTTGCCGGAGGCGGCTTTAACGGTGATGATCATCAACACGCTGGCTTTGATGATTCCGATCACGCCGGGGAATGCGGGGACTTTCGAGTTTGCCGTGAGTACTTCTCTGGCGGCTTTTCCGGAGGTGGGACGCAGCGATGCTGTCTTATTTGCTTTGGCGCTGCACCTGCTTGACCTTCTGCCGATATCGGCGTTGGGCTTTATCTTTCTGAGGTCGGAGAAAGTCTCCATCCAGAAATTGAAATCCGAGCATGAGCACCAGGATATATTTGACAAAGTGTCGGAAGAGGGTACTTTAGTGGAGGATGAGGAAACAGTATGATCAAATCTTTCCACTATGTGCCCGGTGACGGGGTCAAGATTTATGACGGGATCGCGGATTTCGACAGTCTGATCGCGGTCGACAACTCGCATCTGTGGGTGGACCTTTGCAAACCGACAGATGAGGAGTCGTATATCCTGACGCACGACTTCAAGTTTCACCCGCTGGCAATCGAGGACGTTATTTCGGAAAAGCCGCGGACGAAGCTCGATGTTTACGACCGGTATATCTTTTTAGTGTTTCAGATAGTGGATTACATAGGCAGGGAGGAGGGGCTGAAGGTCGGGGAAATTGACTTGTTTCTGACGGCCAACGCGCTGGTGACAGTGCACTACGACGAACACCGCATATTCGACTATTTGTATCACCGGGCAGAGCGGGATGAGCGTCTCATCGGACGGGGTGCGGATTTTCTGTTCCATGCCGTTCTGGACACGGTAGTGGACAATTATAATACCACGCTTGACATTCTCGAGTATGAGGTCGATGAGGTGGAGGATGATGTTCTGGGTGAGCCGGACGAGGACACGATCAAGTCAATCTTCACGTTACGTCGCGATATAGTGCACCTCAAACGGATCGTTCTGCCTCAAAAAGAGATTCTCCATCGATTCAGCCGGGAGCAGTTCAAGCAGATTACGTCGGTGGCGGGCGTCTACTTTGCCGATATTCATGACCATCTTATGCGGATTAACGATATAACGGATGTTCACCGCGAGATTCTGAATTCCTCGCTGGAAGTGTACTATTCTTCGGTTTCGACCAAGACCAACGAGATTATCAAGGTTTTGACTATTTTTACCGTTCTGTTCATTCCCCCTACTTTCCTGGTGGGTTTGTGGGGTATGAATTTCAATTTCATGCCGGAGCTTGACTGGGAGTACGGCTATTTTGTGGCTCTGGGGTTTATGCTGCTGGTAGTGGCCGGCCTGGTCATTTTCTTCCGTAAGAAAAAGTGGCTCTGAACGCAATTCTAACATAATCGCAACTTTTTTCAGGCAATTCGTATAAATGTTATTGACAGGCGGAATCGAAGCGGTAGATTAGATACCTACCGGTTAGTATCTAAACCGGTTTTTTGATGGATTTACTTTTTATACGGGTTTTTCTTAATGAGCAAGATAAAGCAGAGTCCGAAAATGCCGGCTGAAGAGAGACGAGATCAGCTTTTGCTTTCGGCCTGGGATCTGTTTTTGAAGCAGGGTTACAGGGATACGACTACCGAGCAGATAGCCCGCCGGGCCGGGCTTACCAAGGGCGCCCTTTACCACCACTTCAAGTGCAAAGAGGATCTTTTGTACGGTCTGATAAAGCGGACCACCGATGAGCGTCTGGAGCGGATGCGGGAGGCCCTGGGCCAGTCGAAAACGCCGGCTGATATGCTGGAGATTTTGATCTCGACCGACAAGGCGTGGGTCCGTCATGATTCGGAGAATCATTTCGATATTTGGATTCAAGCCATGAGGGTGCCAAAAGTGCGTAAGCTGTTGAACCGTCAGTTTGACCGGTATCTTGACACTTTCGTGGCGGCTATGGGGAGTCGGTTCGGGAGTAAAAGTCGTCGTCGGGAGTTGGCCGTGCTTATAATGTCGCTTTTTCACGGTCTTCAGATTCGCAAGACGGTTTACCCGGCCTGTGTTAATATCCCGGCGCAAATAAGGCTTTTTGACAAGCTTGTGGCGGAGGGTATAACGAGGAACTCGGATGGGTAGACAGGTAGATTGAAAGAATATATCATGATAAGGATAACCATGGGGATTCAATTGGACAGTTTTGTCAAACGGATATGGGCGCGATGGGCGGCTGCCCTGCTGGCTGTGACCTTGACTTTCGCGGCCGGAGTCAGGGCCGCGACGCCCTTGACGATTGACGATGTGCGGCGGATGGCGCTTGAGTTCAACCGGACGTATCTGGCTGCGCAGGAGGATGTGATCAAGGCGGAGACCGAGATTACGACTGCCCGGGCGGACGCTTTGCCGGACATCACAGCCTCGAGCCATTACAATCGTAACCTGAAACTGGGTTCGTTTTTTCTCAACCCGGAGGGAGCCGAGACAATCGAGTTCAAGACGGGGTTCAAAAACGAATTTGGGGCCTCGCTATCGCTTCGCCAGTCAATCTGGAAAGGTGGCAAGGTGTTTAAGGCCCTCAAAATAGCCAAGCTTTACAAGGCCTATGCCGAGCAGATCAGCCAGGAGGTCAGGGCGTCGGTTATATACAACGCCGAGTTGTTGTTTTATCAGGCCATACTAGAGCAGTCAAACCTTCAGGTTTTGGAGAAGGCATTTGAGGCCAACAGCTATAATCTGGAGATGGTAGAGAAGTCGTATTCACAGGGGATGGTCAGTGAGTATGAGGTACTCAGGGCGAGGGTAGAGAAATCGAATTTAATGCCGCAAATTCTGGCGTCGCAGTCCAATCTGCGCTTATCGCAAAAACGCCTCAAGTCGTTTTTGGGTATAGACTTAAATGAGGATATCGTGCTGGTTGAAGCGGACGATGATACTTCGATTGTCACTTTGCCGGCGCTTGCCACGCTGACGGACACGGCGCTTGCGGTGCGTCCGGAGGTGAGGCAGGCGGAGAGCCTTACGGAGATAGCAGAGAAGGCGATCGGTGTTGCCCGGGGGGATTATTTCCCCAGTCTGGAAGCGGTTTCGACTTACAGTTGGTCGGCGCAGTCGGATGATCTGACGCTGAGCGAGAACCAAGCGACGGCGTGGACGGCCGGTTTGAACCTGAGCATACCGCTCTTCAAGGGTGGGGCGACGCGCGGCGCCGTGAGGGCTTCACGCGCCGATTACGAGCAGGCTAAACTGGCGGCCCAGGAGACGCGTGACGCGGTCAAGCTTGAGGTGGAAGAGGCTTATGATCTTTTGCTTCAGGCTAAAAAGTCTCTCGATGTGCAGGAGATTACGATTGCGCAGGCGGAGGAGGGGCTGAAGATCGCCAATCTGCGTTATGAGTCGGGTGTGGGAACACAGCTTGAGGTATTATCGGCGCAGACGGCCCTGACGCAGGCGAGAAACGCGCTCGCTCTTGCGAAGTTTTCCTTCCGTCAGGCGAAGGCGCAGCTAAAAAAGGCTACAACTCTTGAAACAATATAATTGGTGGGAATGTTATCCGATGAAACAATACTTTATGAGATTGGCACTTCTTGCTCTGGTGGCGCTCACGATTAATTCGTGCGGCCAGAATGAAACTTCCAAAGGAGAGGAGAATCGCGCGATTTCGGTGAAGGCCGAGATATTGAATCCGCGTGATGTCGAGGTCACGAGAACGTTTACCGGTTCGCTTGAGGGTGAACGTCAGGCGGTAATTTACGCCAAGATTGCCGAGGCCGTTGAGAAGGTTAATGTCAGTGAAGGTGAAAGCGTAGCCGCCAATACGATTCTGGTTTCTCTGGATAAGACCGGTCCCAGCTCAAATTATCTTCAGACCAAATCGTTTTATGCCAACGCTGAAAAGAACTACAAAAAGATGGAGTATCTGTTTGCGGAAGGAGCCGTGAGTGAGACACAGTATGACGCGGCCAGGACCGACTACGAGGTGCAGAAGGCGTCGTTCGATGCTGTCTCGCAGCTGGTGGATATTCCCACGCCGATAGCAGGACTGGTTACATCGGTTGATGTTACCCAGGGTGATTTTGTTCGGGTGGGCCAGAAGCTTGCGACGGTAGCATCGACAGGCAAGCTTCGGGTGAAGTTCGGGGTAAATCCCAACGATATCGGTTACTTCAGGGTTGGTGTGCCGGTCGTGGTTTCATCGGAGACCGCCAGGGGTTCGGCTTTTGGAAAGGTTATCACGGTGGCTAAATCGGCTGATCCGGTTACCCGTGCTTTTGAGGTACAGGCTTTAATTGACAACAGTGACGGCAGCTACAGGCCGGGAATGTTTGTTCGTATAAGCATTGTTCTTGAAGATTTGAAGGGTGTTTTGGCGGTGCCACGCCGTTCGGTAGTGATTTTGGAGGATAAGCCGACACTTTTCACTATTGTTGGCGGACAGGCGGTCAAGAAAGTGGTTGAGCTTGGTCCGGATATTGACGGCCACGTGGTGGTTATATCGGGGGTGTCTGCTGGTGACACGGTTGTCACGCTCGGGCAGGACTATCTCGATGATGGATTCGACGTCAAAATCGCTTCTCTGAGTGAAGGTGAGAGATGAAATTATCTGATATATCAATAAGGCGTCCCGTATTCGCCACGATGATGATTGGCGCCCTTCTCGTGGTGGGGGCATTTTCTTACACTCAGCTTCCGGTGGAGTTGATGCCGGATGTGGATTTCCCGTTCGTCATCGTCAATACCGTTTACCCGGGAGCATCGGCCGAGGCGGTGGAAACCGATGTAACGGAGACTATTGAAGAGGCGGTTAACACGATATCGGGGGTGCGACATATCCAATCCCGGTCGAGAGAGGGTTTCTCGAATGTTGTGGTCGAGTTTGAGCTGGACGTCGATGGCGCCCAGGCGGCTCAGGATGTGCGCGAAAAGGTGGCCACTATTCGCGGTGATCTCCCTGAGGATATTGAAGAGCCGCTGATCATCCAGTATGACAATGACGCTTTTCCGATTTTGTCGCTGGCGATAACCGGCAGTCGTCCGCCGCGCGACATTACCCAGTTGATCAAGGACAGGATCAAGCCGAGGCTGGAGGTAATATCCGGCGTGGGCAATGTCGAGATCGTGGGTGGTTTCGAACGTGAGATTCTGGTCTCGCTCAATCCGCAGAGGATGGAATCATACGGGGTTTCGATCAATGACGTACAGGGGGCGATCGCGGCGGCCAATATGGAGCTGCCGGGCGGCCGTATCGATGAGTCGTCGCGGGAGTACATCGTCAGGGTGATGGGTCGTCTGGATCGGGTAGCCGCTTTCAGCGATATTATCGTTAAGAACGTCGAAGGTATGCCCGTATATCTGCGCAACATTGCCTCGGTGGCGGATACGATTGCCGAGCAGCGGTCGATGTCGCGGTTTAACGGGGAGACATCGATAGGTCTTAATATCGTCAAGCAATCCGGCTCAAACGTGGTTGCGATGGCTGAAAAAGCCAGGCAGACCATCGAGCAGGTCAAAGCGGAACTCCCGCCCGATATCCAGATACACGTCGTGAATGACAACTCGACTTTTATTACGGACTCGATTCACGAGATCAATTTCAACATCTTGATCGGAACCCTGCTGGCCGTGTTTGTGATTTTCCTGTTCTTGCTGGATTTCCGTCCGACGATCATTACCGGTCTGTCTATTCCGATATCGATCATAGCGACTTTTAGTCTGCTGAAGATGCTTGGTTTCACGATCAACGTGATGACTCTGCTGGGGTTGTCATTGTCAGTGGGTATTCTTATTGACGATGCGATTGTGGTGATCGAGAATATTTACCGGCATTTAAGTGAGGGCAAGTCGCCGTTCAAGGCGGCATTTGAGGGTACCAAAGAGATCGGGCTTGCCGTAATGGCGACGACATTCACTATTGTGGTGGTGTTTTTGCCGGTGGCTTTCATGGAGGGGATTGTCGGGCGGTTTTTCTATCAGTTCGGTATGACGGTGGCGTTCGCGGTGATGATATCGCTGTTTGTTGCTTTCTCTCTGACGCCGATGTTGTCGTCGCGGTTTTTGAAAGAGTCACACGGCAGTCCGGAGCATGCGCCGGATCTGGCCGGCAAAAAAGGCGGGATATGGACCTCAATACTGGGCGTGTTGAACTACTGGAACAAGGGGTTTGACGCGATTGTCCCGCGCTACAAGAGCTTGTTGGCCTATTCGCTGAGGATGCGCTGGCTGGTGATGGTGGTTGCGACCCTGGCGTTTATTGCAGCCATCGTGATGGTTCCTTTTGTCGGGGCGGAGTTTTTCCCGCGTACCGACGAAGGGAAAATGGTTGTGACGGTTCAGACGCCTCCCGGTACCACCATTGAAGAAACCGCGGCGCGAATGACCCAGATTGAGAAAGTCGTTAAAACGAACATACCCGAGGTGACGGCATCGCTGGTCACGATCGGCGCCGGTAACAGTCCGGTCACGGAAGGAAACGTTCTGTTTCTGTTGACTGACGCCTCGGTGCGGGAGTTGGGCGCTCTGCAGGCTATTGACTCGACTCGTAAGCTTCTGAAGTCCATAGCGGGTATAAAGTATTCGATCGGCACCGAGGAGCATCGTGGTGGCGGAGGTAAAGCGATTGAGATTTCGATTCGCGGTGATGACCGTGATGATCTCGCGCGGCTGGCCCACCAGGTGCAGCGAGTTCTGGCAAATCAGCCGGGAGCGGTGGATGTCGACAATACGCTTGAAGAGGGGAAACCCGAGATTCAGATTGAGGTTAACCGCAATATTGCCGATGACCTCGGACTTTCTCTGGCGGCCATACCGATGACGGTTAAAGCGCTGGTCGAGGGAGATGTTGTCACCCGCTATAAGGAAGGTAACGACGAATATGACGTCCGCGTGAAACTTGGTGACAGGTTCAGGGAGTCACTTGATCAGGTCGGACGTATTCTTGTCGAGAGCGACAAAAAAATCCCGGGTCAGGAGGTATTCCTGGTGCCGCTTGACAGGGTGGCAAAGCTCAAGAAGGAAACATCGATTGGCGAGTTCCGTCGCTATGACAGGCAGAGCGAAGTTCGTGTCAACGGGAACGTGGCGGCGGGAGCTTTCGCGGGCTCGGTGACGCAGGCGATTATGGCCGAGGTCTCGAATATTGCTTTACCTCCGGGCTACAAGATTCTGGCCGGCGGGGAAGAGGAGATCCGGCAGGAATCCAACAAGAACATCTACAGCGCCCTGATTCTGGCGGTTATCTTCATATATCTCGTGCTGGCGTCGCAATATGAGTCATTCTGGGATCCTCTTTCAATCATGTTCTCGTTGCCGCTGTCGCTGGTCGGAGCCATCTTCGCGCTCTGGGCTACCGGGACTGCGTTATCGATTATGTCGCTGATTGGAATTGTTATGCTCATGGGTCTGGTGACGAAGAACGCCATTCTGCTTATTGATTTTGTTAAACAGCAGCGGGCAAAGGGCGTTTCCCGAACTGATGCTGTCCTGGTGGCCGGTCCAATCAGGTTACGTCCGATTCTGATGACGACCTTTGCGACCGTTTTCGGAATGCTTCCTCTGGCACTGGGGCTTGGTCCCGGGGCGGAGTTGAGGGCGCCGATGGCACGAGCGGCTATAGGTGGTATGATATCATCGACGCTTCTTACGCTGGTGGTCGTACCGATCGTGTATACTCTTATTGATGATTTTGTCGGACTGTTCAGAAGCAAGAAGAAAGAACCTTCCGCCCAATCTGAGGCGGTAACGTCAGAACAAATGGATGAGCAATATAATCGCGCCAAGTAAAACACTGGGCTACACGAGCATCTTTCTTGACTTTCTGACGGGCTCCGGGCCCGCCAGAAGTTTTTTCCATGCGTCGGGTCCTCAGGAGGTAGCGGCCGGGCTGGACGGTCTGGATTATGACCGATCCGCCTTGGTGGATATTCTCGTTGCCCAGAATCAGCTTTATAGGGCTTCAGGCAAGACATTCGAGAACATCAACAAGCTTCGCAAGGATGACGCGGTGTGTGTTTTTGCCGGTCAGCAGGCCGGCTTATTCGGCGGACCGCTTCTGGTGATGTACAAGGCTCTGGCCGTAGTGAAGGCGGCCGCGGAGTATGAGCGGCAGTTGGGGCGACCGGTGGTTCCGATGTTCTGGATCGCCGGAGATGATCACGATTTTGAGGAAGTCAATCACACTTTCGTTATCAACCGAGCATCGGAGGTGGCGCGGATATCCTACGATACCCCGCCGGATGTGGCCGTTTCGGTGTCGAAGGTCGTGTTTGTCGACGAGAACGCTCTTGCGAAAGCCAAGGACTCTTTGAAGCAGTCACTCGGGGAAACCGATTTCACTGGCGAGCTTTACGATCTGATTGATCGGTCATATACCGGCAGCGAGACGTTTGTCAGCGCCTTCGGTAAGATGATGGCTGAATTGACCGCCGATTTTGGATTGGTGTTTTTCTCACCGGGGGATAAGCGGGCAAAACAGCGGGCCGCGAGGCTGTTTAAGGCTATCGTTGAAAACGAGAAAGAGATCGGTGCGTTGTTCAGCGCCACGAATGAGCAGTTGCGCGGTTACGGGTATCATCTGCAGGTCCAAAAGGATGAGACCGCTACCCATCTGTTTTATGAGCACGATGGGCGCAAGGCGATACATCGCAGTAGCGACGGCTATATGGTTGGGGAAATGAAGATGACCAGGGAGCAATTGATTTCTGAAATAGATGCTCATTCGGAGAGATTCTCCCCGGATGTGATGACTCGACCGGTTCTTCAATCGTATCTCTTCCCGGTGGTGAGCCAGAAGGGCGGGGGGGCTGAAATAGCTTATCTGGCTCAGATAAACGGAATATTCGAGATTTTTGACCTGACGGCCCCGTATTATCGGGCGCGGCCTAGCATAACGGTTATCGAGAAGCGTTTCGAGAAGATGATGAAGGAGCACGGGATCGGCTTCGAAGAACTGGCGGGCGATATCGAGCAGGTGATTAACAGGGTGCTGGCCCGGTCTTTCCCCGATGATATCGAGAGCAGGTTCGATGAATTTCGCGGTCGCCTGGGTGAACATTTTCAGCAGTTTGTTGACGAGGCTTTGCAGTTTGATCCCGCGCTCAGAAAAGTCGCGGAACAGACTATGGGCAAAATCGATTATAATGTTAAGGCGTTTGAGGCCAAAGTGTTTTCATCGCACAAGAAGAAGTCCCAGGAGACCAGGGAGAGAATTTATCGGCTGCACGATGCCCTGCGGCCCGGCCGCAACTTTCAGGAAAGAGCCGTCAATATTAGCTATTTTCTTTCCAAATACGGTAGGGGTTTCGTAGATTTTATTTACGACAGGATGGAGTCTGAAGAGATGGCGCACCAACTTGTTTATTTGTCGGAGATGCAAGATTAGATGGTAATAGGCATAACGTGCTATCCCGTGGCCGGGGGGTCAGGCATAGTCGCCACCGAGCTTGGCCAGCAGCTTGCGGTGCGGGGGCATCAAGTTCATTTTATTTCATATGCTTTGCCGTTTCGCCTTGATCGCTATCAGGCCAATCTGATGTATCACGGTGTTGAGACGACGGCGTATCCGCTATTCAAGTATCCTCCCTATACGCTGACACTGGCGGCCAAGATGGCCGAGGTTGCCCGCAACACCAAAATCGATGTCTGGCATGTACACTATGCGATTCCGCACGCGGCTTGTGCTTTCCTGGCTAAACAACTGCTGATGGCTGCCGGCACACCCGCCCCCAAGATAATTACGACACTCCATGGTACCGACATCACGCTGGTGGGTTCGGACCCGTCGTATTATGACATCACCCGCTTTTCGATTCTGGCTTCCGATGGTATCACGGCGGTGTCAAAATATCTCGCGGATGAAACCAGGGAGGTTTTCGCGATCGATAAAGAGATCAGGGTGATTCACAATTTCATAGACAATCATCGGTTCCGGCCGGTGGAGAAGCAGTGTGATCGCAGCGAATTTGCCGAGGACAATGAGTTTCTGCTGGCGCACGTATCCAATTTCCGTCCGGTGAAGCGCACGCTCGACGTAATAGACATTTTTGACAGGATATCCCAACAGGTTCCGGCCAAACTTCTTCTCATAGGTGAAGGTCCCGATACGGTTCTCGCCCGGCGACAGATAAACAAGAGACGTCTTACCGATAAGGTGCATTTTCTCGGTAACCAGAGCCGGGTAGAGGCAATACTGCCTTGCGCTGATCTATTTTTACTGCCGTCGGAGGAGGAATCTTTCGGATTGGCGGCGCTGGAAGCGTTAGCGTGCGGAGTTCCGGTAATCGGCACGACCGGAACGGGCCTGGTTGAGGTTGTCGATGATTACCGCAACGGATTTTTGTTGCCGATCGGTGATACGGCGTCGATGGCGCGGGCGGGCGTATCTCTTCTGAAGGACAAGAAGCGTCTTGACGAGTTCAAGCGAAATGCAGCATCGGTGGCCCTGGAAAAGTTCGGAGCCGACAAGATTGTTTCTGAATACGAAAATTACTACAAAGAGGTGCTTGGTGGCTGAGTCTGGAAAGCTTGATATACTGGCCATCGCGGCGCATCCTGACGATGTGGAGATTACGTGCGGTGGTTTGTTGATTAAGATGTCGCTTCTGGGACGCACGACCGGCGTGCTGGATCTCACGCAGGGGGAGATGGGCAGTTACGGCGACGAAGGCGATCGCCTAAAGGAAGCTGCTATCGCCGCGAAGGTGATGGGGCTGGTTTATCGAGAGAATCTTCGCCTCAATGATTCCGCCGTGGAGGTCAACCAGGAGACTAAGCTTAAGGTGGCACAGATAATTCGCGACACCCGACCGGAACTGGTCGTTCTACCGCACTGGACTCAGCGCCACCCGGATCATGCCGCCTGCCATCAGGTCGGTTACGATGGTTGCTTTCTGGCCGGCTTAAAGAAGGCCAACCTGACGGGGGAGCCGTTTCGACCTCGAAAGATAATTTACGTCTCGTATTTCAGAAATACAGACTACTCTTTTCTTTTTGATATCTCTGATGTTTTCGAGAAAAAGTGTGAGGCCGTGGCAGCCTACGGTTCGCAATTCGATAACCCGGATAACGCGAGAAGGATTTTTCAGCCCGGGGTTGATATCTACGAGTTTATGCGTGCCCGCGCCCGCCAGTTGGGGTTATTGGTGGGTGTCCAATATGCTGAGGCCTATACTGTTAGAGAAAACATCCTGATTGATGACCCGCAGAAAATGCCGGTATCTTCGATTTAACGCGGGGAAAATTAGCTTGCTCGCCATGTCGGTTTTCATATATTGAAAACCGACCATTCAATTGATGGTCGCACCAGGGAGAGCAGTTTGGGAGATAACAATCAACACATACCAGCAGCCGGTACCCCCGACCATGAGGCCCTGATGCGCCGTGAGCTCACTTCGGGTCTCAGGGTGACATGGGCGGGGATGGTGATCAATGTGGTGCTGGTGGTGGTCAAGATAGCGGTCGGTGTTACAGCCCGCAGCCAGGCTCTTATAGCCGATGGTGTTCATTCGCTGTCCGATTTGTTCAGTGATTTTGTTGTATTGATAGGGCTTAAGCTGGGTCGCCGGGAGGAAGACGAAAACCATCCGTTTGGTCACGCCCGCATCGAGACTATATCCAGCATGATTGTCGGCGTCACGTTATTTGTCGTCGGTCTGGGCATCGCTTACAACGCGGTTACATCTATCTACGAACATCGCGAATCAACGCCGGGACTGCTGGCGATCATTGTGGCTTTCGCGAGTATAGTCCTCAAGGAAGCATTGTACTGGTACACGGTAAGAGTGGGCCGGAAAATCAGAAGTCTTGCTCTGATTGGCAACGCGTGGCATCATCGTTCCGATGCTTTTACTTCGGTGGCGGTGCTGATTGGCCTGACGGCCGCTTACTGGAATCCGGATTGGTACCTTGCCGATGCTTATGCGGCGCTGATAGTCACGATTTTCATTCTGAAAGTCGGTATTGACCTGACCTGGGGAGCGATGAAGCAGGTTGTGGACACGGCCCCGGATCGCGAGGTCTTGAATCAACTCGTCGAGATTGCGTGCAAAGTAGACGGCGTATGGCAGGTGCATGATGTGCGGGCGCGCTATTCGGGAAGCCAGATATTCGTCGAGATGCACATAGTAGTTGACCCGGAATTGACCGTGCGAGAGGGGCACCGCATAGCGGCGACAGTAAAATATTACCTTATCAATGAGATTTCCGACGTTACCAGGGTTATTATTCACGTTGACCCGGAGATCAAGAGCGAATAGCTCCCTCGATGCAAAAATGAAGGCCGGAATCCCTGCGTGAATCCCGGCCGAATCTGCTGACGGCAACACCCCACTATTTCACCAGAGTCTCCTGCGCGGATTCCAGACAAGTGTCAGTCATGATACGATACGGGGCAATGCCGTCCGAGGAGGCATTGTACCGAGTGTCTCTGCCGTCCCACATGACAGAGTGCTCGTCAGCAGTGAAGGGCTTTTCCAAGGGCGAGAGGCCCTGAGGTGTAGAGTATATCTTGATCATCTTTAAATCACACATTTCCGACGATTTTACAGCAACTTGTTTGCCAGCAGGGGCCTGCACCTTTTGTTGTTGATATGACATTGCTTACGGAATCGATCTGGCCCTGCTATGGGAAGGCCGTTGCATAGATAATGATGGTTGTGGAAGTTTTGTGTGCGCTGATTCACATGGAAAACTCTATTTGCCAGTGAGTTCGGCTGTTCATATATTGAACACGGAAGCGGATGTCGTCTGGTGGCGATCCCGGCCTTCAAAGCCGTGTGGGGGGCAAAGGTCTTGTCCCCGGTGGGTTCGATTCCCACCCCTTCCGCCAAATTCCACGGGGTTAAGGTGACAGTTAAGACACTCGCGTTCGTGAGATCATCGTTTTTGCTGCTTCTTATCGCGGCAGCTCTGCTGGTAATTTTCAAGCCAAGCCTGCCGGCGGGGGGGTTGCTTGTTATAGTTGCGGTTCTGATGTGGTTAACGGTCAGGTGGCATGCGCGCAAAACAGTTTATCTGTGTCAAAGGTGTCAGCACAAGTTTCAAATTACGCCCTGGACGGATTTCACCAGCCCTCACACCGGCAACAGCAAGTGGCTGAGGTGTCCGTCATGTGACAATCTCTCGTGGTGCGAGTCCAGTGAGACTAGTAGCGTTGAGGGGGTGCCGAGGAAACCTGCGCGGTTCGAAGAACTAATGAAACTAGTGGCCGAATTCAACCGGGAAGAGTTGTTTCTTTGGGCGCAGATAACCTCAATTCATCCCAACAATCAGCGTTATCAGTTGAGGTTGGAGTACCTAACAGCACTCCTCCTGTCTCTGCGCAACGAGACTTATGAGAATCGCCGCCTGCTGCGCGAAGACTTCGTGAGGGTCGTTGACCTTCTTGACTGTGCAGTAGAACACTTGCTGTCTCCCGTTGAGGATTGGCACCCTTTTGATCAACTAAAGACGATACCATTTGTGCTCAGGGGAAGACGTTACTATTTCTTCTATGGTATTTATGAAAAGCCTTATGAATTACTTTGTAAATTTCGAGATTTAATATTTAACGAAGGAACAGACGGAAACGCGGACGCCCTTGAGTATGAATTCCTTGGCAGTCTAAACTTTCAGACATTGTTGATTGAAAAGCTTATTGCGGACGGGGAATCAAAAGAGAAGAGTGAGGCCGTTTACGTACCCTCGCAAAAGTTCTATGAGTCCTTCAGGGGCGATTTCGAGTCGGCAAGTTACAGCCAGCGGGAAGGAGAGGTGTACGAGCTAACCGATTTTGACGTGACGCCAGAGCAAGTGCTTGCGAGGTTGCAGACTTTCTCGCTGTTCGAGAAAACAAAGGTGCGGTTCGATGATAAGTGTTACTTTCTCCTGCCTCAGGTTCATCTCCAGAGCTTTTATCGCTCAGCTAATGAATTTCTGGCGGGCGACGACGCTGTTGGGCTGCGCGCGGCGGAAAACCTGAGAAAACGTTTTCACGCTTCGGGGCTTAGGCACTTTGGCTTGAGAGGATACGTTAAGTCAGTCGAGAATCAGAAAGGTCAAAACCTTGCTACGGATGTCGACTTTATCGCGCATTTCGATGGGAACATACTCTATCTCTTCAAGATTGTGCTTGTCTTGGGAAAGACGGATTGCGTGCATGTAGTTAAGCAAACAGCTGATGAGCTTTATGGTAGAATCAAGGGTGTAAAACGCGAAGCGACGATCGGTCTAATAAAGTGGCCTGAATCGATTGGAGTGCCACCGGCGGAGCTGGAGATCCACGGTTTTGTCGTGTATGCCATCGCTGGACTGGATTTTCATGGAACCGTGCCGATGCCGGACGAAACAACTATTCTCAGTTGGGAAGACATCCTGCGTTTATTCGAGGTCTTTGATTCGCCGGTTTCGCTCCACAAGTTCCTCAGAGATAACAGGAATTTGGAGTTACGGTCGCGGGTAATCGCGATGGATTATCTCGATAAAGTGCCCTATTACGTCCAGAACAACTGCTCGTTCCCTGCGACAGGTGTGTCGCCAACGCACGTGCTCTTTCAACCTCATGATTGGCAGGCTTTTTACTATTCGAAAGAATATCGTCGGCTCCAAGATCCCGGTATTATCTGGCTGTTGTGCCGCTATGGCGAAAAATTCAATAGGTTTGAGGAAAGTGCCGACGGCATTTACAGCTTCGTCGATACGGCTTATTTGGACGGCGGTCTTCTCGTCAAGAATACCTTCTGCGAGTGGGCGATAATCGTATATCCTCTGAACGGCTTCTTGATTGATGGCGATGTTGTCAGTTCATATTGCAAGTTATTGGGTCCGCTGTATGCGGACTACCTCCAAAGATTGAAGCCGAGCCTCCACGGTTTGTTCGAGGAACGAGGGAAGGACTACACCAACTTTACCCTAGCACTGTATCCGAAAGAGATTGTGGTGAAAGAAGATGGTTTGAGACACTTTGTTCCTTGTCTTGAGCGACTCAACTCCGATGACCCAATTTATGTCTGGACCGGCAGCGGCGGCCCAAATGTTTTGAAATCTTGTGTTTTCTACGATCCCGAGAAATTATTAGCTAAGTTCGATTCGCCCAACAACGATGGCGAGAGATATTGTATTCTGAAGCTCTATGAGAGTTTTCTAAGTCACTTAGCACCTCTTGTGCCAGAAGCCCAAAGGCAGACGCAGTCTCGCGCTTTTATCAATAAGGAAGTCAGGCAGGCCACTAAGGGCTATTCTTTTGATGCGGTATCTGTCAGGAACCCTAAGCTCAGGGATTACGGTGTACCGATAAGTCAGTACAATTCCGAGATCATGATGGTGAATAGATCAATTGCTAAGTTCCTGAGGGAGGAAGGCGTCCCTCCCGGTATATACAAGGGAAAGGGGGCAGTTGACATCAATGAGCGCATATTTAAGTTTGTCGGACAGACCATTTTACTGGAGTTGAAAGATTATGCAGCGGAAATTCTTCCATTCGCTTATTACCAGGCAGAATGTGTCGAGGGTCAAAGGGAGACGAACTATATCCAGAGAGATATAGACTCCACTAAACTTGTGCAGTATGACTTCGTTAATGAGTATCTCAAAAAGCAAGAGGGGATTAGCGAGTTGGCTCTCTGCTCGAAATTGCTTGTGCAGCTCATTGCTAAGATAAGTCCAAGTGGAACTAGAGCGATTACGTCCATTGGCTGGAACTATTTACAGGCGCTTGCGATTGTCTATTACGACAGTAGCTTGATATTTGACTACATAAATTTCGGCCTTGAGGAACATGTCATAGAGATCACCGATGCCTATGAGCTGCGCGACCATAGGGAGAATTTGGTTTATAGCTACCAGAACTTTATGTTGGCAGAGGCTGACCTACAGGTGCGCGCACGTCGCGGGCGCAAGGTTTCCCCTATTGATTTAGATCAATTATTCTTGAATTCGATCGATGCCATCAACGCCGCGTTCACGAAGCGCTTTGGATTCCCCCTTGAGCATATACCGAGAATTTTGAGACTACTGGGGCAATCGGACATCGAAACCCCAAGAGCTCCATTAACCTATATTTCTAGCGATAAACTAGTCCAGTACCTTTGCACCCACGTCAGCGGCCTTGACAGCGCTATTGCCAGAAAAGTCATTGATTTCGTGTCTCTACCTACAGACTCTTCTGAGCCGGCGAACCTACCAATTGTGAGTCGAATGAATACCAAGAAGGAAAGATTGAATGTGTCACCGTTGATTGTGACCGACGGGAATATCTTATTCGGGAACCAACTTTGTTTGCTTGCGTCCGACCTGTGGCTCGATAAATTGACGAAGGGGGATTTTCCGTACACCGTTGAGGACAAGGTGATTCAGTCCGAAATTGACAAATACCGAGCATTAATAGAAGCTGAGCTGGAGAGGAGTGCGATCGAAGTAACACGAGCGGCCCTTGGCCCTACGAATGTTCTTGCTAATCTAAGAAAATACAGGACGTTGGGTGTTGAGCGAGATGGCAGTATTGAATGTGGAGAAATAGACATCTTGGCCGCAAATCGCAAGATTAAGCACCTATTCATACTTGAGGTAAAACACAGGCTGAAAAGGAGTTCGCCTTACGACAATAACATGGAGTTTCAGAAGTTCTTTTATGCTAGTAGGTCCTATTTGTCCAAGCTGCTCAAAAAGGAAAAATTTGTTGAACAGTATAGGGAGTCGATACTCGAATACTTTCGGGTATCAGACAAGTCTGGTTGGCAGGTCAAGAGGGGGTTTGTGACGCTTTACAATTATCCGTCAGCTCACCACGAGGCCTTCAAAGCAGAATTCATTGTTCTGCAGGAACTTGACGAGTGGTTGAGAGAACCGTAGAAAGAAATCCCTAGGGGCTTGTATCTGCTGGCACTTTGTAATTGACATCCGGGCCAAAAGAAGACAGACTTAGGCGTGGCAGAAATAAGACTCGATTCCCCGCTTCAATATATAAAAGGTGTTGGACCACGTCGGGCGCAGGCAATGGCCAGTCATGGCATGCACAGTGTGCGCGACCTTCTCCATTACCTTCCCAGGCACTACCTCGATCGAAGCAATATTGTTCCAATTGTGAAACTCCGCCAGAACGAATCGGCCACGATCGTCGGAACGGTGGTAGCCCATGGCATTCTTCACGGAAAGAGACGGCGTTACGAGGTAATTCTGCAGGATGATACCGGCAGGATAAGCCTGATGTGGTTTCAGGGGGTGCGTTATTGGGAAAAGGTGTTCGAGAAGGGTCAGAAGTTCGCGGCTACCGGTATGGTGAGTTATTTCATGGGGCTGCAGATGATTCACCCGGACCTTGAGAGACTTGAGGATGACACGGACAAAATGATACATGCGGGTAGAATCATCCCGGTATACCCGCAGACATCGGAGTTGTCAAAGGCCGGCCTGAACAGTAAGGGGATGCGTCGTCTGACCACTTTTGTGTTCGATAATTTAAGCGAGGCGCTGCCGGATTATCTGCCGCGCATCGAGTGTGAAAAACAGGGTTTGCCGACTCTTGACCGGGCGATACGCAAGATCCATTATCCGGAACATCGCGATGAAATTGAGGTCAGCCGCCGCAGGCTGGCTTTCGATGAACTTCTGAATTTTCAGTTTCTGGTGTTTCAAAATCGCAACCGGAAAGAGCGCACGGTCAAAAGCCGTGACTATAAGGCGCCGGGTGAGGTGACGAAGCGGTTTGTCAAGAACCTCCCGTTCGCACTTACCGAGAGCCAAAAGAGTGTATCAAAGGAGATTATCGGAGATCTTCGTTCGGACCACCCGATGTCCCGCCTTCTTCAGGGTGATGTCGGTTGCGGAAAGACGGTTGTGGCGGTAATGGCCGCTTTGTATGTGGCTGAGAACGGGCTTCAGACGGCCTTCATGGCTCCCACCGAAATTCTGGCCGAGCAGCACTATCGCGTCTGGAAAGAGCCTCTGGCGGCGGTGGGGGTGACATCGGCGCTGCTTACATCGAGCCTCAAACCGGCCGAGAAGAAAGCGACAGCGCAAAGGTGCGCCGAGGGCGAGGTTAAGATTCTGTTCGGGACGCATGCTTTGATTTATGATTATGTCTCTTTCGACAATCTTGGGCTGGTAATAATAGACGAGCAGCATCGGTTTGGCGTTGAACAACGGGGTAAGCTTTATGAGAAAGGGGATAATCCGGATTTACTTGTTATGACCGCCACGCCGATTCCGCGTACCCTGGCTCTGACACTTTATGGCGACCTGGAGATTTCTACCATCAAGGATATGCCCGCCGGCAGAAAGACGGTGCGCACGGTGTGGCGGACGAAAGATGTACGCGATAAGGTGTATCAGTTTGTGGCGGAGGAGGCCGCCAAAAAGGGGCAGACATTCATCGTTTATCCGCTGATAGAGAAATCCGAGCAGATGGAACTCGAGAATGTTGAGGATGCCTACAGGGAGTTGTCGGACGGGGCGTTGAAGGAATTGCGGGTCGGGATGGTTCACGGGAGGGTGAAAGCCGCGGAGCGAGACAAGACATTGAAGGAATTTCGGGACGGCGAACTGGATGTTTTGATGGCGACGACAGTGATTGAAGTGGGTCTGGATAATCCGAACGCGACGATTATGATTATTGAGCATGCCGAGCGATTCGGCCTGGCGCAGCTTCATCAATTGCGGGGCCGTATCGGACGCGGGTCGAGACAGGCTACGCTGGTGGCGATAGCTCACCCGCCGATATCCGATATTGGACGTCAGAGACTCGAGTATTTTACGTCGACGACTGACGGATTTGCCATCGCGGAGGCCGACTTGATACTCCGGGGGCCGGGGGAGATGTTCGGCGTGAGACAATCGGGGCTGCCGGAGTTGAGGACGGCGCGAATCACTCAGGATCGCGACCTGATTGAGTCGTCTCGTCAGCTGCTCGAGAAGCTGTTCTCCAATCAGTCTGGTCTTGACACGGAATACCGCAGACTTTATAACTATCTCGAAAGTAATGTCTCTTCCCGCGATGTCAGTCTTGGCGGGGGGTAACGGTTGGTCAATAACGCAGTTAAAATAAGAACTGGATGCTGTGTATGAGTGAAGAATCGTTTGACAAGATTGATGCTTATCTTTTTCAGCTGATTTTATCGCTTCAGGCGGGAGCGATGCAGCAGATGGGTAAGATAGTCTCACCCATAACCGGCAAGGTCGAACGCGACCTCACGATGGCTCGCAATTCAATCGACATGCTGGATATGCTTCAGAAGAAGACGGCAGGAAATCTTACGGAAGAAGAGGGCAAATTGCTTACGCATGTGCTCTATGAGCTTCGTCTAAACTACGTGGACGAAGCCAAGAAAGGCGATGGCAAGCGGGAATCCCCGAAGGCATCGGAGGAGAAGGCTAAAGAGTCCGGCGAAAACGCGCCCGAATCGGGTGCGGACGAAGAAAAATAGTGAACCTGATGGCAAGATTGGGGCGTAGCGGTGTATAACCTTGCGAAGAGGAACGCCCTGCCGCCAATAACAAAACAAAATTGCTTGCGTTTTGAAACGTCGGATGGTATATAGGACCGATGAAAATGACTGAACAGGTTAGAGTTAGCCCCAATATACCAAGGTCGGCCGTTAAGGAGGCTTTCGGCGATATGGTCGAGTTTGACCGTCCACTGGCTCCCCTGTCGACTTACCGGACCGGTGGTTCGGCAAAGTATTTTATCTGCGCCAAAACCGCGGATTTACTGTCGGGTACGGTCAAGGCCGCGCGCAGGTTGAAAATGCCGTATTTTGTTATCGGTGGCGGCTCGAACATCCTGGTATCCGACCGGGGGTATGACGGCTTGATTGTGAAGGTTGACATCCGGGGTCTTGGGCTTGTTGAGGTTTCGACGGTGAACTGCGGCGCAGGTGAAGATCTGAAATCGCTGGTGGATTTTGCCACGGAGAAATCTCTGACCGGGATGGAGTTCGCCGCCGGCATCTGGGGGACAGTTGGCGGAGCTATTTACGGTAACGCCGGGGCCTACGGTGGCGAGATGAAAGACGTTGTTTCGGAGGTCGAGTACGTTGACACTGCCGGTGATTTGCGGAAGGCGGGCGCTGACCACTGCCGCTTTGGTTATCGTGATTCATATTTCAAACGCAGCGGCGAGATTATCGCTTCGGCGGTGATAAGGTTGAAAGAGGGAACGAAAACGGCCATCGAGGGTAAGGTCAAGGAAATTCTTCGCGACAGAATGACGAAACATCCCGCGGTGGAAAAAACAGCCGGCTGTTTCTTTAAGAATGTTTTGGATTCTCGGGAAAAATACGGGAAATTGCCGGCGGGGAAACTCCTGGACGAGATTGGAGCGAAACAGATGAGAGTTGGCGGCGCGGTTGTTTTTGAAAAACATGCCAACATGATAGTAAATACGGGCAACGCCACTTCAAAAGATATCCGCCAGTTGGCCGATATACTGAAGAAGAAGGTCTATGATAGGTTCGGCATCACCTTAGAGGAAGAGGTAATACAGATAGGTGAGTTTTAGAAAAGAGAGGAGCGGTTATCGTATAATTTCTAAAGAGTTAAGATGTACGTCGAGTTGAGTCTATTGTGAACTCTTTGTTGTTAAGAGCATTTTTTACCCCCCTTCTGCTGTTGTTGACAGCAGTTGCCAGTCAAGCCGGTACAATCGGTTTCCAGGCGAATTTCACCAATCCGCCGTTGATGATATCTCCATACCATGAGGAAGTCTCGGAATTTTCGGCCGCGCTCGTGCCGAAGCACCGGATATTGATTTCTGACCGCCTGCGTTATGTTCCCCGCGTTACGTCTTCCGACTGGGATGACCGCACTCTTCGTCTGGAGGTGGAGGTTTTCAATGTTCGTGACGTTAAATCCGCTCTGACGCCCGTGTCGGTGGACGCGCCCACTTATATGCAGGCGCGGGTGGCCGCCAATGTCGAGCGGGGCTTTGTTGAGTCGGGGGCTTTGTTCGCCAAAGACCGTGAACGGGAGGGAGCCCGGGGGCTTGGTATCTCGGTGGCTCTTCCCAAACGGCTGGACAAGATATTCGGTGAGGGAGGCGCCGGCCTGAAGGTGGCGGGATTCCGGAGAATCACTTTCGCGGGCCGGTCGCAGTGGACCGATGCCGCCGAGACAGAGACCTTTCGGCAGAGTAAGTTTCCATCGCTTCGGATGGAGCAGATATCACGTTTCGATATCACGGGCAATATCGGCTCGAAGATAACCGTCAAGGTGTCGCAGGATAGCCAGACCGATATTCCACTTTCCAACCGGATACAGATTCGGTACAAGGGTGATGATGATGACATCCTGAAATCAATCGAAGCTGGCAATACTACGCTATCGCTTCCGAACACCAAGTTCGTAGGGTATTCGTCGCGCATCCAGGGGCTGTTTGGTTTAAAGGCGGAAGCTCAGGTCGGGCAACTGAAGTTCACGGCCATAGCTTCTCAGGAGAAGGGGACGACAGAAAGCGCTTCGTACACGGCGACCGGTGAAGCGACGGCCAGTTTTATTCGCGATGCCGCGTATGTTGATCGTCGGGTATTCGACCTTGCCAGAGATGGCGAACTGGCGCCGGGTGATAAGGTAGTCAAGTTGCGTGTTTTTGAGTCGGTAGTCACGGTGGGTAGTGAGGATCTTACGGCGACCCCCGCAAAATTCTATGTTAATCCGTTCTATCCGGATTCTTTCCCGGATGAGAGTATAACGACCGAGGGTGTGAAGGTGCTGGAGTTGGAGGTGGAAGCGTTTGAGTTGGTGACCACCGATCGGGATCACCCACAGCCTCATGTGATTTTCAGTCGTTCACGAGACAAAACGCGCATTCTGGGATACTATCTGGAGGTCATAAGAGCAGACAGCACGACGTATGTAGTTGGCGATATCAGCGGTGAGGAATACCAGCTCAAGCTTTTGGCGCCGCTTGCCGCCAACGCGCTGCCGGAGCACGAGACCTGGGATTTGATGTGGCGCAACTGCTACAGCATTCCGGTCAATTCCAAAGTTGAGGAGCTGGGGCTGAAGATATATAAGGGCTTGCCAAACACCGAGCAGACATCTGATAACCTCGAGTATCAGTCGGCGGGCGGACGAAGCGCCACTTATCTTCAGATTTTGGGCCTGGATCAGTACGATGGAACGGACAAACGTTTTCCTGACGGTGTTCTGGATGATCGTCAGGCGGTGTTCCGTCCGGATGACGGTCTTTTAATATTCCCGAGCCGGACGCCATTTGCGTCGGACACGACTTATCCGGCCAGAGAAGGTCTCAGCGAGCCGATGCCGGAACTGGAGGTGAAGGTCCCGAGCCTTTACTACTACACGAATGAGAGTGAAGAGCGGTATAAGGCCAGTCAGTATTACCTGCAGCTTACCGAGACAACGCGTAGCGCTATGATAAAGCTCAATCGCGCCAATATAATCGAAGGTTCTGAGACAATAACGCTCAACGGAAGACAACTGGCAAGGGGTACCGACTACAAGATCAACTATGACTTCGGGCAAATCGAGTTGATGACCGATGAGGCTCTGGACCCGAACGCGAATTTGAATATCGACTATGAATACGCGCCGTTCTTCGCGATACAGAAAAAGACACTTCTGGGGGCACGGGCCGAATACGAATGGAGCAAAGATTTCTCGTTCGGCTCAACGATCCTATACAAGTCCGACAAGACGCAGGAGAGAAAGCCGCGGGTGGGGCAGGAGACGGCCCGGACGGTCGTTCTCGATGGGGATATGAGCATCAAGCTACACCCGAACTTCATGACTTCGATGGCTAACGCCATACCGCTGGTGGAAGCTGATGCGCCGTCGAATATAGCCATCTCCGGCGAAGTGGCGCGTTCGTATCCGAATCCGAACGTTGATGATGTGGCTTATGTGGATGATTTCGAGTCAGCTCTTGAGCAGCTGTCGTTGGGCACCACACGCACCCAGTGGACAATCGCGTCGGAGCCGGCTCAACTCGAGGGGCAGGGTTACGTGAGGGGCAAGATGCTCTGGCACACTCCGGATTCGACGGTGTATGTCGAGGATGTGTATGATCGTGAGTCGGCGCAGGGAGAGGGTACTCTCAGAATTCTCCGACTGATTTATCGGCCGTACAACCACTCGCATCCCACAGAAGCCGCGGTGCCGTCGTGGGCGGGCATCATGCGTTACTTCGGATCTCGCGTTGACGCCGCCCGGGCGCAGTTGTTTGAGGTGCGCGCTCAGGGCAAGCATGGCCGGTTGCATTTCGATTTTGGCAAGATTAGCGAGGACGTTATTCCCAATGGCGGCCCCGACACGGAGGACAGAATTCTTGTCAATGGTGCGGTCGATGAGGACGAGGACACCGGATTGGATTACTTGATGGACGAGGAAGAGGAAGGATACGGTCCGAGTAATCCGGATCCCAGCGGTGATAATTGGTTTTTCAGGGGAAATGGTAAGTGTCCGGTGCCGGGAGGATGTGACGACTGGGAGTACTGGGATGATTCCCTTTACTATGAATTTCTTAATGGCACGGAAGGAAATCGGCTCGATGGCGCGGTGACGGGACTTCCCGACGAGGAGATTCTCTCCAACGGGATGAACCTGAACACCCTGAACGCTTATTATTCCTTCGTGGTAGATTTCGCGTCCGACTCATTCCTCGTTGAGAACTCCGAGCGGAACGGTTGGGTTACTTACCGCATACCCATTCGCGACCCGCTGGCAATTGAAGATTCGGTGGGACGGCCTTTGTGGAACCAGGTTACTCACGTCCGGGTATGGTTCGAGTCCGATCCCGGAGTCACACAAACTGACACGATAAAGATAGCCGACTGGTATTTTGTTCAGTCGAACTGGCAGGATTCCCTGGTGCTGGGTCCCAACTCCGATTCGATTACCACGAAATTTGTCGTAGCGGAGATGAGCGATGACCGCGACAAGGATTTCGTGCCGCCGCCCGGAGTGGAGTCGTACAAAGATCCCACTACGAACGTAACAGAGGCTCAGCGGGCGCTGCTTTTACAGTTCGAGAATATCAAGCCGGGGGACACCTGTTTTGCCACCAAGGACCTGCTTAGCGTTGAACAGTATTCGGGATACCGCCGTATGGAAATGTTTGTTTACGGTGATTTTCTGGATTCGGCCGATGTAGGCGGGATGGAGTTGTTTTTCAGAATCGGTCAGGATGAAGAAAATTACTACGAGTATTACACGCGGGTGTATAACGGCTGGGATGAGCGAAATTATATCAATATTGACTTCAATGAGATAACGGCGATCAAGGATAGTGTAATCAGGGCACGGAAGGATGATGAGATCTCATTTGATGATGGCGGGAAATACCGAATCGGAGGCGCTCCCGATATCAACAAGGTGAGATATTTCGCGGCGGGTCTGGCAAACACCGACAGCATCGCCACCAATGGCATGACGGGGCAGATCTGGCTCGATGAGCTTCGGGTGACAGAGGTGCGCAAGGATGTTGGCACGGCCGGACGTGTGACGGTGCAGGGCAATATATCTGACCTGATCAATTATAATTTCTCGCTGGAATCGCAGGATCCGTATTTCCGTAACATATCCTCGACCACGCGTGGTGGTTCGACGAACAATTTGGGTAGTGGACGCACGAGGACGACCTACAACTACGGGGTTACTCTAAACGTTAACAAGTTCCTGCCGCGTTCGTGGGGTGCGCGGTTACCGGTGACGTTCTCGTATGACAAGTCTATTGAAACACCGTTGCTCCGCACGGGGACAGATATTCTCTTGCCTGAGGATGTTCGTCAGCAGGAGCGCTCGATTCGAGAGACGAGGCGAGTGTCGGTGACGAGTTCGTTCAATAAGAAGGGGCGCAACCCGCTTTTCAGTTTGCTGTTGAACCGGCTGAATACGAGTTTCTCGTACTCGCGCTTTTATCAGCAGACAGTGATCACACCGTACAACTTCGGCGAGACATACAATGTGCGATCGAATTTCGATCTCACGGTGACCAAGCCGCCGGCGGTGCCGCTGTTTGAGTGGATGAAAAATATTCCGATCGCGAAAAAGCTGGCCACGACGAGATTATGGCTGTATCCGGAGAAATGGACAACGAGCGCGACCTTTGCCCGCAATCTGTCGCTTAAGGATGATATCAATTACAATCGCACTTCATCGAACAGTCGGACTTTTACCGGTAACATGAACATCAGTTACCGTATTTTCAACACGCTGATGGCCAACTACACATATACGACCAATCGAGATCTGACGGATCCCGATCTTGTCAATATTTCGTTCAAGGACCCGAAACTCGGTTTGGAGACGCATTTCGGGCAGACGCTTACTGCCAGTTACGACCCTAAGCTGTTCAGTTTTCTCAAGATGAGTTTCAGCCTCAAGGCCAACTACACCGATGACTGGCAGCGTTCGTACGACGCCCGGAAGTCGGTTCTGGCGCGGACGCGGAGTGTGGGCGGTACTTTTGATCACACCAAGCTCCTGGGAGCCGAGAAGAGTGGCGGGCGCAAGCAGGTGAGGCGTCGCCGTGACGTCAAGGAACCCGGCAAGCCGATCTACGTGTTGGCGCTAGATGGTTTGAGGAAGTTAACCGGATGGATTGATCCGTTTGACTACGGGTACGATGAAACCTACAACAATACTCTACCGGCCATGTCGGGGCGGCCGAGCTGGCAGTACCGATTTGGTTTCAAGGATGAGGCCGAGGTCGGCGAGGTTGAGGGGGCGGCCGGAGTGCGGACTACGACCGAGGGCCGCAAGTACAATCTTGGCTCCGGGTTCACGTTCCTTGGAGGTATGGTTACCAAAGTTAAATATGCCCAGTCGGTCAGCGAAGACATTTACAAGCAAGGCAGCCGGTATCGCACCACATCGACCAGCTGGCCGGACCTTACCATTCGGATTCAGAAATTCAAGAGCTTCCCGCTGATCAAAGACTATTTGAACAAGTTTATTGATGTTTTCGCTCCACGCACCGGGTATTCGCGGCAGGTGAGAGAAGCGGAGGATATCGATGCCGGATTCCCTACTTCCCGGACGACATCGAAAAATTACAAACCGCTTTTATCTATCAGCTTCAAGGTGTTCCGGGCGCTGTCACTTTCGGCTTCATATTCATTGACTGAAGAGACGAAGGAGATTTTCAACCCGACCACCGGTGATGAGCAGACAACGACCAACGGTACCAAGGAATCCATCGCGGCAACGACCAAGTATTCGTTTTCGTCGCCCAAGGGAATTACCCTGCCGATTTTCGGCAGCGTGAAGTTCAAGTCGACTGTTGATATCGAGGTGACGGTGCGCATCAATAGTGAAGTGTCGGAAACGAAGAGGCCGGGTGAGTCGTTTGTGCCATCGGTGGACAAGTCGGACTTTCTGCTTACACCGGTAATCTCGTATACGTTCAGTCAACAGATGAAAGGCGGGTTGACACTGCGGTGGCAGGATTCCAATGATAATTATCGCGGAAAGAAGAGCCACACGCGCGAGGTGCAGATCTGGACTGAGATCAGTTTCTGATAATTTCAATTGACTTAATTCTCCATTTCATTGACATTACTCTCATGACTCTTTCGCAAGGGCTTGCCACGACGTTTGTTAGCTCACTTTTGGTCCTCTCGTGCGGCCAAGGTGTGTTCGAGCCGCCGGTTTTCGACGGGCAGCGGGCCTTTGGGTACCTCGAAAAACAGGTTGAGTTCGGTCCCCGGGTACCCGGCAGTGAGGCTTCCGCAAGCTGTCGTGACTACTATTACCGACATTTCTCAGAGCTTGGACTTGAAGTTGATTCGCAGAAATTCGTCTTTTTCGATCCTTACTCGCAGAGTGACATACCCATGGTTAATGTGATCGCGTCTTTCAAGGTAACGCCGGATGACAAATCGCCGGGGATGGTGTTGATGGCGCACTACGATAGTCGTCCCCGCACCGACTTTGCGGAGAATCCCCAACTTCGCGCTCAGCCGATTCAAGGCGCCAACGATGGCGCCTCCGGTGTGGCTGTTTTAATGGAATTGGCGAATCTTTTCGCGCAGACGCCGCCGGAAGGCAATATTGATCTGGTGCTGGTTGACGGTGAGGACTGGGGGAAAGCGGGCGACCACCATCTGTATATGATTGGTTCCAAGGAATTCGCCAAAAGAGGGATACGTGACAAGTATCGATTTGGAATCGTTGTTGATATGGTGGGTGAATCCGATCAGCAGATATATAGAGAAGGTTTCTCCGAAAGGTACGCCAAAGACCTCAATGACATGGTATTCAGCACCGCCCGGGATCTCGGTTTGATGACTTTCATAGACAGCGTCAGGTACCCGATAATGGATGATCACCTTTCGTTGAATATAGCCGGGGTGCCGGCAATAGACATCATTGATTTCGACTACCCTTACTGGCACACGGAGTATGACACTCCCGATAAATGTTCGGCCGAGTCGCTGGCGAATGTAGGGCGTCTTCTGGCGTATGTGGTCTATAACAAATCTTTATGGCTAAAAAAGTAATCAAACAGCTGCGTGATTTCCCCGCCGTCGAACAGTTGCTGCAAAGCTCCAGACTGAGATCGTCCGTGGCTTCGTTGCCGAGACCGGTCGCGGCGGATATTATCAAAGAAGTGGTCGCAGGGATGAAGGAGAGTTTCAAAAAGGGCGACGAACCGGCTGAAGGTGATATCATCCGTGAGATAGAACGCAGGATCGGGGCGCAACGGCGTTTTGAGATTACGAAGGTTATCAATGCCACCGGTATCGTAGTGCACACTAATCTGGGAAGAGCGCCGCTTTCGGAGGCTATTTTCGAGGCCGTCAAGAAGACGGTTGTCGGGTATGGCAATATCGAGTTTGATCTCCAGAAGGGGGAGCGGGGGAGTCGTGGTGTGGCGTGCGAGCAATATTTGGCCCAGCTATCCGGCGCCGAAAGCGCCACAGTCGTGAATAATTGCGCTGCCGCTTTGCTGTTGACGCTCAACTCCCTCTCGGACCGCAAACAGGTGATTATTTCACGGGGAGAACTGGTGCAGATTGGAGGCGGGTTCAGGATTCCCGATATCCTTCGCAAGTCGGGGGCCAGGCTGTGTGAGGTGGGGACGACAAATATTACATCGCTCGATGATTACGAAAGCGCCATCAACGATAAGACGGGTTTGATACTCCGCGTGCACCAGAGCAATTTCGTCCAGAAGGGATTCACCGAGCAGCTGGCTCTCAAGCCGCTGGTGAAACTCGGCAGGAAACATAATCTTCCGGTCGTGAACGATCTTGGCAGCGGGGTTTTCATTCCGACCCGGGAAGTTCTCGGGTACGCCGAGCCAACGGTTCAGCAGTCTGTCCGCGACGGCGCCGATATCACCTGTTTCTCCGGCGACAAGATGCTCGGTGGATGCCAGGCCGGTCTCATAGTGGGGAAACGGGATTTCGTTCACAAGATCAAGCGCAACCCTCTTTATCGGACGGTGCGTGTGGATAAAATTGTCTTTTCCATGCTGGAGAAGATGCTGGCGTATTATCTCAACAACGAGTGGCAAACGGAAATCAAACTGTGGTCGTTGCTTTCGGTGAGTGAGTCTGAGTTGTACAGTCGAGGCAAGCAACTTCTGAAGAAGCTTGGTAACCCTTCGGGAGTCTCAGTAGAGGCGACCAAAGCATTTATCGGTGGCGGGGCGCTTCCGGAAGCCAATATTCCATCGGTAGGGTTGATATTTTCGACAGAATTCAAGGCGTCAGACCTTTTGAGAAAGTTGCGCGAGCTGCCGGTGCCGGTCATCGGGCGAATCGACAGCGACCGCCTTATCCTCGATCTGAAGGCTGTCGACGAGGCCGACCTTGCCTATCTCGAGACGGCCATAAAACAAGTCCTCAAGTAAGGGTGGTCCGAAGAAATGCTGATAATTGGAACAGCAGGCCACATAGACCACGGTAAATCATCAATCGTAAGAATTCTCACCGGTACCGATCCTGACCGTCTCCCGGAAGAGAAGGCGCGGGGAATGACGATCGATCTGGGGTTCGCGTTCTACCGGACTGCGGACGAAGATACGATTGCATTTGTGGATGTTCCCGGACATGAACGGTTCGTAAAGAATATGGTGGCGGGGGTTGGGGCTATTGACGCTGTCATGCTGGTGATCGCGGCCGATGACGGCTGGATGCCGCAGAGTGAAGAGCATTTTCAAATTGTCAGACTGCTCGCTGTGCATCGCGGACTTGTTGTCCTAAACAAGATCGACCTGGTTGATGCCGAATGGCTGCAACTACTGGAGCAGGATATTGCCGGCAAAGTCAAGGACTCGTTCTTACATAAAGCGCCGATCTTCAAGGTTTCAGCGCATACGGGAGAGGGTTTCGGCGAGCTCAGGACTTATCTCGATAAGCTTCCTGCAGAGCATGCTTCTCAAAAGGACATAGGCAAGGCCCGGCTGTATATTGACCGCTCTTTCGTTCGGCCCGGTATCGGCGGTGTTGTTACGGGAACACTTCGCGGCGGCAAGCTGACGATGGGGCAAACCGTTACTATATGGCCGTCGATGAAGCAGGCGAAGATTCGGTCGTTGCATTCGAATAACAGTGATGTCAACGTAGCGGTGCCGGGCCAGCGCACAGCGGTGTCTTTTACGGGGCTCGATAAGGAGAATCTCGTTCGAGGCGGTGTTGTCATCGATCATGCGGAGCCCGATTACTTTCGGCGCCACCAGGTGCTGGCGTTATCGCTGGAGTCCCTTAAGACGGCGCCTGTCGAGATAGAGGACCGTCGTCGTGTTCTGGTTATTGTCGGGACAACCGAGGCTGAGGGGGAACTCCGGCTGTACGACAGAAAGAAACTGGGACCGGGGGAGTCGGGGCTGGTATTTTTCAAACCGGATGAACCGGTTTATTCTTTGATTGGCGACCACTTTATCCTCAGATTACCGACGCCGATGGTTACGATAGGCGGCGGGCAGGTGCTCGATCACCTGGAACATTTTCCGCGTAAGCGACATGCGGAGCGTTATGAGTATCTCTCCAGCCGCATACCGCTCACCGCCCGCACTCTATTGGTCTCGGAACTGAAAAAGCAGACCCTTGTGCCGACCGATGCTCTGCTTATCAATTCAGACTATTCTGCCGAGGAGATTGAGCGGGAGTTGAAGAATTTGTGGCAGGCCAGAACTGTCAAGTTGCACGAGGGCTATGTTTACCACGAAGCTGATTTCAAAAAGTCCCTGGAGCGTTTTCAGAAATTAATTGAAGACCACCTGAAAGAACATTCGCATATCAAAGGTCTGACGGTTGAGCAGGTTTCGCGGCTTACCGGATTAGACAGCGCCCGGTCGCATGTCATGATTAAGTTGCTGATTTCGTCGGGGGAAATGATACAGTTGGGAGAATTATATAATCTCGTTGGTCGGGGCATGGCGCTTAAGGGAGCGGCCAGGCTGGCCCATGATGATATCATGGCGATGATGAAAAGGGAGCCGTATGCGCCGCCATCGCTCGCCATCCTCGCCGACAGAGGCAAAGCCTACAAGGACGCTATCAAGTTCATGCTCGATACCGGGCAAGGCTATAAATGCGGGGCGGATTTTGTTTTTCTGACCGAGGTGTGGGAGGAGCTTGTGACGTTTATCCGCGGCACTCTCAACTCGAGCGGCAAGCTGAATGTTACGGATATGCGCGAGCGGTTCGGGCTTACGCGCAAGTACCTGATTCCCGTCTTGGAAGAAACCGACCGTATCAAACTAACCCGTCGCGAGGGCGACATACGCGTTAAAGGTGATAAATTTGAAGGCTAAGACGCTTTTTTACAATGGGCGGATTCACACGCAGGCCGATTACCTGGTGGTTGACTCCATGGCGCTTTATAGAAGTAGGATTGTCGCAGTCGGCAACAGATTGGAGCATGACTCTGATTTCGATCGGTACGATAAAATTGATCTGAAGGGTCGAACAGTCATCCCGGGGCTGGTGGATGCCCATACGCATTTTCATTATTTCGCCCGTTCGCTGGGAAAGGTGGATCTCGATGGAGTTGACTCTATTGACAAATGTCTTAGCCGCATAAAGGCCTTTGCCGCCACGGTCAAGAAGGGGGCATGGGTAACCGGGGGCGGGTACTCTCCCGACCGGTTCAAGAAAAGAATCGAGCCGGACCGTTTCATGCTCGACAAAATCACCGGTGACAGACCGGCTTTCATTTTCTCAAAAGACCAGCACTCCGCGTGGGTCAACAGCAAAGCGCTGGAGATAGCCGGTATCACCTCGCGTACGAAAGACCCCGATGGAGGTAAAATTGAAAGGTGCGCTGATGGTGAGCCGTCCGGTATCCTTCGGGAGACGGCGTATCAAAAGGTGTACCGCCTCGTTCCGATTCCATCAGGCGCGGAGATCGATCGCTTGTATAAGAAGGCGCTGGATTACGCATACAGAAATGGCGTTACCGGTGTGCATTCGTTTGATGGTTCTAACGGTTTCATTTACTTTCTGCAATTGGCGCAGTCGGGCAAGGTGGGGCTTCGGATAAATTACTACTTTCCGGTTGAAATGCTTCCCCAGATGCACAAGAGCAAGGTGTACTATGGCACAGGCACCGATTTCTTCAGGGTGGCCGGGGTGAAAGTGTTTGCCGATGGTTCACTCGGCAGCCAGACGGCTTTGTGTTTTAATAAATATATTGGGTCGAAGGACAATTTTGGCATCGAAGTGACCCCGCCGCGGGAGTTGGAGCGGGTTGTCAAGTCGGCCGCCAAACTCGGGTTTCCGTGTGCTATTCATGCCATCGGCGACAGAGCGGTGGCCAACGTGCTCGATGCTTTCGAGAAGGGACCACAACTTCATTTCGGAGCGCGTCACCGGATAGAGCATCTCCAGCTCGTGCGTCGTGCGGACCTGGCGAGACTTAAAAGTCTGGGAGTGGTAGCCTCGATGCAGCCGTCGCACTGCCCATCGGATATTCAGATGATTCGTCGCTACTGGGGCAAGAGAGGGGCAAACGCTTTTATTTTCAGGACGCTTATCGACAAGAAAATGGACCTGGCGTTTGGTTCCGATGCTCCAATTGAGCCGTTGAATCCGATCGCCGGTATCGCGGCGGCGGTACGCCGGGCGCGTTCGAACAGCAGAGATGTTTTTTATCCCGACCAGCGCATAACGGCCGCGGAGGCTTTGTACCACTACACGGTCGGCCCGGCCAGAGCGGTTGGTCAGGAGCATTGCCGCGGCTATTTGTTGCCCGGTTACCCGGCGGACTTCGTATTACTTGAAGACGATATCACCAAAGTACCATCGACAAAAATAGAGGGGACGAGGGTATTGGTCACGGTGCTCGATGGCAAGGTCAGGTATACGCATTCGTCGGTCAACTGGTAGGCCGATTGTCGTCGCGTGAAATTGTTTGACATCGCGTTTTTGAGGGGGCATATTATAAACATGCGTACAAAGAGTTACATTGTACTCGTTTTGTGCGGATTTCTGTTGGTAAGCCCAATCATCTCGTTCACCATCAAGTCAGTGCTCGCCTCGGACACCGCCAGGGCGATTTTACAGGAGGATTCGTCGGCAGCCAAGTCTGAGCCGGCGGTGTTGCCTCCGGGGGAACCATCGCTGGTTTATACTATCGTAATAGAGGGGGCGATCGGGACGGTTACGGATGACCGCATTGAGGGCGCCATAGAGATAGCCGAAGAGGACAAGGCGGAGCTCTTGGTGATATATTTGGATACGCCGGGGGGATTTTCGAAGCCGACGTGGTCCATTTCCAAGAATATTCTGAATTCGTATGTGCCGGTTTGTATGTACATAGCGCCATCGGGAGCCCGGGCCGGGTCGGCCGGAGTTTATATGACGTACGCGGCGCATTTTGCCGCTATGGCGCCATCGACAAATATCGGTGCGGCGCATCCTGTTTCCGGCGATGGACAGGAGATCGATTCGGTGATGAACGAGAAAATCACCAACGATGCTGTCGCCCAGATCAGGGCAGCCGCGGAGAAGAGGGGACGGAACGCGGAGTGGGCCGAAAATGCGGTTCGCCAATCGGTCTCGGTTACGGATAACGAGGCGTTGCAGCTGAATGTGATCGATTTCAGGGCCGACAATCTGGACGATTTGCTCAAGCAGATAGATGGTAAGGTGACCGATATTCCTTCGGGCAAAAAGACGATGTCGCTTGGTAATTTTGAGGTCAGGGAGATAAAGAGCACGTTTGTTCACCGGGTTTTGGAGGTCATAACTTCGCCCGATGTGGCTTTTATACTCATGTCGATTGGCGGGCTTGGCATTATTCTGGAATTGTACAACCCCGGATCGATTCTTCCGGGAGTTGTCGGTGCGATCTGCCTGATCCTTGCCTTTTACGCTTTTCAGACTTTGCCAATAAACTACGCGGGGCTGGCGCTGATTGTGCTATCGGCCATATTGTTCATAGCCGAGATAAAGGTTGTCAGTCATGGTCTGTTAACCCTTGGAGGCATAGTCTCCTTCTTCTTTGGAGGCCTCATGTTAATTGATACTGTCGATCCGAACCTGCAGATATCCAAATCGGTGCTCATCACGGTAGTGGTATGTGTCGGTGTGATTGTGGCGGTGGTCTCGTGGTTGGTTATTAAGGCGGCGAAGCACCGGCCGTTTACCGGTGATGAGGGGATGATTGGAAAGTTGGCCGAGGTGAGAACCGAGGATATGGTTTATGTTGATGGCGCTCTGTGGAGGGCTGTCTGTGATCAGGCTCTCGTGAAAGGCGACAAGGTAGAGATAGTCAGTATAGAGGGACTTAAACTCAAAGTGAAGAAGATCAACCCTTAGAGAGGGGGATGGCAAATGCCTTTTCCAGCAATAGCGGTAGTAGCATTTATAGTTTTCTTAATCATCGTAAACGCCATCAAGATTCTAAAAGAATACGAGCGTGGCGTTATCTTCCGGCTTGGTCGCCTTATCGGCGCCAAGGGGCCGGGTTTGATTATCCTGATACCGATGGTCGATAAGATGGTTAAAGTCGACCTGCGCGTGCTTACATTTGATGTACCTCCGCAGGACGTGATCACCAAGGATAACGTCTCCGTGAAAGTCAACGCGGTGCTGTATTTTCAGGTGCTTGACCCCAATAGGGCCATTGTATCAGTAGCTAATTACTTCGAGGCGACATCGCAGATTGCCCAGACGACTCTCAGGTCGGTGTTGGGGCAGGTGGAATTGGATGATCTGCTGGCGAATCGCGAGAAGATCAATGCCGAGCTTCAGCACATTATCGACGATCAGACGGAGCCATGGGGTATCAAGGTTTCGGTTGTGGAAGTGAAAAATGTTGACCTTCCGCCCGAAATGATTCGCGCGATAGCACGTCAGGCCGAAGCCGAACGTGAACGTCGCTCGAAGGTCATTCATGCTGATGGCGAATTCCAGGCCGCGCAAAAGCTGGCTGATGCCGCTCAGGTTATCGGAACAGCTCCCCACGCGATGAATCTCCGATTCCTGCAGACGCTGGTTGAGGTGTCAGCGGAGAAGAATTCGACGCTGATATTCCCGGTGCCGGTTGATCTGCTTCAGTCGCTCAAGAATTTCCTCGACATCAAGTCCGGCAAGGATTCCAGCGCGATGGATGTGTAGGCGGGGACACAAGTGATTCGTAAAGGCAGGGTTCTTTCGAGCCCTGTCTTTTCATAACTGCGGGATCAAAATAAAAAAACGGCCGGTTTCCCGGCCGTTGCTATTTACGCTATCCGTCAAGTGTTACTTGAGCAGTCGCTTTCTGAGTCCCGCTCCGACCAGACCGAGACCGAATAGAAGCAATGTGCCCGGTTCTGGTATGGCAGTCTCGGTATCAGGACGAAGGATTTTAAAATCAACTGAACCATCGGCGGCGGCAAGGAGATGGTCAGCATTGTAAAACCCGGTGTTCCGAATGGTATTGAATTCATCGTAGGTTTGAGAGAACCCATCCTTCGCGTAAAAATCACCCCAGACCGGAGCCTGCCAGCTATAGAAAGAGTAGGTGGTAGCGCCGTCTTCGAGACCCCAATCGAGTTTCATGGAGTTGGTGATGCCATCGTAGCTGCCAAACTCAACATCGCCACCATCCATACTGAAGCCCCAGAAGCGGGACGACGGTACATTGGGGGAGATTTCGAGGGTCAGATGGCTGACTTCGTTGTCGTATAACGGAGCGCCGGCGAGAGTGGTCATGGTGTACTGATAGAACCAGGACTGATCTGCTTGCTGAGTGACATCCCACGAAATCATGAAATTCTGTCCCCAGTCACCGGTGCCCGTAAGACCGCCGTTGTCGGTGCTTAACATTCCGGCAAAGCCAAAAGCGCTCAATGGTGCCAAGGCTATGAGCACTGCCAAAGTTAGCAAAATTCTCTTCAAAATAAGCCCCTTATTGTTGTTTTCTTGTCCACGTCCATTTTGAATACAATTCAACACAATCTGTAAAGCAACTTGCGTACCGCAGACAGCGACCATGCCGGAGTATTTTGGCCTAATATAAGTTGTTTTTGTACAGCCGGTTGTAGGGCCCGGTGAAGTTGTCAGCGGTAACGGTTTGTGTTATCTCTTCCTGGAGTGTGAAATTAAAGTCACATTCTACGTACCCGAATGTCATTTTCTCACCCGATATTTCTTGTTTGTGCCGGGGTTCGTTTTGCTTATATTCCTTTCCATCATGAGAGGCAAACGGACCGACTACATAAGCTGGGAGGAGTATTTTATGGCTATTGCCCAGCTTTCGGCCAAGCGTTCGAAGGATCCTTCGACCCAGGTAGGCGCTTGTATCGTAAACAAAAACAAGCGGATAATCGGAATCGGCTACAACGGGTTTCCCACCGGCTGCTCGGACGACGAACTACCGTGGGACAGGGAAGGGGACTTTTTGAATACGAAATACCCCTACGTTTGCCATGCCGAAATGAACGCCATCACCAATGCCGCGAACAAGCCCGACCTCGATGGCGCCAGTCTCTATGTCTCACTTTTCCCTTGCAATGAGTGCGCTAAACTTATTGTACAGGTGGGGATTAAAGAGGTCGTATTCTTGTCGGACAAGTACAACGGCGATCCCATCTTTGTTGCCGCCCGTAAAATCTTTGATATGGCTGGGGTGACGTACCGGCAGTTGAAGCCGACCCACGGGGCGATCGAGCTGTCGCTTGACATGGACTGAGTCCGCCGGTTTTTCCACAAGGCGCCTCATCACCCAGAACTTTTTTAAGTTTAATGTTGTTAGACACTCATTAAAAATTATATTAGCCGCTTATTAAATACATGAAAAGTATATACCATCCCTGTAACCCCGTTGAGGAGATGTACCCATGACCAAGACCAAGGAAGATATCCTGAGGATGATCGACGAGGCCGGCGTCCGCTATATCCGGCTGTGTTTTACCGACATTCTGGGGAAGATCAAAGGAATGTCGATTACTCGTTCCGAGATAGAGCAAGTACTTGAGGAAGGTCAGGGGTTTGATGGTTCTTCGGTGGAAGGGTTCGCGCGCATTGAAGAATCGGATCTGATGGCCATACCGGATCCGGTTACTTTTCGAATCATACCGTGGGATATCGCCGGGGAGAAGGTCGCGACAATGTTTTGCGACATTCAGAATCCGGACGGCACTCCGTATGAAGGTGATCCCAGATGGGTCCTTCGCAAGAACCTGGCCAGGCTGGTCGACAAGGGCTGGACATATAATGTGGGGCCGGAGATTGAATATTTTTATTTCGAGAATTCGTGTTCCACAGTGCCTATAGATACGGCCGGTTATTTTGACTACGGCACGGTTGATATAGGCACGCGAGTTCGCAAGGAGACAGTGAGGGCGCTCGAGCAGATGGGTATTCCGGTGGAGTGTTCGCATCATGAGGTAGCGCCCAGCCAGCACGAGATTGACCTGAAATATCAGGAAGCTCTGGTCATGGCGGATTTCGCGCAGTTGTACCGTTTTGTGGTCAAAGAGGTGGCCATGGAGAACAGCTTATATGCCACCTTCATGCCCAAGCCCATATACGGTGAGAACGGAAGCGGCATGCATTGCCATATGTCGCTGTTCGACAAGAACCGCAACCTGTTTTTCGATGCCAGGGGACGGTATAACCTCTCCAAGCTGGGTCAGCATTTCACGGCAGGCGTTCTTCGTCATATCAAAGAGTTCACACTGGTCACGAACCAGTGGGTGAACTCTTACAAGCGGCTTGTTCCCGGTTACGAGGCTCCTGTGTATATCAGCTGGGGTCGTCGCAACCGTTCGAGTATGATCAGGGTGCCTATGTATCGTGTGGGTAAAGAACAGGCCACGCGTATCGAACTTCGTTCGCCCGATCCGGCGGCCAACCCGTACCTTGCTTTTGCCTGCATGCTGGCCGCGGGGCTTGATGGTATCGAGAAGGGTTGGGAACTTCCTGATCCGGTGGAAGAAAACATCTTCAATATGACCAGCGAGACAAAAGCGGGTCTTAAGATCGACACTCTTCCCAACTCGCTCGAGAACGCGGTAAATGAGTTCGAGCAATCAGAATTCGCGAGAGAGACATTGGGCGCTCATATCTTTGAGAAGCTGATAGCCAACAAACGCATCGAGTGGGATCGGTATCGCATACATGTCAGCCAGTTCGAGACCGACAAGTATCTCCCGATGTTATAGAGCGGTATTGTCAAGTGTGGTTGATAGGCAGCGCGAGGTCTTGCTATGACTTGGTGACTATGTCTCCCCAATCTGCATGTATGATCTCAAATATCTGACTTCCGAGGTGAGCATCGCCACCTGCGTCATCCCACTCGCAAGTAGGGGCGAAGATTAGCCAGAGTTTTCTCTTGTCCTCATTGGGTATATCACCTTGCGCCAGTCTTATGGACATTTGGCGACAGAATAATCCGAGTTCGTCGGAGTAATGTTGTGAGTCCCAAATATCTGTGTGTCCGCGGGATTCGAAAAAGTCAGAAGCCTTTTCCAAAAGAGGGATCAATCTCTCTAGTGACTGTTTTTCCATTTTTATCCTCCCAAGCGATTACGTCGTGCATTCCGTAAGCTAGGTCCACTTACCACTAATGTCAACAACTGCCGAATGTCAGGACAATGCCCTAGTCAACTGCCAGCCCGCTGGGAGACAAATTCGTTGACTATTGTCTGCCAATATCAGACAATTGGACTGTGGTATTTGCCCGGCACAAGAATTTGACAGAAAAATAACGCAGATGAGGTTACACAGTGCCATACGTTGAACTGAAAGATTTCAAGCTTCATTATATAGATATCCCGGCAAAGCGGGATAACAGCGGCAATTTCCCAATTGTCATGCTGCACGGGTTCACGCTCGATCACCGGATGTGGCTCGACGACGCCGCGTATTTCAGCCAGTGGTACCGGGTGATCCTTCCCGACTTCAAGGGGCATGGGCTGTCTGATGCTCCGCAATCGGGCTACAGTCGGGCCCACCGGGTAGAGGATATGATCGGGCTTCTGGACAGTCTGTCAATCGACAAAGCCCATGTGGTCGGATTGTCTATGGGGGGGACGACGGCACTGGGGATGGCACTCAAGTATCCCGGTCGGTTGGCTTCGATGACGCTGGTATCGACCTCGGCGGCAGGTTTTGACCCGGGGCCGAAAATACGCAAGATTGATGAAATCGCCCGCAGCCAGGGTCTTGAAAGCGCAAAAGAGAAATGGATCAAGTCTTCGCTCAGGTATTTCGGAAGCGACAAGCGCCATATCAGGGATTTGCTTGAGACCATGATGACCGAGCATTCGGGGGCGGTCTGGGCCGACCCGATGAGGGGAAAGTATCCGCGGGAGAGTGATCTTGAGCGGGTACACGAGATCAGGTTACCGACGCTGATATTGGCCGGGGAGTTGGACCGTCCTTTCGTGCCGCTGGCCAGGGAGCTTCATAAGAGGATTCCCGGCAGTCGACTCAGTATTTACGACAATACAGGGCACATGCTCAATTTAGAGACTGTCAACAAGTTCAGGGGTGACCTTAAAGTATTCCTTGAAGGAATTTATTGACCCTGATATCTGATTTCCCGTTCAGACAGGGAATGAGTTTGACAACGCTATCCGTTGGCGTATATTCCATTTTGACCTCGTAGGGAAGCCGTTATCCATAGATTAACAATGTTGATGAAAGGACTCAGGAGGTAGACTTGTTTCACGACGACTGGCCCAATATAGCGGTTTTTATCTCCGGAAGCGGCAGTAATCTTCAGGCTTTAATCGATGCTACCAAGTCGGGTATACTGGCGGCCAGGATTGCCTACGTGGTTTCGAACCGCCGCGATGCCTACGGGCTTGAACGGGCGGCCGGAGAGGGTATTGAGACATTCGTTTTTAAAGAGAAAAAGTTCGCGACAGCTGAGGCGGCCGGTGATGACCTTCTGAGTAAGCTCAAGGAACGTAAAATCGAGTATATCGCCCTGGCGGGATACCTCAAGTTGCTTCCGGTAGCAGTCGTCAAAGGGTATCACAGCAGGATCGTGAACATTCACCCGGCTCTGCTTCCTAAATATGGCGGTAAGGGCATGTACGGGCATTTCGTGCATGAAGCTGTGATTGCCAACGGAGACAAGGAGTCGGGAGTTACCATACATATAGTAGACGAGTTCTACGACCATGGCAGGATTCTCGAACAGGCCAAAGTACCGGTGCATGCGGATGACACGCCGGACACGCTGGCGGCGAGGGTCTTAAAACAGGAACATAAGTTGTACCCCCGGGTACTGGATAAACTTATAAAAGGAAAGTACGATTTAGACAATGGCTGATGTAGTATTGCACACTCATATCGAAGAATATCCTCTTCTTGTGCGCGGCAAGGTGCGCGATGTATATGATCTCGGTGATTCGCTTTTGTTTGTGGCGAGTGACCGTATCTCGGCGTTCGATGTTGTCATGCCGAACGGGATTCCTCACAAGGGGAAGGTTTTGACGGCGATGTCTTTGTTCTGGTTTGACTTTTTGAAAGATTCCGTGGAGAGTCATTTAATAACGGCCGATGTTGATGAGTACCCGGAGCGGCTGCGCAAGCATCGGGAAATGCTCGATGGCCGTTCCATGATAGTGATAAAGGCGGACAGGATTGACTGCGAATGTATTGTTCGCGGATATATTTCGGGTTCGATGTGGAAAGAACTCAAGCAGGCTCGCCAAGAGGGCAGCAATACAGTTCACGGTTTCGAGTTTCCGGCTGATCTTCAGGAGTCACAAAAGCTGCCGGAGGATTTGTTCACACCGTCATCGAAGAACGATTCCGGTCATGACGAGAATATAAGTTACCAGCAGTTGGTGGAACTGATTGGTCCGGAAACCGCGGCTATGTGCCGTGACAAGTCGCTCGAGATATACAAGAAAGCGGCGGATTACGCTCTCACCAAGGGGATCATCATAGCCGACACCAAGTTCGAATTCGGGTTCAAGGATGGTCGTTTTATACTTATCGACGAGGTGCTTTCGCCGGATTCAAGTCGTTTCTGGCCGGTCGACAAATACGAAATCGGCCGGGGGCAGCCGTCGTTCGACAAGCAGCCGATACGCGACTATCTCGACAAGTTGGGTTGGAACAAAAAGCCGCCGGCGCCGGAACTTCCAGATGAGGTAGTCAGCGCTTCGGCCGAGCGATATTTGAAGGCTCAAAAACTTTTGACAGGCAAATAGGAAATGGCAGATTCAGTCAATATCAAGAGGGCGTTGATTTCGGTCTCTGACAAGACCGGCATTGAAAAGTTAGCTAAATCTCTCGAGGAGATGGGGGTGGAGATAATTTCTACGGGGGGTACTCTCAAGGTCCTGAAGAAGGCGGGAGTGCACGTCATTTCCGTTTCGACATTCACCGGCGCTCCGGAGATACTTGGGGGACGCGTCAAAACCCTGCATCCGAGGGTTCACGCGGGCATTCTCTATCGGCGGGATAATGAAGGTGATATCGAGCAGATGCGCCAGACTGACTGCCGCGGTATTGATCTTGTGGTGGTGAATCTCTATCCGTTTCAGCAGACGGTTGCTAAGAAAGAGTCCACTGATTCGGAGATAATCGAGAATATCGATATCGGTGGACCGTCGATGATTCGCGCCGCGGCAAAAAACCACGAGAGTGTGACCGTAATCACCGACCCGTCTGATTATGACACCCTTCTCGGTCAGCTTCGCGACAACGACGGCAACACCACGCTGGCGTTCAGGCGCGAGTGTGCCCGCAAGGCTTTCGCGATGACGTCGGAATATGACACCGCCATAGCCTCGTATTTCACCGCCGGCAAACCGGAACAGGGGGGATTTCCGCAGATACTCAACCTGAATTTCGTTCAGAAGTCAGGGCTTCGCTATGGTGAAAATCCGCACCAGCAGGCGTCGCTATACAAGCTCAGCGGTTTTAAGAATGCCTCGCTTCTCGATGCCGAGCAGCATGCGGGGAAAGAGTTGTCGTTTAACAACTATTATGATCTTGATGCCTGTCTCGAGATGCTTCTGGATTTCGCCGAGCCGTTTGCCTGTGTTCTCAAACATGCCAACCCATGTGGCGCGGCGATCGGGAAGACGCTGGCGGAAGCGTATCAGAAAGCTTATGACAGCGATCCGCTTTCGGCCTACGGATCTATTATCGGGCTGAACAAGCGGGTCGATATCGATTGCGCCCAAATTCTACATGAAACGCCCTTCGTAGAATGTATTCTTGCGCCTTCATTCTCCGACGAGGCTATGACGCTTCTTCAGAAGAAGAAGAACCGCAGAATTCTCACTCTTGAGGCGATTGCCGCCGGACGTCCATCGGGAGAGACGGCCTATCGCTACATTCGCGGCGGGGTTTTAGTGCAAAGCGCTGACGACAGGGTGACCGACAAGGCAGAACTTCAGGTAGTCACCAAGCGTCCTCCAACTCAGAAGGAGATCACGGACCTTCTGTTTGGCTGGAAAGTGGTCAAACACACCAAGTCGAATGCCATTGTGCTGGCTAAAGACGGAGCCACGGTGGGAATAGGAATGGGGCAGACTTCACGCGTGGATTCGGGGTTCATGGCCGTAAAGCGGGCCGGTGAGCGGGCCAAAGGGGCGGTTATGGCGTCGGACGCGTTTTTCCCCATGCCTGATGGGGTGGAAGTGGCTACCGATGCCGGAGTCACGGCTATAATACAGCCGGGAGGCTCGAAGGGTGACGAGCAGGCTATTGAGGCCGCCGACAGGGCCAATGCCGCAATGGTGTTTACCGGCGTGAGGCACTTCAAGCACTAATATAATCCAGCTTTATTGGAGCAGAAACTCGCAATAATGCGGTAAAGCGCATTTCGCGCTGGAACCGACGGTTGGCGTTTGTCGTTTCTAACTCTTGAACGTCATTGGGTTGGTCACTTTCTAAGGCTGGTGGGAAAACACTTGTTGCAAAGTTTTTAACTGGGTGCTATTTTGAAAGAAATTAGGACGCTATTACGAGCTACATGAGAAATAGAATACTTGAGATCGTCGTATTCCTGATGGACTACATGAAGGACGAGCAGGACCGGCAGTCCGAATCCGACGATGTTTCCAATGCCCTGCGCAACCTTGGCTACTCCGAGCAGGAGATAGGGGCGGCCTATTCCTGGTTTTTGGAGCAGTTTAAGGGAGCTCCGGAGCAGTTCTTCTCGAAATTCCCCGAAAAGCATTCATCGCAGCGGATTCTTACGGAATCGGAGAGGCTATATTTGGCTTCGGAGGCGCATGGATTTCTCATCAAGCTTCTTAATGGCGGGATTATTAACGACGAGCAATTTGAATCGATTCTCGAGCGTGCAATTTTCTTCGCGAGCGAGCCGATTACGCTTGAGCAGATGAAGATAATCGCCTCGGCGGTGGTGTTTAACGAAGCCGATGATCTTGAAAGCCCGGCCTTGCTTCGTCCGGCGAATGACCAGTCTCATCTGGTTAACTGATTTCCCATGTCATTGAAAGACAAGAGAATACTGATTGGCTTAACGGGTGGAATCGCCTGTTATAAGATACCTTATCTGGTTCGTTTCCTGTGGAAGGAGAAAGCCGAGGTAAGGGTGATCATGACCGAGGCCGCTACCAGGTTTATCACACCGCTTACTCTTGAGAGCGTATCTAATAATCCTGTCGCTGTGGATATGTTTCCCGCTGACAGGTTCGTGGGTACCCGTCACATCGATATGGCACAATGGCCCGATTTAATCGTGGTTGCTCCTGCTACGGCCAATTTCATGGGCAAAGTTGCTTCGGGGATATCGGATGATCTTTTGACCACCGTTATATGTGCCTCGCCGAAGCCTCTTTTGATCGCCCCCGCGATGAATCCGCAGATGTGGCTCAACAAAATCACTCAGCGCAATTTCGCTGTTTTGAAGGGGTTGGGTTACGGGTTTATCGGTCCCGAAGAGGGTGGCACTGCCTGTGACCACTTTGGAATCGGGCGTATGGCCGAACCGCAGGAAATATTCGAAGTTATAAAAGCCTTCTTTGCCGCGCCCCCTGGCGGCCGAAAAAAAAAAGCCCTAAAAGATAAAAAGTTTGTTATCACGGCCGGTCCGACGCGGGAGGCTATTGACCCGGTCAGGTTCTTGAGCAATCGTTCATCGGGGAAGATGGGTTATGCGCTGGCCGAGGCTGCAGCTCAGCTTGGCGCGGAGACAGTCTTGATTTCCGGGCCGACGAATCTTGTAGCCCCGTCGGGAGTGAGGCTGGTAAACATAGAAACTACCGCCGAACTTCATGCTGCGGTAAAAAAAGAGTTCGCGAAAGCGGATTGTCTCGTGATGGCCGCCGCGCCGGCGGATTACATGCCCGAAAAGGCGGCAGTGAAGAAGATCAAGAAATCGGACAAGGGGTTGAGTCTGCCGTTGAAAGCGACGGTTGATATCCTCAAAGACGTTGGGAGCAGTAAGAAAAAGGGGCAGGTGGTTGTTGGATTCGCGCTGGAGACTGATGACGGCCTGACCAACGCCCGCAGCAAGTTGAAAAGCAAGAACCTTGACATGATTGTTCTTAACAGCCCGAGCGCGACGACCGGGTTTGAGCACGATACGAATGAAGTGACTATTCTGCTTCCGGGGAAGAAACCGATAGCTGTTCCCGTAGCATCAAAATCAGAAATCTCCATGCGAATCCTTGACGTGGTTGCCGGACTTCTTTAATATAGAAAGCCGGGACTAACCTCGTATGAAAGATAGCACTAACAATATTCAGCAGCTTCTGCGCCGTGCCATCGCGGCCCAGGTTGATATGGGTCTGGGGGAGGTTATTCTTCGCGGTGGCAAAGCTGCCGCGCAGATGCCGCAGGTTGGTCAGAAGGAAGTGACAAGGGTGGTATCGGTGATGAACCTCTTCGGGAAACCTGACATGAAAAAAGTATCTGCTTCGTATGAATCGTTGCCATCGCACTGTGCGGCGATATGCAACTGTCAATTGTGTTCTCTCGGGGCGACTCGGAACAAGTTCGTATATGGTGTTGGGAATCCCGATGCTGATCTGATGTTTATCGGGGAGGCTCCGGGCGCCGATGAGGACCGTCTCGGGGAGCCATTCGTGGGCCGCGCCGGGCAGCTACTTGACAAGATTCTGGCGGCGATACAGCTTTCGCGCCAGCAGGTGTATATAGCGAATATCTTAAAGTGTCGTCCTCCGAACAATCGTGACCCGCTTCCGGAGGAGATGGAGAAGTGTTTTCCGTATCTGGATGAGCAGATTCACCTGATTAAGCCAAAGCTTATTTGCGCACTGGGGCGAGTGGCGGCGCAGGCGCTTTTGAAGACGAGCGCTCCGCTGGGTAAATTGCGCAAGAACTGGCACAGCTATGAAGGTATTCCCATGCTCATCACTTATCACCCGGCGGCGTTGTTGAGGTTCCCTACCTACAAAAAGGATACCTGGGAAGATATGCAGATGCTGAAAGCGAGATTGGATTCCCTATAAAAAATGGCGCAACGAACACAATATAACAAGGAAACTGACAATCTTCAGCCGCCGCAGTCGCTCGATGCCGAGCAGGCGGTGCTGGGGTCGCTGCTTAAGGATGCCGAGGCGATCGGCCAGGCCATTGAAATCCTCGATGCCCCCGATAATTTCTATTATCCCAAACATCAGGCGATTTATAGGGCCATAATCGGTCTGTATGATAAAGGTGAGCCGTGTGATATCACCACTGTCTCAAATGCCCTGCTTAAAGACGGCAATCTGGAAAAGATAGGGGGGCGGGTTTACCTTGTCGAGTTGGTAGAAGGTGTGGCCTCGACAGCCAACATAGCGCATCACTGCAATATCGTGCTCGAAAAGGCAGTGCTCCGCAAGCTCATTCAGACCTCCAACGAAATCGTTCGAAGCTGCTATGCGATGGAACAGCCTGTCGACGCTCTACTGGACAGCGCCGAGGCGAACATTTTCTCCATATCGGAGAGTCGTCTGCGCAAGGGCTTTGCTTCGATCAAGGACCTGATGCCGTCAACGTTCGAGCAGATCGAGAATCTTCAGTCGGATCAGTCGGCGCTGGTCGGTATCAAGACAGGATTCACCGACCTCGATACCCTTACCAATGGACTTCATCGCGGCGACCTGATAATTGTGGCCGGCAGGCCATCGATGGGTAAGTCGTCGCTGGTGATGAATATGGCGGAGTATATCGCCGTGAATCTGAAAAAGGGCGTGGGCGTATTTTCTATTGAGATGTCGAGTGAGGCACTGGCGCTGCGTATGCTGTGCGGCCGGGCAAGGGTGTCGCAGCAACGGTTGCGGGCAGGGAAGCTGAGAAAAGAAGAGTGGCCGAAACTCACGGTTGCCGGTGGTTCATTGTCCGAGGCTCCGATTTTCATTGACGATTCTCCGATGTTGTCATCGCTTGAGATGAGAGCGAAGGCGCGGCGTTTGAAGGCCCAGCATGACATAGGTTTGATAATCGTAGACTATATCCAGATGATGCATGCTTCGGGAAGGCACGAGAATCGTCAGCAGGAGATTGCCTCGATCTCGCGCGCCATGAAAGTTCTCGCCAAAGAGATCGATATCCCGGTTATCGCCTGTTCCCAGTTATCGCGTATGGTGGAGCAAAGGGGTGGCGAGAAGAGACCGCAGTTGTCCGACCTGAGAGAATCGGGAGCTATCGAACAGGACGCCGATGTGGTGATGTTTGTGTATCGTTCGGAGCACTACATGAGTCACGTGGAAAAGACCGATCCGAAATATCTTGAGGTCGAAGGCAAGGCGGAGATTATCGTAGCCAAGCAGCGCAACGGCCCTACCGGCGTGGTCAATCTTGCTTTTGTCAAGGATTTCGCGAGGTTCGAGAACCTCGCGGCCGGCTACCGTGAGTTGCCTCCGGGCGCGGAGCCTGTTGAAGGTCAGGAAATACCTTTTTAAGGGGAGCCGATGGCGAGCGGACTGTATGAACTGGGACGACATGGCGTAAACTTCGTACGCACCATAGGCGGTACGTTCATACTCCTCGGCAAGTTTGCAGTTTCACTCAAACAAGTCCACAGGTCGTTTGGCCTGATTGTGGAACAACTCTACGTTGTCGGGGTGCGTTCGCTTCCACTTATTATTATCATATCGGTTTTTGTCGGCGCGGTATCCGCTTGGCAAGCGGCTTATCAGTTTAAATTTATCGGCGCGCCGCTACGGTTTCTGGGTCACGCTGTGGGCAAAGCCGTGGTGATAGAGCTGGCGCCGGTGTTATCGTCGATAGTCTTCGCCGGACGCGTGGGGGCCGGTATCACGGCGGAACTGGGAACGATGAAGGTTACCGAGCAGATCGACGCGCTCGAGTCGATGGGTATCAGCCCGGTGCGGTACCTCGTGATGCCGAGAGTGCTGGCCTGTTTGTTCATGGTGCCGTTTCTGGTGATTTTCGCCAATTTTGTTTCGATTCTGGGCGGGCTGGTGGTTTCGGTTATCGGCGTGGCGGTGTCGTCTGAGACATTTCTGTTCGGATTTCGGGATTCGTTCCAGCTTTCGGATTTCGTCAACGGTCTGGTGAAAGCTGCCGTTTTCGGTTTCATAATTGGGCTTGTGGGATGCTACCAGGGCTTCAACACGCGCGGCGGCGCCCAGGGGGTGGGCACGGCCACGACATCGTCGGTGGTGATCTCCATGGTGCTGATACTGGTCTTTAATTTCATTTTTGCCGTGATTCTATTTAGAGTGTGATATGGATACACCGCTGATAAAGATAGAAGATCTTCATAAGAGTTTCGACACACAAAAGGTACTTGACGGGGTCAGCCTGGAAATTAAGCGTGGCGAATCTATCGTAGTTATCGGACAGTCGGGATGTGGTAAATCAGTGCTGCTTAAGCATCTGATACGCCTGATGGAGCCTGACAGCGGGCAGGTGTTTTTCGATGGCGAGGATATAAGCAAACTCACTTTTGAACAACTGACCTCATTGAGACGCCGCTTCGGGATGCTTTTTCAGTCGGCGGCGCTCTTCGATTCCATGACGGTTGCGGAGAATGTTGGCCTTGGTCTGAAGGAAGCGCGAGAGCACAGCGCTGACGAGATCAGGCGCATTGTCAATGAGAAGCTGGAGATGGTCGGGCTGCAGGAGGCAGGCGACAAGGATCCATCGGAGCTTTCCGGCGGAATGCGCAAGAGAGTCGGGCTGGCCCGGGCCATAGCGAACTCGCCGGAGGTTCTTCTGTACGACGAACCGACCACCGGGCTGGATCCGATAACGTCAGACATGATCAATGAGTTGATTGTGCATCTTCGCGAGCGGCTCAAAGTAACCTCGGTAGCCGTAACGCACGATATGAAATCAGCCTTTCAGATCGCGGATCGTATCGTCATGCTATATAAAGGCCGAATAGAATTCGACGGTACTCCTGAAGAAATCAAGACTACTGATAACGCCGTGGTCCGGCAGTTCATCGCGGGGTCGGCAAGCGGCCCTATTCAGGTCTAAGTGATGGCCAACCTCAAGAAGACAAAGACCGCTTTTTTCTGCACCAATTGCGGGGCGGAGCATTCCAAGTGGCAGGGGCAGTGTCGGGAGTGCGCGCAATGGAATTGTCTGGTAGAGGAGAAGATCATTGTCAAGAAATCCCCGGCCAAATCGTCGTTGACATCCCAACCGAAAAAGCTTCCGGAGATTAAATACGAGACTGAGTCCGGCCATGAGACGGGCATTGTCGAACTTGACCGTGTACTCGGGGGACAACTTCTTGAGGGTATGACCGTCCTGCTGGGCGGCGAACCCGGAATCGGAAAATCCACGCTGCTTTTGCAGGCGGCTGAGGCATACTCGCGCAAAGGATTATCCGTGCTTTATGTTACCGGTGAGGAGTCATTGCCGCAGTTGAAGCTCCGCTCGCAGAGGCTTAAAGTATCCGGTGACAACATTACGGTCTTGAATTCGACTTCTATCGAAGAGACCTTCCAGAGCCTCACCTCGGCACACTACGATATAGTTCTTGTCGATTCCATACAGACGATGGCGACCGACCAGCTGGATTCGCCGCCCGGGACGGTAGCTCAGGTGCGGGAAGTGAGTCATCAGTTGATTACCACCGCCAAGGCGATGGGTTTTGGATTGTTTCTTGTGGGCCATGTAACCAAAGATGGCATGGTGGCCGGTCCGAAGCTTCTGGAACACATGGTTGACACAGTGATATATTTCGAGGGTGATTCGACGCATCTTTACCGGATGCTCCGGGCCACCAAAAACCGTTTCGGTTCGGTGGCCGAAATAGGATTGTTTGAGATGATGCCCCAGGGTTTGGTTGAGGTTGGCAACCCATCGTCGCTGTTTATGTCCCACCAGCCGGATCAGCCCCGAAGCGGGTCGGTGATCGCGGCCATTTGTGAAGGGAACCGTCCGATTCTGGTCGAGGTTCAGGCGCTGGTTACATCGGCAAATTATGGCACTCCTCAGCGCGTCGCGGGTGGTATAGACAACAAACGGCTCGCTTTGCTTCTGGCCATACTTGAAAAACGGTGCGGCTACCCGATGGCTTCGAATGATGTTTTCGTATCGGTGGCAGGCGGACTCAAACTCACAGAGCCGGCGCTGGATCTTCCGCTGCTGACAGCCATTGTGTCCTCGCTGCGAAACAAACCGGTTGACGCCCGGACGGCAATCATTGGGGAAGTGGGGCTTTCAGGAGAGGTGCGCGGCGTTACCATGGTTGACCGGCGCATAAACGAAGCCACCCGGCTTGGTTTTAAAACTATGGTACTTCCGCGTGTAAATACCACGCAATCGAAAGACGCGGGCATAAAGCTCGTTCACGCCGATAACATTCAAGCCGCGCTGGACGCTATACTTGGATAAGATTTACTCGTTACAATCTACTGATGGCAAGGCTCGCCGCGGTGAAATCACGACCGGCCACGGCAAGTTTCAGACTCCCGCGTTTATGCCGGTCGGGACTTCGGGAGCGGTCAAGGCGCTTACGGCGGGTGACCTTGAAGAGATCGGTGCGGAGATTGTACTCGGCAATACTTACCATCTGTATTTGCGTCCCGGTACGGAGATAATCAAATCACAGGGGGGATTATCGAGCTTCTCCGGCTGGAACAGACCGATGCTCACCGATAGCGGCGGTTATCAAGTGTTTTCTCTGAGGGACATATCGAAGATCAGCGACGATGGCGTGACGTTTCAGTCGCACCATGATGGTTCTTATCATACCTTCACGCCTGAGAACGTGATGGAGGTTCAGCACGCTATCGGGGCCGACATAATAATGGCATTCGACCAATGCGTGCCTTATCCGGCGGATGAGGGGCTGGCGGCCACCGGTGTGCGAAGGACGTATGATTGGGCGAAACGATGTTCGGCAAGGTACCGGGAGTTGGAAGGAAAAGGGAATTCAAATTATCGGCAGTATCTGTTCGGTATCGTGCAAGGCTCCACGTACGAAAACCTTCGGACGCAATCCGCCGAACAAATTGTGTCCCTTGATTTGCCGGGTAACGCGATCGGTGGTTTGTCGGTAGGGGAGAGCAAGACGGAAATGGAAGATATGCTGGCGCACACGATCGAATATCTCCCGCCGGATAAACCGCGCTATTTGATGGGTGTCGGGTATCCCGAGGACATTCTCATGGCGGTGTCGTATGGTGTGGATATGTTTGATTGTGTCCTCCCCACCAGAAACGCCCGTACCGGCAACGTGTTTACATCGGAAGGTCAGATTGTCTATCGGAACGCCGATTATGCGCGTGATGAACGTCCCCTTGACCCCAATTGTGACTGCAAAGTGTGCCGTCGCTATAGCCGGGCTTACATCCGGCATCTATACAATCAGTCGGAGATAACCGGCATGGTGCTGGCTTCCTATCATTCGAGTTATTTCTATCAAAATCTCCTGAAAAACATTCGGCAGGCGATTTCCGAGGGCAGATTCGATTCGTTCAAGCGGGAATTTCTTCAAAGATACCGCATCAACCGTGACGCTACATCTTTAGAGTAAACAGATAACCGATACTCACCCGGAAGTCGTTGAATCTGACTTCTCGCTTCGCGACCGAATACTGATTTTCATCAATTCTGGATGTAAAGGTGTAATCGGGGCGCGTGTCGGTGAGGCTTATTTCCAACGAAAAAGACTTGTGCCATCGCAGTCCTCCGGTGATTCGGTATCCGAGAACATCGCTCATACCAACGCTGGTGATGTGCTCGTAATTGAACAGCGAGTCGGACGTCTCCGCGGATACATTGAAGTTGTTCATGGAGTAAACCGGTCCGGCGCCCACGTATCCGGTGATCTTCTTTGTGCCCCGGTAGTAAATGGCTTCGATGGAGAACAGGCCGCGATGGAGGCTGCCGCCGGCGTAGACGGGAGAGTTTATGGAGCCGTAGCGATAGTCGAACGCCGCGCGAACGATGAAGGGATGATAGACCATAAGCTCGTATTTGACGGACAAATCCGGCCCGGCTGAAAGGATTGGGCTTGGACCATTGATGCCGGCGGTGAGGTGCAAGTTCATGTAGGCGATCGTGTCCTGCGCGGTAGGGTTCAGGGGGTATAGGGGCAGGCTCATGAAAGTCGCAAAGACTAAGGCCGTCATATCTGTTCTCCCTGGTTAGTTATTCTATTAGTAAAACGATAAAAGAAGTTAAAACGATGATAGGTAATTGAATATGGCGTAATTTTTTTGTGGTATAACGGCTTAAACGACAGAGGAAAGGCGGGGAAGATGGACCTTGATATCAGTGAAGTCGCCATTAGCGGCGGGCATTGTAAGTCGTTGATACGTAAGACAAAAATCTTATATTTTGGGGGCAAAACCGGTTGACATAGGCGCGGAATACGCTATATTAACAGCTTATGTTTTACGGCTGTGAATAAATTCACAAACACGTATGGTAAATAAGACTTTATCGCAAAATAAGTTAATGGAGTGAAAGATGGCTGACGCAAAGGTATATAAGAACTTCATAAACGGGCAGTGGGTCGAATCGAAATCGGGCAAGACGTTCGAAAACAGAAATCCCGCGAACACCGACGATCTTGTCGGTATTTTCCAGAAGTCAACCGCTGAAGACGTCAACATGGCGATCGATGCTGCGGCGGAGGCCTACAAGAAGTGGCGGCTCGTGCCCGCCCCGAAGCGCGGAGAGATTCTCTACAAAGTGGCTAATCGCCTGTTCAAGGAAAAAGAGGCGATCTCGCAGCAGATGACGCGCGAGATGGGTAAGGTGATCAAAGAGACGCGCGGCGACACCCAGGAAGCCATCGATATGACCTACTACATGGCCGGTGAGGGTCGGCGTTTGTTCGGCATGACGACTCCTTCGGAAATGATGAACAAGTTCAATATGACGATTCGTCAACCGCTGGGAGTTTGTTCGTTCATCACTCCGTGGAATTTCCCGATCGCGATTCCGTCGTGGAAGATGATGCCGGCGCTCATTTGCGGCAACACGATCGTTATCAAGCCGGCTACGGAGACACCGGCTTCGGTGGCTTATCTGATGAAAGTCTGCGAAGAGGAAGGAATTCCGGCGGGAGTCGTCAACATGGTTACCGGTTCGGGCGGTGCGCTTGGTGATGCGCTCATCAATCATCCGGCGGTCAGGGTGGTCTCGTTTACCGGTTCGACCGAGGTCGGCCGCAAGGTATCCGAGGCGTGTTCGACCAGTTTCAAGCATTCCTGTCTGGAGATGGGTGGCAAGAACGTACAGATCGTCATGGATGACGCCAAGCTTGATCTGGCGGTTGACGGCGCTCTGTGGGGCGCTTTCGGTACAACCGGTCAGCGCTGCACCGCGACCAGCCGTTTGATTATCCACAAGAGTGTTGCGGATAAGATGATCTCGATGCTGGTTGAGAGAGCCAAAAAGCTCAAAGTCGGCAATGGTCTTGATGAGTCGGTTGATATGGGCCCGTGCGTCAACAAAGGTCAACTTGAAACGGTTCTCAGCTATATTGAAATCGGCAAGAAAGAGGGCGCGCAGCTTTTGTGTGGCGGCGAGAAACTGACCGGTGGCGATTATGACAAGGGATTCTTCGTGAAACCGACTATCTTCGGCGGTGTTACGCAGAAGATGCGTCTGTGGAAAGAAGAGATCTTCGGTCCGGTGCTGAGCATCGGCACGTTTGACACTTTCGAGCAGGCCATTGAGATGGCTAATGATACCGCTTATGGTCTCTCGGCTTCGATTTACACCCAGGATGTTAACCGGGCGTACACGGCGATGCGCGATGTTTACACGGGTATTTTCTACGTCAACGCTCCGACTATCGGCGCCGAGACACACCTTCCGTTCGGCGGAACGAAGGAGACAGGCAACGGCCATCGCGAGGCCGCCACAGCCGCGCTCGATGTATTCAGTGAGTGGAAATCGATTTACGTGGACTTTTCGGGCGTGCTCCAGAGGGCGCAGATCGATAACGCGTAGGATGATTCCCTGGGTTTTGGAAGGCTATGAGTCGCTGCAAATACATACTTCGTGAGAAATCAGGCTGTACGCTCTGGTACCTGATTCTGTTCATCTGGATGGCTTCTTCGATATGACTGCAGAGGTCCGAGTCTGAGATCATGTAATTGCGATTGAAATGAATATGTATAAAAGCAAGTGGAGATAACAATGGCTACGAAAAGAAGGAAGATAATCATCATGGGAGCCGCCGGGCGCGACTTCCACAATTTCAATACCCTTTATCGTGACAACAACGATGTCGAGGTGGTGGCGTTCACGGCGACGCAGATTCCGGATATCGAAGGGCGTAAGTATCCCGCGGTTCTGGCCGGCAGGCTGTATCCGAAGGGCATTCCGATTTACGAAGAGGCTAAGCTTATCGATCTGATCAAGAAACACGATATCGACGAGGTGGTTTTCTCCTATTCGGATGTTCCGTACCAGTATGTGATGGAGAAGGCGGCGTACGTGATGTCTGCCGGGGCCCGTTTCGCGGTCGAGGGCGGCGAGCCGACAATGATCAAGTCGAGCAAGCCGGTGGTGGCAGTGTGTGCCGTCAGAACCGGATGCGGTAAATCGCAGACGACCCGCAAGGTGGCGGAAGTCCTGCAGGCCATGGGCAAGAAGGTTGTCGCTATCCGGCATCCAATGCCGTACGGCGATCTGGCCAAGCAGGCCTGTCAGCGTTTCGCCAAACTGTCGGACCTCGACAAGCACAAATGCACCATCGAGGAGCGTGAAGAGTACGAACCGCACATCAATCGCGGTATCGTTGTATACGCCGGCGTGGATTATGAAATGATCATCCGCGAAGCCGAAAAAGAGGCCGATATCATTTTGTGGGACGGTGGCAACAACGACATGTCTTTCTACAAGACCGACCTTCTGATTACCGTTGTCGACCCGCACCGTCCGGGACACGAGCTTTCCTATTATCCCGGTCAGAACAATCTGTTGATGGCGGACGTGATCGTTATCAACAAGATCGATTCGGCTGATCCGGATGGTATAGCCGAGGTGCGCGAGAATATCGCCGCGTACAACCCGGATGCGATCGTGATCGACGGTGCTTCGCCCATTGAAATTGATAATCCGAGAGCTATGAAGGGCAAGCGCGTTCTCGTCGTCGAGGACGGTCCGACGCTGACCCACGGTGAGATGCCGTATGGCGCGGGCGTAGTCGCGGCGCAGAAGTACGGCGCTGCGGAACTGGTCGATCCGAGACCGTTTACCGTGAAATCAATCACGAAGACTTTCGAGAAGTATCCCGAGATCGGCATTCTTTTGCCGGCTATGGGATATGGCGACGAGCAGGTCAAGGATCTGGAGACGACCATCAATCGGACCAAGTGCGACCTGGTGGTAGTGGCGACTCCGATTGATCTGACGCGCATAATCAAGATTAAGCAGCCGACGGTGCGGGTGTATTACAGCCTTCAGGAGATCGGCACGCCGGATCTTAAGATGGTTCTCGATGATTTCGTCAAGGGCCAGAAAAAAGGCAAAAACAAATAGGAGCATATTGGGAGCGGGCCGAAGAATATCGGCCCGCTTTCAGTTTGGATATACATTCTGACATATGTCTACGATTAAAACAGCTGTTGTTGCTCTTGGCGGCAATGCCATTACCCGTCCCGAGGAAGAAGACACCATCTACAGACAGTTTGCCAACACGCGCAAATCCCTGGACGGCATTGTTGAGCTCGCGCGGGATGGTTACCGGCTGGTGGTGTCTCACGGCAACGGTCCTCAGGTTGGCAACGCTTTGTTGCGGGTCGAGCTGGCGAGGGGAAAGGCCCCGATTCTTCCTCTGGGCGTACTGGTGGCCGACACCGAGGGCGGTATGGGCTATATGATAGAACAGTCGCTTCAGAACCGGCTCAGGGCGGAAAATATCAACAGGCCGGTGGTGACGATTATTACCCAGATGCTGGTCGATGAGAAGGATCCGGCATCGCTCAATCCCACCAAGTATATCGGGCAGTTCTATACGGAGGCGCAGGCGAAGGAGTATTCCGAGTCACGCGGCTGGCAGATGAAGACTGATGCCAACCGTGGTTGGCGCCGCGTGGTGCCGTCGCCCATTCCCTACAAGGCCGTAGAGGCCGAGACAATCAAGTTGCTGGTGGAGAATGGAACAATCGTTATTGCCGCCGGGGGTGGGGGTATCCCGATTTATATCGATGAGAAGGGCAACTACGAAGGTATCGACGCCGTGATTGACAAAGACCTTGCCTCGGCGGTTCTGGCACAGGAGATAGGCGCGGGGATTCTCTCGATTCTGACGTCGGTGGACCAGGTGGCCGTCAATTTCGGCAAGCCTGACCAGAGAAATCTGGCGAAAGTTACGGTTTCGGAGATCAAGAAACTGTATGAAGACGGACATTTTCCGGCCGGCTCCATGGGGCCGAAGATTACAGCAGCCATCAAATTCATCGAAGGCGGCGGCGAGCTGGTGACAATAACATCGCTGGAAAACGCGGCAGCCGCCATTCGCGGCGAGGCCGGTACGAGGATTGTTCCGGATTGATAATGTGTGAATTGTCACAGGATACTATTGAAGATATCCTGAAAAAGGGTAGAATTTACGAAGTCGGCGGCGCGGTGCGCGACCGATTCCTGCTGTTAGGGAAGTCCGTAAAGGACCGGGACTATCTGGTGACCGGCGTACCGTACGACGATTTGACGGGGATATTGAAGGGGCACGGTCGCGTGGATCTGGTCGGAAGGAGTTTCGGCGTCATCAAGTTCACGGAGTTCCGCGACGGTGCGGCTCATACTTTCGATATTACGTTGCCTCGGAAGGAATACTCCACGGGAATCGGCCATAAGGACTTCAAGGTGGATTTCGATCCGCATCTGAGGGTGGAAGATGATCTTTTGAGGCGCGATTTTACCATAAATGCCATGGCTATATCGCTCGACGATGATGTTTTGATCGATCCGCTCAACGGGCGGCTGGATCTTGACAATCGTCAGATTCGCATGGTTTACGACGGTTCATTTGAAGATGATCCGTTAAGAATGCTTCGGGCCATACAATTCGCGGCCAGGTTCAATTTCATGATTGAGCCCAAGACTTTTGAGGCGCTGCGAAGGAACGCGCATCTAATGAAGTCGGTATCCAGTGAACGTATAGCCGAGGAATTGAATAAACTTCTGGAGCTCGCTCCGCGCCCATCGGAAGGCCTCCGCATAATGCACACAACGGGTCTTCTGCGGGAAATCCTACCGGAACTCGAGGCCTGTATTGATGTGGATCAGCCGGGTGGGTACCACAAGTACGACGTTTTTGAGCATACCTTGCATGTTATAGATGCCGCGAAGCCTGATCTCAGGCTGCGGTGGGCAGCGTTGTTTCACGATATTACCAAGCCAAAGCACAAGCGGGTGGTTGAGGATGGGGCGACCTTCTACGGGCATGAAGTCAGCGCTGCGAAGGTGGCCAGAGAGGTGCTTGGTCGTCTCAAGTACTCCAATGACTTGATCAAGGACGTGAGCACGCTCTGTGAAAGGCATATGTTCACGACAGATGTAACGGACAAGGGATTGCGACGGCTGGTAAAGCGGGTTGGGGTGGATCTCATTTTCGACCTGCTTGACTTGCGGCGCGCCGATGTTGAGGGGCAGGGGATGGGCGGTTCGACGGATGATGTCGATCGGTTCGAGGCGGACATCAGGGCGGAACTCGAGAAAAAGCCGCCGTTCGGCCTATCGGATCTCGCTGTCAATGGCTCCGACTTGATGGCAATGTTCGCCATTCAACCGGGACCGGTAATCGGCGACATCCTCGATTATCTGATGGAACGAGTTCTTGACGAACCCGAGTTGAACACCTTCGAGCAGCTTAAGACTATAGCGACGGAATATTATCAAAAAATAGCGAAATATAAACATAGCGACAAGGAAACGAATCAATGAAAATTCACGAGTACCAGGCGAAAGAGATCTTCGCGGACGCCAAGATTCCGGTGCCGGGTGGCGGCATCGCCACGAATCCGGTTGAGGCTTTTGAGATTGCGGAAAGGTACCACAAGCCGGTGATGGTCAAGTCACAGGTGCACGTTGGCGGTAGAGGCAAAGCGGGCGGAATCAAGTTCGCGGAGAACGCCGAGGCCGCCAAAGTGCTGGCGCAGCAGATTATCGGAATGGATATAAAAGGTCTGACGGTCAAGAAGGTTCTCGTGACTGTCGCCGAGGATATCATCTCCGAGTCCTATGTCGGCATCATTCTCGACCGTTCTACGAAGAAGCCGGTGATCATGGTTTCCCCGGCGGGCGGTGTGGATATTGAAGAGGTCGCGGCCAAGACGCCGGAGAAGATTTTCAAGCTGTACGTCGATCCCGTTTTGGGACTGAAGAGCTATCAGGCAAGGAATCTCGCATACAAGCTTTATCGCGATATCGGCCAGGTGCGGGCCGCGGCCGACATAATCATGAAGCTTTACAATGTGTTCTGGAAAGTGGATGCTTCACTTGTGGAGATAAACCCCCTGATTACGAATACAGCCGGTGAAGTTATTGCGCTGGATGCCAAGATCAATATCGATGACAACGCGTTGTATCGCCAGAAGAACATAGCCGCCATGCGTGATCTCGACGCCGAGGACCCGGCGGAAGTGGAAGCGCGCGAGGGTGACCTGTCGTTCGTGAAACTGGACGGTAATATCGGGTGTATCGTCAACGGAGCCGGTCTGGCGATGGCCACGATGGACCTTGTCAAGCGCTACGGCGGCGAACCGGCCAACTTTCTCGATATCGGCGGCTCTTCCAATCCGCAAAAGGTCGTAACGGCCATGAAGATTATCCTTTCGGACCCGAAAGTGAAGGCTATCCTGATAAATATCTTTGGCGGTATTACCCGTTGCGATGATGTCGCGACCGGCATTGTCGCCGCCTTCAAGGAACTCAATCCCACCGTGCCGGTGGTTGTGAGATTGACCGGCACCAACGAGAAAGAAGCGTACAAGATTCTCAAGGCAGTCAATCTTCCCACCGAGGATACGCTGGATAAAGTAGTCAAGAAAGCCATCGAACTGGCGGGTGTAGAGTAACAACTCAACGAGGAAGAGGATAAGAAAATGTCAGTCTTCATAAATAAGAAAACTAAAGTAATCGTTCAGGGAATCACCGGCCGGGATGGTTCCTTTCACGCCGAACAGATGAAAGCCTACGGCACCGATGTCGTGGGCGGTGTTACTCCCGGAAAAGGCGGTACCAAAGTAGGCAGTATCCCGGTGTTCAACACCATGGAAGAGGCTGTCGAAAAGACAAAAGCGAATACCTCTGTTATCTATGTGCCGCCGGCCTTCGCGGTTGACGCCATTTATGAGGCGGTTGACGCTGGAATCAAGACTATCGTATGTATTACGGAGGGTGTACCGGCTAACGATATGATGAAGGTGTACCCTTATGTCAAAGAGCGCGGTGTGAGACTGATTGGGCCGAATTGTCCGGGATTGATATCACCCGGTGAGTCCAAGGTCGGTATTATGCCCGGCTCGATCGTGAAGAAGGGCAATATCGGCGTTGTTTCCCGCTCGGGCACCTTGACCTATGAAGCAATCTGGGCCCTGACGACCGAAGGGATGGGTCAGACGACATGTATTGGAATCGGTGGCGATCAGGTGATCGGCACCAATTTCATTGATTGTCTTGAAGCTTTTCAGGCTGATAACGCCACTAAGGCTATTGTCATGATAGGTGAGATTGGCGGCAGTGATGAAGAGGATGCGGCGGCCTATATCAAGAAGCGCGTCACCAAGCCGGTGGTGTCGTTTATCGCCGGCCAGACAGCCCCTCCCGGCAAGCGTATGGGACATGCCGGAGCCATTATTTCAGGTGGCACCGGCACGGCTGCGGAAAAAATAGCCGCTCTGAACAAGGTGGGTATTCCGGTAGCGTTTTCACCGACTGAGATTCCGGGCTTGTTGAAGGAGTTGATGTCCGGGAAGAAAAAGACCCCGGCCAAAAAGGCAAAGAAAACGCCGGCTAGAAAGACCTCAGCCAAGAAGGTGTTAGCCAAGAAGACGCCAGATAGGAAGACGGTCGGAAACAAAAAGACCACGCTGAAGAAAGCGGCCAGGAAAACGAAGAAATCGACCAAGAGACAGCCCGGTTCGGACATGAATAAGAAACCGAAACGTAGATAGAGCGTTTTATATAATAATTGATACCTTTGAGGAACAAATATGACAGATTCGAACAAGATTGATGAGTCAGCTTCTAAGCCCAAGGTAAAGAGCAAATATGACTATTCCGTCGGTCCGCCGCCGCTGAAGATCAATCTGAGTTGGTGCAAGGCGTGCAACCTGTGTATCGCTTTATGCCCCCAGCAGGTTTTTGAGCCCGACCGTGACGGAAAGCCGGTTCAGGCCAGGCCTGAAAATTGTACGCAGTGCACGATATGCTGGGTACATTGTCCCGATTTCGCAATAACGTCTAATTATAAGTGAGGTAGAACAGGTATTAAAATGGCAGAAGCAGTAAAGAAACTACTCCAGGGTAATGGTGCCTGTGTTGAGGGCGCCATTTATGCCGGACTTCAGTTCTATGCCGGTTACCCTATAACTCCCTCTACCGAGATTGCCGAATCCTGTGCTCGCCAGCTTCCCAGAATCGGTGGCCGGTTCATCCAGATGGAGGACGAGATTGCGTCTATGGCCGCAATTATCGGTGCTTCCGTGACAGGACTGAAATCGATGACCGCCACTTCCGGTCCGGGTTATTCTCTGATGCTGGAAAACATTGGATATGCATACATGACTGAGACGCCCTGCGTTATTGTAAACGTGCAGCGCGGGGGTCCGTCCACCGGATTGCCGACCAAAGTCAGTCAGTCCGATACCATGCAGGCCCGCTGGGGTTCTCACGGTGATTATACCGCCATCGCGGTCGCTCCATCGACCGTCAATGACACGGTAACCGAGACAATTCGAGCCTTCAATCTCGCGGAAAGATTCAGAACGCCGGTGACGGTACTTCTGGATGAAGTCATCGGTCATATGCGGGAGATGGTGACGATTCCGCGGCCGGGTGAGTATGAGGTAATCAACCGCGTAAAGCCGACGAGCAAGCCGGAAGAATTTGTACCTTTCGAGATGACGCCGAACCTGGTGTCCCCGATGCCGTCGTACGGCGAGGGTTATCGCTATAATGTCACCGGGTTGACACACGACACGATGGGTTTTGCGACCAACCGTGCGGACGAGATTTTTGTCAAACTCGACAAACTCAAAAACAAAATAGAGAACTACAAAGACGAGATATTCAAACTTCGCGCCGAGAAGATGGATGACGCTGAAGTGGTCTTTATTACATACGGTTCGGTGTCCAGAGCCGCCCTCCAGGCTACATCGCTGGCTCGACAGGCAGGATACAAAGTTGGGTCGATTCAACTATACACGATTTGGCCGTTTGCTTATGACCAAATCAGGGATCTTTGTTCCCGCTGCAAGAAGGTCATCGTTGCCGAATTGAACATGGGTCAGGTCATCGATGAGGTCAAGAAAGCGGTGTGCGGAGACGTGGACATCATTCCGCTGCAGCGTTACGATGGTGAAATTCTCACTCCCGCCGAGCTGCTCGGCAAGCTCGAGGAGGTGCTCTAATGGCTACGACAGAACAACACAAATCCGATTCGATGCTGAACTATCTGCGGCCACGCAAGAAATTCCCGAGCGTCTGGTGTCCGGGATGTGGCAACGGTATCGTGATGGGCGCCTTTATCCGGGCGGTCGAGAAGCTTGGATACTCCAAGGACGAGGTGGCTATGGTCTCAGGTATCGGATGTACCAGCCGGATGCCGGTCTACCTGGACTTTAACTCGCTTCACACCACGCACGGCAGGGCGCTTGCCTTCGCGACCGGCGTGAAGTTCGCGCGGCCGAACATGAAGGTGGTTGTGATTACGGGCGATGGTGATGCTCTTGCTATCGGCGGTAACCACTTCATTCATGCCTGCCGGAGAAATATCGACATTACCGCCATTCTGATTAATAACTATATCTATGGCATGACCGGTGGTCAGGGTTCGCCCACGACCCCCGGCGGTTCGTTCTCCACAACCACGCCATACGGCAACGTGGAGAAGCATTTCGAGCCATGTCATCTGGCTATCGGCGCGGGAGCGTCTTTCGTTGGGCGTTCCACCGTATATCACTATCCTCAGATGGAGAAAATGATTATGCAGGCGTTGGAGCACAAGGGCTTTTCGCTCGTGGAAATCATCTCCAACTGTCACACCTACTATGGCCGGTTGAATCGCAAGGGTGATGCCACCGCCATGTTAAACTTCATGAAAGAAAACTCCGTCACTACGGCCAGGGCCAAGAGTATGACGGAGGAAGAGTTGAAGGGCAAGTACCTAATCGGCACCCTCCACGAGGATACTGTTAAAACCGAATTCTGCGACGAGTACCAGAGAGTCGTCGATGCCCAGAAAGGATAGAGAGGAAACCTATGGCTGGAAAAATACTCGGTAAAGTTGGTATTCCCCAGGATCGTTTCGAGATCCGGCTATCCGGTTCGGGCGGCCAGGGAATGATCTTCGCGTCGGTCGTTCTTTGTGAGGCCATCGGCAAAGCCGGCGGAAAGAATGTGGTGCAATCACAATCCTACGGCCCGGAGGCCCGCGGAGGCGCTTCCAAGGCGGATGTGGTAGTTTCTTCCGAGGAGATTTACTACCCCAAGGCGATGAAACTTGATCTGCTCCTGGCTATGACCCAGGAGTCCCTGGACAAGTATTATCCGGATCTCAAGGAAGGCGGCACGCTGGTGGTCGATACGTCGATGATCACGGAATTTCCGACGGAGAAATACTACGGATTGCCTTTCACCCGGCTGGCGCGTGAAGAAGTCGGGCATATCATGGTAGCCAACGTGATTGCTCTCGGTTCCATTTGCGCTCTTACCGGTATCGTGCCGTTGGACGTTTTGACGGATGCCGTGCTGGCGCGCGCGCCGCGGGGTACCGAGGACAGAAACAAGAAAGCTCTTCAGATTGGCCATGACGAAGCCATGAAGCTAAAGAAGTAGCCCGTTGAGGTAAACAGGTTGAACCGAACATTATTGATCATTAAGCCTGATGCCACAGAGCGAAACCTGGTCGGGCACATCATCAGTCGTCTTGAAAAAGCCCGCTTCAAGATCGTTGAGATGAAAATGGTGCGTCTGACAAAAACGCAGGCGCGCCAGTTCTACGCGGTCCATGAAGGTAAACCGTTCCTTGACGCCCTCGTCGAGTTCATGACATCGGGGCCGGTGGTGCCGATGGTTCTTGAGAAAGAGGGCGCGGTTTCCCAGTTGCGGACGCTCGTGGGCGCCACCAATCCGGAGAAGGCGGATTGCGGCACCATTCGTTACGAGATTGGAATGGATATTCAGAGGAATTCCGTTCATGCCTCCGACTCCGACGAGAACGCCGCAAAAGAAATAGCTTTCTTTTTCTGAGAAACACAGGGGTCGCTACGGACAAAGATCGGTGCTTAGCGGCCAAACGACAGAAAGCAAACAGGTCGTCGAGATGGATATCAAGCTGGCCTATAACGCGGGTGAGATTGTCATTCACTTGCCTGATGATGTGAGTGTCACCGAATATTCGCCGAAATTGGCGCCACGGGAAGTTGATCTGTCGACTTTTCGTCGCGGCCTATCCGATGCCGGCGGTGAAGAATTACTTGCTTCGAATAGCCTCCTGTTTGTGGTCAACGATGGTCATCGCAATACGCCAACACCGAGGATCCTGAGCCTGCTTGATCAAATCAACCCGACTGTTTTAGACCGGGCATCGTTTGTGGTGGCCTGCGGCACCCATGAGCCGCCGACCGAGCAGCACTATCTCAAGATATTCGGGGATCACCGCGAAAGGGTCGAGCCGCGGGTGCGGATTCACGACTGTCGCGATTACTCGACGATGACAAAGATCGGGCGCGACCATTTCGGTGAAGAGGTCTGGCTCGATAGCGTCTTGTTTGAGTACGACGAGGTGGTCATGATAAGTTCGGCTGAGCCGCATTACTTCGCCGGTATGACAGGCGGGAGGAAGTCGCTTGTTCCGGGGCTGACTGATTTCGCCACGGTCGAACGCAATCACAATCAGGCAATATCGCTGGATGCCGCGCCGTTGAGGCTAAAAGGGAACCCGGTTGCCGAGCACATGGCGTCGGTTCTCGACATGATGGGCGCCCGGAAGTTCTTCGGGATTCAGGCTGTTATCGACGCGTCAAAGAAAATGGCCGCTGTGTTTTTCGGAGATCTGAAGACCTCTTTCGAAAGCGCCTATGAGTATTCGTGCGCGATGTATGCCAATCGTGTCGATAGCTACTACGATACCGTCATTTGCGAAATGCTGCCTCCGCTGGACAATAATCTGTATCAGCTTCAGAAGGCGCTTGAAAACTGCCAGAGGGCGGTAAAAGATGGCGGCCGAATTATACTCGTGTCATCATGCGCCGGCGGAATAGGCTCTGAAAATTTCTACAGGCTGGCCGACAACTGGGATCGGGAAAAGAACGAGCCGAAGGATGGAGTTATCAGGTTTGGCTCACATAAGCTGTCACGGGTTAACGCGATGCAGCGTCGCATTGACGTGAGGGTGTATTCAACTTTGCCTGATGATACCGTGAGGCACGTTTTTTATGAGCCGCTTCACAGTCCGGACGAATGTTTTGCGTCAATAAACGTTGCTGAACATAAGATAGCCGTTGTCCGGGATGCCGGACATACTGTTTTGACAACTTAAAACTTAACTAAACACCATACCCAATTAGGGAGAGGTACCATGAACAAGAAGATAGCAGTTATCGGTGCCGGAAATGTAGGCGCCAGCACCGCCATGTATCTGGCCGAAGCAAATTTTGCCGACGTCGTAATGGTCGACATTATCGAAGGCGTACCGCAGGGCAAAGGTCTCGATCTCTCGCAGGCCGGGCCGGTCCGTGGGTACAATGCGATGGTTAAAGGCACGAACAAGTTCTCCGACCTTAAGGGTGCCGACATCGTAATCATGACAGCCGGGCTTCCGCGCAAGCCGGGGATGTCACGCGAGGATCTGTTGAACATGAACGCCGATATCGTCGGCTCGGTGGCCAAAAATATCAAAAAATATGCCCCGAAGAGCTTTGTTATCGTGGTGTCGAACCCCCTCGATCTGATGACTTATCACATGCAGCAGGTCACGGGGTTCGAGAAGAACCGCGTTTGCGGGCAGGCCGGTGTGCTCGACTCGACTCGTTTCCGCACGTTCGTGGCGATGGAACTCGGCGTTGCGATGACGGATGTGCAGGCGATGGTACTCGGCGGTCATGGCGATACCATGGTTCCTCTGCCGCGCTATACCACTGTTGCCGGTATTCCAATCGGCGAACTTATTCCCAAGGACCGTATAAAGGCGATATCCGACCGCACCGCTGACGGCGGCGGCGAAATCGTAAGATTGCTCAAGTCCGGATCGGCATATTATGCCCCGGCCGCTGCCTCGGTTGACATGTGCCGCGCCATCTTCAACGATGAGAAGAGAGTTCTGCCGGCGTCGGCCTACCTGACCGGACAATACGGCATCAAGGATATTTACATCGGCGTTCCAGTCGTGCTTGGGGCCAACGGTGTGGAGAAGATTATCGAGCTCAAACTTGCCAAGGGTGAGATAGCCGCTCTGCAGAAATCGGCCGCTACGTACAAAGAACATCTCAAGATTCTTGGCTACTAAAAGGAGTATCGATGGCAAATTATAAGCATATCCAGGTTCCGAAAGACGGTAAGAAGATCACGGTCAAAAACAAGAAGCTGCAGGTCCCCGACAACCCGATTATTCCGGTAATCGAGGGTGATGGTACCGGGCGCGACATCATGAAGGCTACCAGACGCGTGGTCGATGCGGCCGTGGAAAAGGCATACGGCGGCAAGAAGAAGATTGCCTGGATGGATGTGTATGCCGGTGAGAAAGCCTTTGAGCTTTATGGCGAATGGCTGCCCGATGAAACTGTCAAGGCTATCAAGACCCATCTTGTGGCATTGAAAGGCCCTCTGACGACACCGATCGGCGGTGGGTTTCGCTCGCTCAATGTCTCTCTGCGCCAGATTCTGAATCTGTATGCCTGCGTGCGTCCGGTCAAGTGGTTTAAGGGTGTCGGCTCACCCGTAACTCATCCGGAGAAACTGAACGTCATCATCTTCCGTGAGAATACCGAAGACGTTTACGCGGGCATTGAATGGAAGAAGGGTACCCCTGAGGCGAAAATGGTCATTAACTGGCTCAACAAGACGATGAAACGCAACATCCGTCTGGACTCCGGCATCGGCATCAAACCGATCTCGGTGACCGGTACTCGTCAGCTGGTTCGCAAGGCCATACAACATGCCATAAAGAAGGGACTGCCGTCTGTCACTCTGGTCCACAAGGGTAACATAATGAAGTTCACCGAAGGGGCCTTTAGAGACTGGGGTTATGAGATTGCAAAGAAGGAATTTCGGAGCCAGATCGTAACCGAAGACGAGGTCTGGGCGAAGTACAAGGGCAAGGCCCCTAAGGGTAAAGTGGTCATCCAGGATCGTATAGCAGACTCTATCTTCCAGCAGGTATTGACCCGACCGGATGAATATAGTGTCTTGGCTACGCCGAATCTGAACGGTGACTATTTGTCCGACGCTTGTGCGGCTCAGGTGGGTGGTCTTGGTATGGCTCCCGGCGCCAACATTGGCGACTATATCGGATTGTTCGAAGCCACTCACGGCACGGCCCCGAAGTATGCCGACAAGGATGTCATCAATCCGTCATCGGTGATCCTCTCGGCGGTCATGATGCTCGAATATCTGGGCTGGGACAAGGCCGGCAATATGATTGAAGACGCCATTCAGAAGACGATCAATAAAAAGACGGTCACTTATGATTTAGAGCGGCAGATGAAGGGCGCCAAGAAAGTTGGTACTTCGGAGTTCGCGACTAACATCATCAAGAACATGTAACGAGGCTGTCCTATCGTTGGCTAAAGAAAGGAAGGCTTTAGAGCCTTCCTTTTCTTATTTCTGACCGTACGGTTATTGTCCGGGGCGCAGCCTCGTCAGCGCAGTACTGGCATTGGTATTCTCAGGGTTGAGTTTCAGAGACTTCTGATAGTTTGCCACAGAACCAGTAGTATCTCCCGCTGCTAACAATGCCTCGGCATAGCTGTCGTACACATTGGCGGATTGCGGATACAGATCCACGTTGAGTTGGAACAATTCAAGTGCATCTTCGAGCTTGCCAGCCAGAAGATATTCATAGCCCATGCGGTTGAGCCTGTTTTCACTGAGAATGTCAATGCCCGGGTCCCGTTTATGCATGGAACGGTATAGGTTCACTGCCGGCTTTACGCCTGATGCGTTCATCACTCTGAAGAACTCCCGGCCAGAGAGGAATCCAATCACGGTCTGGCTCAGCAGTTCAGGCTGCTCCATGGGGATCCTGTGGGCGCAGTCCTTAAGTACTACCCGCTCCGAACCTCTGATCCCTGCCGCAATGGCGCCGGCGTTGGCATGAATATCGGGAAGGTCATACTCTCCAGAGATAATCAGCGCGGGGATATCCAATTCGTCCAGAGAATCGAGAGTCGTATAAGAAGGTGCTTGTTCGAGCCTGTTGAATATCTGGTCAACGTTGTTCAGGTAACCTTCCATCAAGGTGTGGGCTTCCTCGCGGACCTGCGGATTGCCACTGTAGATCTCGTAGGGATCTTCGTCGAGATAGTAATTCAGGAGAAGAACCGGGTCCGAGAAAATCGCCGGATCCTGATGTCCACCTCTGGTGAGAAAGTGGTCTGTTAAAGGCAGTCCGCGCACCACCGGACTGACGAGAATGAGATGAGTAATTCGGTCCTGGTGCTCGACCGCAAAATCAAGGGCAAGGCGGGCCCCGGCGGACATACCGATTACGATTGCACTATCAATTCCGAGTTTTTCGAAGAGCGTCAGCAGGTCATCAACGTTAGAATATGGTTTCGTGGGCACGGGAGATTTGCCGAATCCGCGGCGATCGTAGCGAATCATTGTGAAGCGGTTTGCGCAGTTTTCCCACTGGTGGTTCCATACGGCAGAGTGAATAAGACCGTCGTGCAGCATTATCATTGTTGGTCCCTGCCCGGCAACTTCATAATACAGTTGTCCATCGGGGACCTCGACATATCCCGTTTCTCCGCTCTGAAAGCCGCGGGCCGGTTGTGATGGCAACATCAGTCCCAAAACAAAAACTATTGTTGCTGTGAAGTGTTTAGACATGAAATGTATCTCCATTTCCTCCAGGTGTTGTCTCCGGCCGGAACTGTCAATGGCCGGATTTATCTGGTAGACGTGCGAGTAGCCGTAAGGTGTTTAGCACTTTGACTGAGATGCTGCAGATTGCTGCGGCGGGAGGATAGAAAGGTCCACGATAACAATTCTTTTCGCGCGTCCCCTTTTTTCATGGCGTGAAAGCCATAACTGCTTATCTGACTGTCTGGTACGGACCAGTGTTTTTTCAGCGTTCTTTGCCACGTTTTAGTTGACTTAATATTGAAAAATTCTTACCCCTGAACCGTCTTGAGACTTGAATGCGAGTCTCGGACAAGAGGTAATAAAATTGCTCAGGAAGCCGACAATAAGGGAAGAGATGTCGGTTTCTTGAACGACACCGGGCATATTGTTACAAGTACTCGACTTATTGAACGCCTGAGTCGATTTGCGAGCGGTTGTTGTTCAGAAAGCGGACACGAGCGCAAATAATAGGGACAGGCAAATCGAATCAAGGCTAAGACAGAACCTGTTACTGATGGTCTCGCGTGTTTGGGAATGGATTGTAAACAAGGCACTTATGTTCATATCAGGGGGCTGGGAAAATCCCTGTCAAATAAATCCACCCAGAACCGTTTCCGGCATTGGGATTGCCAATACAGGACAATTGGAACAATCGTGGATGAGGTAGACCATGGATGTTAGGATTCTGGTGAAGAGGATTATCGTAGGGTGGATCATTCTGCTGCTTCTGGTGGCGTTTTTTGGCAGAGTGACAATAGCGGAGACGAATGCGGGGAACACGGCCGCGGAGTTTCTTCTTATAGGTGCCGGAGCGAGGCCCTCCGCAATGGGCGGAGCCTTTTCGGCCGTATCAGAGGGCGCGGTAGCTTCTTATTGGAATCCCGCCGGTCTCACAAGTGTTGAGACCAGCGAGTTTCTTCTGAGTCACTTCGCCTGGTACCAGGACATGACCGTTGAATATGGTGCGTATGCCAGACAAATGTCGGACAGGATGACCCTGGCAGCGTCAGTCACATATTTCAATTATGGCGCTATCGATGGATTCGATTTGAGCGGCCTGCCGACAGGGGAGATCAGCGCCTACGATATTGCCGGCGCGATTTCGCTGGGGTATAAGACGAGTGAAAAGCTGTCCCTTGGCTTGACCGGCAAAGTGATTAATCAGAAACTCGACGATATCAGCGCAACGACTTTCGCTGTCGATTTCGGCACCAAATATGACCTGGGTCGTATCGCTCTTGCCGGTGTGCTGACCAATCTGGGGCCGGACATTTCGTTTGACGGAACCACCGAGAATCTTCCGGCGGCGCTTCATCTGGGTTTAGCCGGATATCCGGTTGAAGACAGGCTTCTGCTCACCGCCGATGTTGAAAAGAGACTTCACGGTGAAACGGTTGTTCATCAGGGGGTAGAGTTTAATCACAACGGCCAATATTTCCTCAGATCCGGTTACAGTTACTATCCGAGTGCCGATGAAAGGAATTTTGCCACTGGAATCACGCTGGGAGCGGGTTTGAAATTCAATAACGCCGCTTTCGATTATGCCTATACGTTCGAAGAAAAATACAGCTCTGAGGACCTTCACAGGTTCACCATAATCTTTCAAATTGGCCCTTGATCCGGCACGCAGAAACAGACTCGAATTAGCAGAAGAAACCAGCCCGACGGCTGGTTTTTTCTTTGCCAACCGTCGTTTTCGGACTAGGCAATTCGTTGCATGTTTTGTGTTCAAAATTCGCACTATGTTTCCGCCATTGCAGAAACACGGGGTAACGGACCAAATTAGTCCACGCTTCGATTTTCGAGCGAAATCTTATGCTGCTGCCTGCCAACCGCTTACAATAGTGTCAAAATTGGTATTACTTTTCTGTTAGTCCTTTACACGCTGGCAGAAGTTTTGCTTCACGGAAAGTAACGCAGTGATTGTATACTCCTCGTTATTTTAAAAAATATGGAAAACATTCAGAGTAACAGCAGTAATATACAAGCTCAGAGTACGGTCGCGGTCCCAAGGAGGGCTTATTCTTATGGAGTTGCTTCCGGGTTGACCGTATCACCCTCTGTAACTTTGCCTCAGTCGCAATCCTTGACTTTTTCGGGGTATGTAAATTTCTTGTTCTCGGAATATTTTAAGGGATTGCTGTTTATCCTGGTGACTTCGCTTTTCATCTTTGCCATGCCGATGGCGGTGACCAGGGGGGGCAGCCTTAAGGGGATATTGATGGGATTTGGAAAGAGATTCATGGATATTGTGGGCTCGACAGTCGGGCTGATTCTCACATTGCCGTTTTGGCTTGTCGTACCCATACTGATAAAACTCGATTCTCCCGGTCCGGTGTTTTACTCGCAGGTCAGGGTTGGAGTTAACCGTCGTAAAGGTCAGCGTCGCGTTTATCAGAAGTCCGATGTAGGGGAGAGTCGCCATCGGGAGCGTCGCCGTGAAGATCTTATGGGCCGCCCGTTCAAGCTTCACAAGTTCCGTACGATGGTGAGTGATGCTGAGAAAGAATCGGGACCGGTGTGGGCCACCAAGAGTGATCCGCGAATAACCCGGATTGGTAAGTTTTTGCGCAAGACGAGAATAGATGAAATCCCCCAGTTCTGGAATGTGCTGAAGGGTGATATGTCGTTGGTGGGTCCCAGGCCGGAACGTCCGAGCTTCGTGCTGGATTTGTCTGCCAAGATAAAAGGATATACTAATCGCTTGAATGTCAAGCCGGGTCTTACGGGATTGGCTCAAGTGGAGAATGGTTATGACTCTTCCCTGGCGTCGGTGGTACGCAAAGTACGCTATGACCTTGAGTATATTGAAAAAAGGTCATTTTGGACCGACATCAGGATTCTGCTTAAGACAGTGGTGGTTGTGATTACCGGCAAGGGCGCCTGTTAATTTGTTAGAAAAATTCGTGGCCGTGGCGGATGTCACGGCCTTTTTTTATGACTTGTTTTTGAATATTCATTTTTATATTGTTAAATCATTCCAAGGGGTTTTAACCTTTACTTCAGGGAAGAAGATGACGTCAAAGAAACTCGCATTCATCATATTAGCCGCTTGTGCTATTCCTGTTTCCGCGGCGGGTCAGGCCAGCATGACCGGCGACCTTACCGTTCGCACTGATCCCCAGGGAGCCCAGGTTCGACTATCCGGTGGGGCCAGGGTTTCGGGAGTGACTCCGGTTCGCTTCAGACATCTTCTAGTCGGTGACTATGAACTCACTTTAAAGAAGCACGGGTACGAAACATATAAGACCCGAATCGAGCTTGACCCGACTCGTCAGATGGAAGTCGACATCAAGTTATCTCCAAAGACCCGGTTCAAGACGGCCGTCAGGTCACTTTTTATCCCCGGCTGGGGTCAGCGGTATGCTGATCGCAAGACGAAAGGGTGGGCTTTTACTTTTCTGACAGTCGCTGCCGGGGTAAGTTATCTTTACGCCGATGACGAGTTCGATTTCAGGTTCGATGAGTTCAAGAAGATCGAAAGGGAATACGACTCGCTGGCAGTTGATGGAAATATTGAGGAGTTACGCCGCGTTCAACCGCTTCTGGCAGCGGCGCAGGAAAGCGCTTACGATGCTGAGAATGTCAGGCGGATTGTTATCGGGGTCGGTATCGGAATCTGGGCGCTGAACGTAATCGACGCTCTGTTTTTCTTTCCGGAAGAAAAAGGGACGTTTACGGTGAAGGGCCTCACCATGACCCCCACAGCCGATTCTGAAAGTGTCGGGCTGTCCATTTCCATGAAGTTATAGTCGAGGAAGATAGGGAATGAAAAGATATTTACCTTTGCTGGCAGTTCTTGTCGTAGGTATCGGTGGTTGCGATCGTACCATAGAGTCAAAGGATCCTGTCAGGTCGGTGCCAGAGGCTACGCCGGTGCCATACGATGTGGAGGTATTCATCAATACGGAGACGGTTGATCTCCAATGGAAAGTCTCGGACAGTTCGAATATAGCCCGCTATCGCATTTATGTGGCTGATATCGAGCCGGTGGATTTCAGGATTCACGATTCTTCTTCCAATACGAGCGCGACTTTGAGTAATCTGGTAATCAACCGTCTTTACTACTTCAAAATAGCATCTGTCTCCCGCGAGGGTATTGAAGGTGAATCCTCAATTGCTTTGCCGCTGACTCTCGGACGGTCTTCGATTACGATTAATTCCGACGCCGAGTTCACCAACAGTCGCAGTGTGCGTATCCAGGTGAACACGTCGGCTACTGCGGCTCAGGTGATACTCTCTGAGGAGGCCGACTTCTCGGGATCTGAGTTTGTGGCTTTTGCCCCCGAGCGCACCTATACGCTTTCTGAGGGCGACGGCGCAAAAACGGTCTATGCCCGGCTGGTGTATGCTGATGGTTCGGAGTCGAGTGAGGTTTTATCCGATGATATTATTCTGGACACTCGGGCTGAGATAAGCTCCGTTTTTTATGCTCCGACCGGCAGCGTATTTTCAGCGGGGCAGACAATTACGTTTGGTCTGGATGCCGGTGAACTCTCGGGTCGGGCCACTGTGTCGTTTACCGGTGTCAGTGGTTTGAGATTGTACGACGATGGCACGGACGGGGACGATACGGCCGATGATGGTGTTTATCATGGCCAGTATGTGGTGCCGGTTGGCAGCAATCTTTTTGAGGCGGTGGTCACCGGTAATTTCACCGATGCCGCGGGCAATTCCGCCGTAGCGGTTCGAGGCGAGCAACTGCTGAGTATCAATACTCCCCCTGATGCGGTTGAAATCGTTCTGGTGGCGGGAGTTGACTCCGTTCGTTTTCAGTGGACTCGTAGTGAAGAAGACGATTTCGCGTCTTATCAGATTTATTCGGCGGCAAATTCAAGCGTCGACCTGGCCGATACGAGGGTAGCCATTATCAATGCGGTCGAGCCGCCTTCACCCTGGTACGCGGTCGCGGCTCCGGCTGTTAACACTTATTATCGAGTCTATGTTTTTGATCAGCATGGTGCATCGACCGGTTCCAACGTGGTGCTCTTCGAGCCATAGGACAGGGTTGTGCGCTTATTAGACTCGATCAACTATTTCCTATCGCTTTTCCTGGAGACGCTATCGCAGGTCAAGCGGGGCCGAATATGGTCGCTTCTGCTCGCCTATTTCGCTCTCCAGTGGCTGGTACTTTTCGCTCACGACAGGTTTTATTCCCCGGCCTTTTTCGGGGTTATCCATTTGTGGGTGAACGCGATCGACTCGCAGAACGCCGTTGGCTTTATGCATTATCCCGGACATTTCGCTGTCCTGCCGTATTTCTTCGGTTGGGCCAAGTTCGTGGTTTCGGCGTTGCTTGAAGGGTCTGTTCTGGGGGCGGTTTCAATATTGTTTTATCGCGGGCTCCCCGGCGACAACGCTCGCCCTAAAGTTAATTCTGCGCAGATGCCATTTTTGTGGCTTCAATTGACGCTGGCATGGCTGGCCATTAATGGTTTAATCTTGCTGGCGAATTTATACCTGCCGGCTTTGCTGAGTCCTCTACTGACAAATTCACCACGCCGGATCATCGTGTTTCAGTATCTGTTTATGCCCGGGCTTTATATCGTGATAGTGGCCCTTTTCTACTTCTCCATATCATACTGCGCCTTATATGGCGCCAGTGTCTGGACGGCTTTGAAACGATCTCTTCAGATTTTCTGGAATCGTCCTATTATGTGCTTGTGCCTGGCTGCCGTTATTCTGGCAGCTCCCGTGCTCATGTCAATTATTGGCCAGCAACAAAACATCATTATTAATAAGTTCTATCCTGAACTCATGTACTGGGTCCTGGTAGTCGGTCTTGCGGTGGACGCTGTCGTGTATTTTTTCTGGATGGGCACTGCCGTGCGTTTCTTGTCGGACCAGGAATAATCCAAACGATATACCAAATTGAAACAGTCTGAGGCCTTCGGACCTTTAATCTGTAAATTTTGTGCAAAAGGATGACGGGGACTGTTTCATAATTAAATCGTCCCGCGATTGCGTTGTCCGGATTACCGAATGGGACCGTTACACCGTAGTCTGCTGGTGATTCGGTCGAACCTGCTTCAAGCGACTTTTCTTAACAAAATCAGCCATTTACGTCAAAATTTGTCTATAAAAAATACAGCAAACGCCGATATAAAAGGTGAATACCCTAAGGACGAAAAAGCGCATGAAAAATATACTACTGGTTGACGACGATAAAGACTTATCGCAATCACTGGCTAACCTGTTTGATCCGGACAAGTTCAATTTCGACTTCCTCGACGATGGCTTGGAAGTGGGTGAATATGTACGTGCTCATGACAATGTAGATCTGGTGATGCTCGATGTGAATCTTCCTTCCCTTTCCGGTCTTGATGTTCTTAAACAAATCAAACAGATCAGAAACGAACTTCCCGTAATAGTCATTTCGGGATTCGTTTCCACCGAGAACGCCATCGAGGCTATGAGAGAGGGTGCCTTTGAGTATTTGACGAAACCTTTTGAGATTCAGAAGCTCATTGATATGGTCAACAAGGCTTGTGGTTATTCTGCCAGACCGCGTCCGGTTGTTGCGGTACCGTCGGCACACGGTGACCATGAGGTGGGCGAGATAATGGGTCAATCGCCCGAGATAGTCGAGATTGCCAAACTGATCGGACAGGTCGCCAAAACAGACGCGGCCGTCCTTATTTTTGGCGAGTCCGGCACAGGTAAAGAGCTTGTGGCCAGGGCTATCCACCGAAATTCCAACCGCAGGAGCAATTCCTTTTTATCGGTCAATTGCGCCGCTCTCCCGGAAACGCTGTTGGAATCCGAGCTTTTCGGTCACGAAAAAGGCGCTTTCACCGGAGCCTATTTCAAGCGAATCGGCAAATTCGAGCAGGCACACGGGGGCACCCTTTTCCTCGACGAAATCGGCGACATGTCGATGCTGACGCAATCGAAGCTTTTGAGGGTGCTTCAGGAGAAGCAGTTTGAGAGGGTCGGCGGCAACGAGTCGATTTCCACCGATGTCCGAATAATCGCCGCCACCAACAAGTCACTCGTACAGTGCATGAAAGAGGGTTCTTTCAGAGTAGATCTGTTTTATCGTCTCAAGGTTGTATCCGTTTACATCCCGCCGCTTCGTGAGCGCAAGGGTGATGTGCCTCTGCTTGTCGATCACTTTACCGAGAAATTCGCCAATCAGCTGCAAGTTCAGCCGAAAAAGGTCTCCAAAAAGGCGATGCAGATTCTCACGAAATATCATTGGCCGGGCAACGTGAGGGAACTCGAGAACAACATCCACACCGCTATGGTGATGTCCAAGAGCGAGACGCTTCAGCCCGAGGATCTGCCCATTTTCTCAGAGGATAACGGGAGGCTCGAGATCGACATCGATGTCCTTAAAGACGATTACACCGAAACCTTCAAAAAGATCATCGATCCGGTTATGGCCAAGCTGATTAGCAGTTCACCGGGGCAGATATACCAGTTCATGGAATCGGCCTTCGAACGAGCTATCATTTCTTCATGTCTGAGACATTTTGACGGTAACCAGGTGAAAACGGCTGAGACCCTGGGAATCTCACGAAATACGCTCAGGGACCGTATTGCCCGGTATAACTTGTACTGATCCGGTCGAACCGAACCAACCGACTTTTTTTACATTTGTGATTTCGCGGACATCCGTCCGGCTTTATATTCATCGTCATGAAGATATGCCATGTCTCCGATAGTCATCTGGGGGCGGGGGAGAATCACCCGCGGCGTGGCGAGTCCGGGCTGACCCTTCGGCAGGAGGATATTATCGACAGCTTCACCCGGGCCGTTGATGCTATTATTGCCTTGCGACCTGATTTGTGTATACACTCCGGTGACCTTTTTCATACGGTGCGTCCGTCCAACCGGATAATGGCTTTGGCGGGAGAGCAACTTTATCGACTCGCCGAAGAGAACTCAATTCCCACAGTTATTATCAGCGGAAATCACGATGCTCCCAAACAGCCGCACATCGGCGCGGCTCTTGACGTTTTTGAGTATATTGACAATCTTCATATAGCGGCCGGTACGCAGCTTAAGGCATTTCAAATCGGTCAGGCGAAGATACTGGCTTTGCCGCACTGCCTTACGGCTCAGTCTTTAAAGGAGCAGCTCGTACTGTGCCGTCCCGATCCGGATTTCAAGTACAACATACTCGTACTCCACGGTGTTGTTGCCGGAATGCCGGAGTTCTCGATGGCGGATCTCGGCGAACAGGAATTTCCGGTGGAACTGATGGAGCGGTTCGACTATGTCGCCCTGGGGCACTATCACAACCAAACACAGGTTGCGTCGAGAGCGTGGTACGCCGGCTCCACCGACCGCCTTTCTCAGGCCGAGAGAGATGTCGCCAAGGGATTTGCCGAGATTCATCTGGAGCCTTTTGAGGTTTTATTTCATGCCGTGCGATGCCGGGATATGGTCAGCCTGGATGTTATCGATGCCTCGGGCATGAGAGGGGATCAGCTGGCGGCCATTATACAGGAAAAAGTCAGCCGGCTGGACAGCAGGGATAAAATTGTGCGACTGAAAATTGAGGGGGTGTCGGAGGAATCTCTCAAGACCTTGCCTGTGGGTGTGATCTCTTCGCTCAAGCAAAAATCCTTTTCGCTCGACATAGCGTTTGAGAAAGAGAAGTCAGATGATGCGGCGGCATCGTTTGGAAGATCCGCGATCGGACGGCTCGACGAGGGCTTTGTGAAATTCTTGGATACGGTTGATCTCAAAGGATTTGACAAGGAATGGCTCAGGACGGAAGGCCTCAAATATCTCTCTTCAGAGGATTAAAAAAAGCCGACTCTCGGGCCGGCCTTTTTTTCTATCTCTTTGGATCAATAATCCATGAAGGGCAGGAGCTCCAATCCGTGCAGCAGTACGATGAACACCGCTATTGGCGTTACGTATCTCAGGACAAAAATGAGCCCCTTGTAGAGAGGACCTTTTCTGCCGAGCTCCGCGACTTTGTCGGACTCTTTCATAACCCAGGCAGCGAACAAACAGGTGAAAAGGCCGCCGATGGGGAGCATATAGTTGGTGCTGATGAAGTCGAAGATGTCGAAGAAGCCCTGCTCGCGCCCCCTGAACGGGACTGTAATTGCGGCTATCGCTGACAACAAGCCCAGCGCCCAGATGATACCGCCCATAAGGAGAGTGGCTTTGTGCCTGCTCCAGCCGCGTTCATCGATAAAATACGCGACGACAACCTCAAGCAGGCTTATGCCGGACGTAAGTGCGGCAAAAGTGAGAAGAACGAAGAAGGGCACGGATACCAAGGGTCCTGTCTGAGCGAACAATACCGGCAGAGTTTTAAAAATAAGCCCAGGTCCTGCGGCGGGGTCGGTTTGGTAATTGAACACCAGAGAGTATATAGCCACACCGGCAATCAGCGCAACAACCGTATCCAGCACAGAGACGACGACAGCGTCGCGCGTAATGCTCTCATCTCTTCGCATATAGCTGCCATATGTCAGCATGGCTCCCATACCCAGTGACAACGTGAAGAAGGCATGACCGAGAGCTGACAAGACTGCCTCGGCGGAGAGTTTGTGAAAATCAGGTTTGAAGAGAAAGTCAATCGCCTTGCCCCCGCCGTGAGTAAAAAACAATCCGTAAAACATAAGGCCGAGCAAAATCAGAAATAGCGATGGCATCAGGATTTTGGACCATCGTTCAATACCGCGCTGGACACCACCAATGACGATACCGATACACAGCACCATGAAGACAGTGTGCCAGAGGATGGAAGCGAAGGGGTGATTCACCAGTGATTCGAAGCCGGCTTGAATTTGCTCGGGAGTACCGCTGAATCCGGCGAATGATTTGAAAATGTATGCCATGGCCCAGCCGGCCACCACCGAGTAAAAGGATAGTATCACGAATCCCGATGCTACTCCCAGCCATCCCGTCATCTGCCAGGGGGAGGAAGGTTTGTGCAGGGCCTTGAAGGCTCCTACGGGGTTTTTCATTGAGTGTCGGCCGATCATCAGTTCAGCCATCATCAACGGCAGTCCGACTATAACAACGCATCCCAGATACACCAGTACAAAAGCAGCACCCCCGTACACACCTGTTATATAGGGGAATTTCCAGATGTTTCCCAATCCGATTGCCGAGCCGCTGGCAGCCAGAATAAAGCCTAGTCGACTGCCCCAGTTTCCCCTGGTAGATTGTTCGCCTGAAATAAACCCGCTTGATTCCGAGCTGATCGACATTAGAAAGTCTCCCGTTTGTGAATATGTATAGAACTAATCACCTGTTTTTCACCGTCGAAAGCGCCGCAACCGCAAGCAGCACTTCACCAAACAACGCCTCATCAGATAATGTGTCAAGTAATAATATCCCAATGAAACCTTTGTTGATTTCGTTAGTAGATAGATAAATATAGAGGGTCTTTTTTTATTTGACGGCGTAAATACGAAAAACTAATTTGGCTCAGTTAATTTTTTTGAACCATTAGACAGGGGAAACCTCATGAAGAAAGTCCTTGTAGTTGTTGGCAGTATCTTGCTATTGACATCGGTTAGTGGTTTCGGGTTTGAAGCGGCCGGTTCAGCGTTCGGCGGTCTGAGCACGGCCAGCACGCTTGGCATGGGAACCGGTAACTTTGGCTTGGCGGTTGGTCTGGCTGATGCTACTTCGTTCAGCGGATATTTCAACTATGGCCTCTCAGCGCACACTGATGGCAGGATTAAAATCGGGCTCATTGACTACGACGGCGCTGATACGGAGTTGGCCCTCGGCGCGGATTTCAAATATCAGATAGTCAGTGTCGATGGAGCCGGCAGCGGGCCGTTCGATATGGCGGTCGGCGGATTTGGTGAGTATTACGATGTCGGTCCGTTCTCCGTCGTGCAGCTTGGCGGCCATTACACTGGCTCCTATCCCGTCAGGCTGAAAAGCGGGGGAACGCTGACGCCGTATGGTCGTTTCAACGTCAGGGTTGAAGTAGTGGATTATGACGTTTTCGATGAATCCGATTCGAACCTTGAGATCGGATTGAATGCCGGAGTGCATTGGCAAGTCAACAGGAACATAGGCTTCTTCGGTGAATTCCAAATCGATGGCAACGATGGTCTCTTTCTCGGGATAGAATTCGGTGCGCTCTAAGGCGAACCTGCGTTCACCCGATCTGGGTAGTCAAATTGCGAGGATGGCGGTGTGATGTCTTATTTCGACGCCGCCATACTTGGTATTCTACAGGGACTCACCGAGTTCTTACCGGTGTCATCCTCGGGGCATCTTGTGCTCGCTCAAGCCATCCTCGGAGTGAAACAATCCGGTGTGTCTTTTGAGGTCCTGGTACACCTCGGTTCTCTGCTGGCGGTGCTGGTATATTTCCGAAGCCGCATATTCAGATTAGTCAAAAGTCTTTTCGATAACGGGATGGTCGCTGAGCGGAAGATTGTGTTGGGTTTGATTGTCGCCACCCTTCCGGCGGTTATCGCCGCTCTTTTGTTTAAGGACTTTTTTGAAGCCGCGTTTTCCAATCCGCTGATGACATCGATTATGCTCTTCGTCACGGGTATCATCTTGATCTCCACGGTGCTGGTAAAGAAGCGGAGTGGGGTGGTAACGATTCCAAAGGCGCTGCTGATGGGGATTGGACAGGCGGTGGCTATTATACCGGGTATTTCTCGCTCCGGGACCACAATCGCCACTGGCATAATGGCGGGAGTGGAACCGGCGGTCGCTGCAGAGTTCTCGTTCCTGCTTTCCATACCGGCCATTCTTGGCGCGGTTGTCTTCAAATCGAGAGATCTTCTGGCCTTGGAACCATCCTTGATGCCGCAATATGTACTGGGAATGATTACAACTTTCGTAGCGTCGTTGTTTGCCGTTTACGCGGTTCTGGCGGTAATCAAGAGAGGGAAATTTGTCCTCTTTGGTTATTATTGTTTTGCTGCCGGTGCTCTCGGTTTGTATCTTTTCCTTTAGATGAAACAGAATATCCTCGTTATACGTCTCGGCTCGCTGGGTGATATTGTTCTTACCTCGGCCGCGCTGGTCAATCTGAAAATAAAATATCCTCGCTCTCACCTGACCTTCCTTTGCAAAGAAAAGTATGCCGAGGTGGTTGGGTGTATGGGTACCGTTGATGAAATCCGCGCCGTACCCGATAATGTTGGTCTGCCCGCGTATGTGCGGCTTCTGATGCAGCTCGACAAGCGCAATTACAATTTCGTCATCGATCTCCACGGTAATGCGCGTTCCTGGATGGCACGGGAGGCTGTAACGGCCGATCGAACGGTACGGTATCCCAAGCGGCGGCTTGAGCGCATTCTGGCTGTCAAGGGCAGGTCACTGCCGGTGTCCTGGCCGCATACTATCGACCTTTATAATGAAGCGGTTATTGAGGCCGGCGGCGCTGCCTTCTGCCGGCGGCCGATCATGTCTGTTCCGGGAGTCGTTGATGGCGAAAAACTCGAATCCCCACAATTGTCCCGGCATGATTACGTCGTGGTGGCACCGGGCGCCGCGCACGAGAACAAACGCTGGCCTATAGAGAGGTTTGTCGAAACGGCAGTGGAGCTTCATCGCCATCGAGGCGTTTCGATTGTCTGGATGGTTACCGGGTCTGATAGAGAGAAAGAATCGCCCAGAGCCAGGATACCTACGCGGAATTTCTATGAGGCGGTTGATTGTTCGTTTGCCGAAGTGTTAAGGATATTGTCGGGAGCTGCTTTGACGATAGCAAATGACTCCGGTATTGCTCATGCTTCATCAGCCGTAGGAGTGCCGGTAATCGCCATTTTCGGGCCTACCCATCCAACGCTCGGTTTTGCTCCCCGGGGGATGTATGACCGTGTGATGCAAGTTGACGAATACTGCCGACCATGTTCGCTGCACGGTAAGAAGCCTTGCTATCGCGATAAAAGACACTGTTTCGAACGGATTAGCGCCGAGATGGTCGTCGCTGAAGCGTCCGAGATTCACCACCGGAGACTTGGGGAAGCAAAGGCTGTATTTGTTGATCGTGACGGTACGATTATTCGCGATAAGAATTTTCTTTCGGATCCCGACGATATTGAATTCGAGACAGGATCTGTGGAAGGCCTTAGGATACTAGAACAGGCTGGATTTAAATTAGTCATCGTTTCCAATCAGTCGGGTGTGGCGAGGGGCTTTTTTGGCGCGGAGACGGTGGACAGGGTAAATGGTCGGTTACTGGAGATGCTGGCAGCGGGACATGTAGATATCGCGTCGGTGCAGTACTGTCCTCATCATCCGATGGGTAGCGTAAATCGGTACGCGATCAAGTGTGAATGCCGCAAGCCGGGCGCAGCGATGGCGGAGGATGCCGCCCATCAGCTTGGCATCAATATCCGTAAATCTTATGTGATTGGCGACAAGCTGGACGATGTCAATTTTGGCCGGGTGGTGGGGGCGCAGCCTATTATGGTGAAAACGGGTTACGGGATAACTCAGGCGGCGGATCTGGAAGGCCCTGCCTTCTACCGGGGAGTTCCGGTTGTCGCCAATCTTTTGGAGGCGGCGCGGATGATTGTGTCGCGAAAATGAAATGATTAAAACGGCTCAATATTTCGACAAGGATGGTCAGGCCGGAGTGGTGTGCCGGCTCTGTCCCGCCGAGTGTCATCTTCAGCCCGGCAAGGCCGGTATCTGCCGCAACAGGTTCAATCAGGATGGTATGCTGGTCACGGACAATTACGGTGAACTGGTGACTATCGCTATTGACCCGATCGAGAAAAAGCCGCTTTATCATTTCTATCCGGGTAGAGATATTCTGTCCACCGGACCGAACGGATGTAACCTCGGGTGTGTTCACTGCCAGAACTGGACCATCTCACAGAAGAAAGTGCAGACATCATATGTGGCGCCCGCCGAACTGGTCCAGACGGCTCGTCAGCATGGATCGATGGGTATTGCATTTACTTACACTGAGCCGCTGATATGGTTTGAGTACATTATGGATGTCGCTCCGCTGCTTCGGGATCAGGATATGAAGGTGGTGCTGGTGTCCAATGGGTATATCAATGAGAAGCCGCTGAGGGAGCTCCTGCCGATGGTGGATGCCGCGAATATCGATTTGAAGGGAATCAGTCCGGAGTTTTACGCAAAGTACTGCAAGGGGAAGCTCCAGCCGGTGCTCGATACCATAAGGATAATGTCTGAGGCGGGGGTGCATCTGGAGCTGACGAATCTGATTATTCCGGGTCAGAATGACTCCGATGAAGATTTGAAAGGTATTGCCGATTTCGTGGCTTCGGTGAATGATTCGATCCCTCTTCACTTCTCCGCGTATCATCCTGATTACAAGGCATCGGCTCCGGCGACGCCGCTGGAGACAATGTTGAAGGCGAGGGAGATAGCGTTGTCGCGGCTCAAATATGTCTATGTTGGCAATATTGTGACCGAAAGCGGCTCCAACACGTATTGCCCCGGCTGTGGAGCACTTCTGATAGAGAGAAGCCATTATTTTACGTCGATAAGGGCGCTTTCCGGCTCTAAGTGCGAAGCCTGTGGATTTGACACGGGCATAATTCAGTAGTGGGCTTCGGCGGCCGATATTAAGTACATGGCCGGTGAAGCGGCGGAGCCCGGCTGCAAGTTGGATATTTCCGGAACTTGAATCGTCTGTTATGGTGTTAAAATATATAGACACAAAAGAGTTACCCGCGCGAAGGGTCAGGTCCGTAATGAAAGCTTTCCGGCCGAAGCTGCCGTATAATTCGCTAAAACTGCTTGTCATCTGTGTACTTATCCTTGCTGCCGGTTCGGGTTCGGTTAAGGCCCAGTTTTATTTCGGCAAGAATAAGGTCCAGTATACCGAGTTCGACTGGCAGGTTATGACCACGGAGCATTTTCGGATATACTTTTATTCCGAGGAGTCCGAGGTGGCGGCGGTGGCCGCAAAATCTGCGGAAGATTCTTATCGCAAGCTGGCGGCCAAATTCAATCATGAAGTACCACATCTAATTCCCCTTATCATTTACTCGACCCCGGGATATTTCTCGCAGACCAACACCACGCCCTACTTGCTGCCGGAAGGGGTGGCCGGTTTTACCGAATTCATGAAGGGCAGGGTGGTGGTGCCGTTTCACGGTTCCTATCATGATTTCGATCATGTGATTCGTCACGAGCTGGTGCACGTTTTCACGCTCTCCAAGCTCGGCGAGGTGGTGTCGCGCCGCGCCAGGATTCGCTACACCTATCCACCGCTCTGGTTTACCGAGGGCATCGCGGAGTTCTGGTCGAAAGACTGGGACACCGAGGCCGACATGGTGGTAAAGGACATGGTGCTCAACGGCATGCTCTTTACGATCCCGAATATGTACCAGGTGAACGGGACATTTTATATGTACAAGCTGGGCGAGTCTATCTGTCAATTCATTGATTCCACTTATGGTTCGGACAAGCTCACCCTGATATTCGAGAACTGGTACAAGGGGCGGACGTTCGATGATGTGGTCAAGATGACCCTTGGTGATGATCTCAAGGAGCTTTCGCGCAAGTGGGAATACAGTCTTAAGAAGAAATACTATCCGGAGCTTGACAGCCTGGGGCTGCCGGATATGGAATCCATTAATGTAACCAAAGACGGGTATAACGTTGAGGCGGCTCCGATAGTCTGGGATGATGGCTCCGGCAAGCGCGACTGGATCGTTTTCAAGGCGAACCGGATGGGTTATTCGGCGATTTATATGAAGCCGGCCGATGACGGCCGCAACGGGGAGCCGGGCAAGCATGTCAAGACGCTGGTGAAAGGGGAGCGATCGTCGAATTACGAATCGCTGCATTTGCTTCGTTCCGGTATCGATGCCACGGATTCCGGGTTGATTGTCTTTTCCTCGAAATCGAAAGAGAAAGATGTTCTCTATCTTTATGATCTGAATGAGGGCAAGGTAACCAAGCGATATGAGCTTGAGGAGCTGGTGGCGGCGCGTTCGCCGAGGTTTTCGCCCGATGGCCGCAAGGTTGTGTTCTCCGGCAGCCGCAAGAACGGCACGACGGACTTGTATATACTGGATATGACGGATGGGTCCTACTGGGCCGTTACTTATGATTTCTATTTCGATACCGACCCGGCTTTCACACCCGACGGATCGGCGATCGTGTTCTCGTCGGATCGTTCGCGCGATGGTCCGCGCGGCGGGCTCAATCTGTTTCGAGTCAGTCTTGATGATGGCATTATCAAACAGCTCACGTATGGTTTCCACATGGATCAGTCGCCGGAGTGCACCGAAGACGGTGTCTATTTCTCCTCCGACAGGGACGGTACTTTCAACCTTTTTTCCCTTAGCAATGATGGTGTTTTGACGAAACAGTCGGAGTATGCCACCGCGGCGCTCGACCCGAGAGTCACCTCTGACGGCAGGAAGTTGATCTACACCGGTTACCAGAAATTGGGTTTCCAGATTTTCACTATGGATGTGCCGGAGAAAGAGAAAGTAATCGAGAGGGAACCGTCTTACAGCCTGGAGTCGTGGCAGCCGAAGAAAATCGACGGCAAGTACCGTCAGGCATCGCTTAGGTACGACACCGACTATTCGCTCGACATAGCGCAATCGTCGATCGGCTATGATCCCGTTTATGGTTCTATCGGCGGGCTGCAGCTGGCGATGTCCGATGTGCTGGGGAACCACTCGTTGTATTTCCTGCTCACCAACACGGCCACCGATAAGGATGATTTTTTGGAATCGTTCAATGTGGGCGTGACCTATCTGAACCGGGAGAGACGTTTGAACTGGGGTATCGGCGGCTTTCATCTGTTCGACGAGTATTATAATGATTACGACGGTTACTATTTCGAGCGGCAGGCGGGAGGTATCGCGCTTCTGAGCTATCCGTTCTCGAAATTCCACCGGATTGATTTTACGACGCTGGGGCGTTATTCGAATCGCGAGAAAGCGTTCGGGCTGACCAATAGAGAGAAGTTTCTGTTTACGAACTACGTGAGTTGGATATACGATAACTCCCTCTGGGATTTTACCGGGCCGATTGAAGGACGAAGGTATAATTTCTCGGTGGGCATAACGACCTCGGTGGGGGATCTCAGGACTTTCAGCCGTCAGGCCTCGGTTGACCTTCGTCATTATTTCCGTATGGGTAAGTATTCGGCTTTCGCCAGTCGGTTGTTTGCTTTCAGCAGCACGGGAGAGGAGCCGCAGCGGATTTATTTCGGCGGAAGCTGGTCGTTCAGAGGATTTGACCGCCGGTATTTCTATAACCGGAATATACTTTTTGCCTCTCATGAACTTCGTTTCCCGCTCATCGATAATTTGCTTATTGGTTTCCCGTTTGGCGGACTTGGCTTCAGGGGCATAAGGGGCGCGATTTTCTTCGATACCGGCTCAGCCTGGGATGACGAATTCGACCAGTTTCTCGGGTCATTCGGCGGCGGGTTCAGGGTGTCGCTGGGATACCTGGTGGTGCTTCGGTTCGACTTCAGCCGAACGACGGATTTCGAGACGATCAGTCCGAGCACCGACTTTGACTTTTTCTTCGGGTGGAATTTCTGATGAAAAGCAGAATACTTATAGCTGCCGTTGCGTCGCTGACACTGGTATCGCTGGTCGGATGCGCCAGTAAGTATCGTCTCGAGCGGTTCAAGGTGCAGGAGGGTGCCCAGTGGCCGTATCATCGGGGGGACGCCCAGTCGACCGGTTCTGTGTTGGAGGGGGCGTTTGATGGTAAGCTCGATGTTATATGGGAATACAGATCCAACGACAAGCCGGCCGGCCCCCTGACTGTCTATCACAACCGACTGATTTATCCGGGTGCCCGTCACAAGATCAAATTTATCGATATGGAAACGGGGCATTTCGAGGGTCAGATTAAATCCGGTGGGAATCCGCAGACCGGTGTGGTGGTGGCGGACTCGCTGGCCTATTTCGCAATTTCGCCCCGAACCAACCTTCTCAAGTGTGTCAATCTGAGGAACGGCGACATTATCTGGGAGAGGCCATTCGTTAATGCTTCCAATGGAGGTTTGCTGGTCGACGATTTGCTGGTTATCGGTTCCAGTATTGGTGATTTGATGGCGCTGAGTCAGCTCAGCGGTGAGGTAAAATGGCGTTTTCTGGCTGATATGCCGCTGGCTGTGGCGCCCACGTTTGCGATGGGGAAGATTTTTCAGCCGGGGGGTAACGGAATGTTGTTCGCGCTGTCGCCACTGAGCGGGAAGCTTGTGTGGAAGGTCAAACTGGAGAATGCTATCGCGGCTGCGGTGTCGGCCGGGGAGTTTGTTTACGCGGGGGACCTTGATGGCTTCGTGTATGCCATTAATTCTGACGACGGTTCGATAGTGTGGAAACGTCAGGTGGGCGGCCCGGTGTGGACTTCGCCGGCCGTGGCCGAAGGACGGATATTTGTCGGGCATTCGGGGGGGGAGATGGTGGCGCTGGATGCTATCAGCGGCGAGATTATCTGGAGATTCGATGCTGCCGATGTTGTCAGGTCGTCGGCTGTCGTTGTAGGCGGGTATGTTGTTTTTGGCAATGCCAGCGGGATGTTGTTTTCTCTGGACGCATTGACTGGCAGGCTGGTCGAGGAGCGTCAGCTTGACGGTCCCATTGTTGCTGCTCCTGTGACCAATGGTCAGAATGTGGTTGTGGCGACCGATGAGGGGTTGGTTGTGTGTCTGGGCGATGCTCCACAGGAGCCGCAGGCGCAGGTGTCTGACGGGGATTGAGTCTTTCGTATTTATTTCTTCAGGAATCATTTGTAATTTCATAGCGTTAGGGCTTTTAGGCGGATTTGGGTTCGTTTCGTTAATTTTATGATTCCGACGCGCAGCGGTGCGTTTGATAAATCAAACGCCAACCGATGCGCCAGGTATATTTTTTGATGTCAGGCCCAAACGAGTTTGAGCCTGCCACCCACCGCGTCGGAGTGACAGCAGAGTCCCGGGATGGCAGGAGACTGATCCCGCCCTTGGCGGGACTGCCCTACTTGTACTGCGATCGCGCGGCGGGTTCGAAGACGGACCCGCCCTACAGGGTTTAAGTATATGCCATCCATTTGTGCCCGCTGAATCTTCAGATTCACCGGGTAATCCGGAATTGGGTTTGTTTCGTCATTTTTGTAGGGCCCCCTATTCACGTTATTCTCCTCTAACCTGTTTTCATGGGCATAGTTATCCCCTCTAGCCAAAGCCAATTGGTTGCACATATTCGAAGCAAAGGTTTTTGGGAACAAAGGGCGATCTTCATGCATAACGACCCCGGCCTGGCTTTTTGCCCGGAAGTTGTAGTGAAATTGCCGGGTGGGGATGGTGGTGTGATGGGGATATGTTTATTATCATTATTTGACAAAAGGCTGTTTCTGTGCGTTATTTTTGGTGGAGGTGTAAGTGCGGGAGGTTGAATATTAGGATTCACGATAAGTATCAAGGCAGCAGTTGTTGCGCGGGGATCCCACCGCAATTTCGCGAAGCGCGTGACAGGACGGATGGGTTACCCGGAATCGGAGTCTCGATATCAAACGAAAGAGTTCCATAGCCTAATATGGATTACTGGGTTTTGACCCGGAAGTGGCAGGGGCGGTACCAAATAGACAGCCAGGAAGACGAGGAGAGGTTATGCATTCGCCAGAGCACAAGCGCAAGGAAGCAGAAGACTTATTCAATCGGGGTGTAGCCCTGTATGAAAGTGACAAATATTCCGCGGCAATCGAGATATTCCAGAGTCTGCTGGTAGAATGTGATGACTGTATCGATATGGCGGTAATACTCAGTTGGATAGGATGCTGCTTTCATGAATCGAAGCAATACACGGCAGCGCTAAAACACTTCCAAAAGAGGATTGATCTCGTGGATTGGTCACGACCCAGGCACGGAGATGTATACACGCTGTATAGAATGGCAATGGCGCATGCGTTTCTCGACCAAAACGATAAGGTGCTTGAATGTCTCAATGAAGCGGAACGATACTTCTACGTCTACGAAGAGCCGGAGCCGGGGGCAGAGGAAGGCAACCCGAGATTCGAAATTAAGTTGCTCAAAGGCTACCTGTACACTTGGCAAGATGAGCCGCTGAGAGCAATCAAAGAATTCGAAGCTGCCTACGACTATCTGGAGAGCGGAAGTTTTAAGCGCAGTGAGGACGAGGCGGAAGTACTGTACTGTCTCGGTTTCTCTCACATGGATGCTGACGATCCAGAGAAGGCTGCCGAGTATTTTCAGAAGCTTAATCCGGCACATTTGCATCAAGATCTCCACGAAAGTTACAACGTTTATATGGTGGGGGTCTGTGTTTATCAGCAGAGGTGGGCAGATGCGCTGAAGGATTTCGCCGCGGCAAAACAAATTGGCATCCGCCCAAGTTTGTTGTCGCGGGCCTATGACTTTGCGGGCATGGCGTATTTTCACCTTGGTGATGGGGAGAACGCTAGAGTGTGCTTCGAGACGGCATTGAAGTATGAAGCTCCAGAATGGCTAAAGAATCGCAACCGGGACTACCTGGCGAAGGTGTCTAAGGAAGAGGGTTAGTCCGTAATGGTGCTAGCTCTGCCTATCAATTGAGTGGGTTTCTGAGTAGGGGATTTGGTTGCGGGCAGATGAGGACATCTGCCGCGCACAGAGAGGATTAAATGCGGGAGGATGAATAATGATGATTCCCGATAGGTCTCAAGGTAATAGAGATTGCGCGGGGATCCCACCGCAAGCGGATGGGGTACCCAGGTTGCGGGCAGATGAGGATATCTGCCGCGCACGAATGATAGGAGAATAAACGCAAATAATGTTAGCTCTGCGGATATTGTTTTTAGGATTATTGACTTTAGTAGCTTGCAACGCTCGCGATGTGAGGCACGATGAAGTCGGTTCGGTAAGAATCTCGTACGTCGAGAACTGGTACATGACAACTACATTGCCGCTCAGTTGCCAGCGACTCAAGGACGAATGGCATCCCTACAAGGATACGACGCTCAAAGAGACGGCAGAACTCGAGCGCTGGACGAAGACCATAGGAGGTCTGAAGAAAGTGAAACTCGGGGGAGATTTTGCCGGTGACTGCCGAGTCTGTTGCGAAATTGTGTCGTCGGATGGAAAACTACTACATCAGATCGCTGTGTGGCCCGCGGGTATGACAGTGGATGATACGGTGTATTTTCTCGACAGCGCGTTAATAAGCCTTGTCGCCCATTATCTGCCACGGGGTTATTTTACACATCAAATGGGGAATGGTGACTGGGGTTCTGAATGAAACAAGTATGAGCAGGTCGGAACTTTTGCCCGTCAGGGGCCCGTGTTGCGGGGGAGTTTCGACGACAGACCTTGACTGAAGACCCGGTCAATCTGAAGATTAACCGGGCACAACGCCGGAAGCGTTGTGTGAGTCAGAATCCCACAGTCCCGCCAAAAGCGGGATGGGGCACCCGTAGATCCGCAATCACCTCCCATAATCTGCCATAACCTGCCAAGCATCTGCCAAAGAGGCAATTGAGCTGCCGTGATGGCTGCGCCATAATGCCATTGTGGCAGTATTTCCCATCGCAAATCCTGTCCGAAAATCGTAAGTAATTGTATACAGGCGACTTAGTGATTTTGGCACGGGGTTTGTTTATACATAGGGCGTGGTTAATGAAAACAGAAAAAGCAAAAAATAAAAAATGGAGGTGTTAAAATGACTAACCTGGTAATCAGACCGAACAGAGTCGCCAAGGAAATCGACAGTTTCTTCAATGATTTCTTCAACTACCCCAGTGTTTGGGCCAATGGCGAGGCCGACTTTGTCCCGCGCGTGGACATTATCGAAAGCGACGACCATGTCAAGATGAACTTCGAGGTCCCCGGAATGAACAAGGACGACATCAAGGTCTCAGTCAAGAACAAAGTTCTTTCGGTTAGCGGTGAGCGCAAAGTCGAGAAGGAAGAGAAAAACGACAGCTATGTCCGCAGCGAGATTCGCACCGGTTCATTCTGCCGCTCGTTCACTCTTCCGGAAACAATCGACCCTGACAAGATCAAGGCCGATTACAAGAACGGTATTCTGGAAGTCTCTCTCGCCAAGCGTGAAGAGGTTAAGCCGAAAGAGATCGAAGTGAAGGTGTCGTAAACTAACCAGCAATTCAACGCAATACACGACGGAGCAAATGAGAAAGGCCGGTCAGCATCGACCGGCCTTTTTTCGAAATGACAAGGAAAGGAAGATAGAATGAATAAGATAATCGGAATAGACCTCGGTACGACCAACTCGGTGGTTTCGGTGATCGAAGGAGGCGAGCCGAAAGTTATCGCCAACTCCGAAGGTAACCGCACCACCCCATCGGTGGTCGCTATCGACAAAAACGGTGAGCGGCTGGTTGGCACAGTGGCCAAAAGACAGGCAGTGACCAATCCGCTGAACACGGTGTTTTCGATCAAGCGTCTTATGGGGCGCAAATTCGATGAAGTAAGAGAAGAGATCAAAAACTACCCATATAAAGTCAAGGCCAACGGCTCAGGCGAGGTCGTGGTGGAGATGGGTGGTAAAGACCACACCGCGCAGGAAATCTCGGCGATGGTTCTGGCCAAGATGAAAAAGACAGCCGAAGAGTATCTGGGTCATTCGGTCAGGGAAGCCGTTATCACGGTGCCGGCCTATTTTAATGACCGTCAACGTCAGGCCACCAAAGATGCCGGTAAGATCGCCGGTCTCGAAGTGAAGCGTATTATCAACGAGCCGACGGCGGCAGCGCTGGCGTATGGTCTGGATCAGAAGAAAACCGGCAAGGTGGCGGTGTATGACCTTGGCGGTGGTACGTTTGATATATCGATCCTCGATTTGAACGAGGGTGTGTTCGAGGTTCTTTCCACCAACGGTGATACGCATCTTGGCGGTGATGATTTCGATAAGCGCATTATCGACTGGCTGGTGGATGAGTTCAGGAAATCGGATGGTATCGATTTGTCGAAGGATCCGATGGCCCTGCAGCGTCTGAAAGAGGCGGCGGAGAAAGCCAAGATAGAGCTCAGCTCGACAATGCAGACGGATATCAATCTGCCGTTCGTGACGGCGGATCAGTCGGGTCCGAAGCATTTGAATGTGAAGCTCACCCGGGCGAAATTCGAGCAACTGGTCGATGACCTTCTGGTCCGCAGCATGAAGCCGGTGGAGAAAGCGCTTTCGGACGCCGGGTTGAAGGTTAACCAGGTTGATGATGTCATCCTGGTTGGCGGTATGACCCGCATGCCGAAGGTTGTCGAACTGGTGAAGAATTTCTTCGGGCGCGAGCCGAATCGTTCGGTCAATCCTGATGAGGTGGTCGCTATCGGCGCCGCCATTCAGGGTGGCGTGCTGGCCGGTGACGTCAAGGACGTGCTGCTTCTGGATGTAACCCCGCTATCATTGGGTATCGAGACTCTGGGCGGTGTTATGACGAAGCTGATCGAGCGCAATACGACGATTCCGACGAAGAAGTCGCAGATATTCTCGACAGCATCGGATAACCAGCCGCAGGTGGATATACACGTGCTTCAGGGTGAGCGCGAGATGGCGGTTGATAACAAGACTATTGGAAGGTTTATTCTCGATGGGATTCCACCGGCGCCGCGCGGGATGCCGCAGATTGAGGTGACGTTCGATATCAACGCTGATGGTATCCTTGAGGTATCAGCGAAGGATATGGCGACGGGTAAGTCGCAGAATATCCGCATCGAGGCATCATCGGGCCTCACCGAGAAGGACATCGAGAAGATGGTCAATGACGCCAAGGTGCATGAGGCGGAGGACAAAGAGAAGAAGAAGAAAGTTGAGGCACACAACCAGGCTGACGCGGCCGTGTTCCAGAGCGAGAAACAGCTCAAGGAGTTTGGTGACAAGCTGAGCGCCGATTCCAAGAGCAAGATCGAAGCGGCAATCGGCAGGGTAAAGGAAGCCCTGAAGGGTGATAATGTTTCCGAGATGGAGTCATCGGTAGAGGCCTTAAACCAGATCTGGCAGCAGGCGTCATCGGAGATGTACCAGAACGTGAACCGTCAGCAGCACTCTCAGCCGGGCGCGGACGCGTCGCAGCAAAAGAGTGGGTCGGATGAGAACACGGTTGACGCTGAGTTTGAGGAGATGAAATAGGGGTTGATTAGCGGTGAGTAGGCTCACGCCGCGGCGTGAGCCTACGAGCTAGCCAATCGTTTAAGATAAAGTGAAGGGCGCGCCCGTGTTGGTCGCGTGTGACTGGGCCCCCGCTTTCGCGGGGGTGACTAAGAGGGCGGGGGTGACTAAGGTGCTGAGCTTCTGTGCGCGGCAGATGTCCTCATCTGCCGCGACACAATGTAAAGGTGGTGATACTGAGTGAACGAAGATTATTATAAAATACTTGGTGTGAGCGAGAATGCATCGGCGGACGAGATCAAGAAGGCGTTTCGCACTCTGGCCAAGAAGTATCACCCGGATAAAAACAAAGGGGACAAGCAGGCGGAGGCCAAATTCAAAGAGATCTCGGCCGCCCACGAGGTCCTGTCGGATCCCAAGAAGAAAGCCGAGTACGACACGATGCGTCGCTACGGCGCGTACGCCGGCGCGGGGCAGGGCGGACAGGGGTTCGATCCGAACCAGTTTTCGCAGTTCTGGCAGCGCAAGGGGCCGAACGGCGGGACATTCAGTTTCCGCACCAGCAGCGCCGATGGATTCGGGCAGTTCGAGGACATTTTGTCATCGATCTTCGGCGGGGGTGGGAGTGGATTCGGAGAGTCGCCGTTTGCCGGGCGCAAGGGCGGGCGGCAATCGAAAGCGCCGGATCTGAGCGCGGAGCTTTCTGTTTCGTTTATGGAGGCGGTGAGGGGGGCCTCGCGAGTGGTGAATATCGGTAATACGGGTAAGACGCTGAAGGTCAAGATACCGAAGGGCATTGAGGATGGCGGCAAGATAAGACTGGCGGGGCAGGGACAGCCCGGTTATAATGGACAGGAGAACGGGGATTTAATCATCACGGTGAGAGTTATGCCGGATCAGAATTTCGAGAGAAAAGGACACGATATTTATACCTCGGTGAACATTTCGTTTATCGAGGCTATTAAAGGCACGAAGACGCCTGTAAAAACGCTGACCAAAAGTGTTACTCTGACAGTGCCGGCAGGGACACAGCCGGGCACGAAGATGCGCCTGAAGGGGCAGGGGCTGGCGGTGGGCGGTAATCAGGGTGATTTGTATGTGACAATAAATGTTGAGATACCGAAGAACCTAACCGAAAAGCAGCGCAGGTTGCTGGAGGCGTGGGGGGAGTAGGTGCGGAGGGGAGTTGTCGAAACCTCCGTCTGACGACGGACCCTCATGGGCAGGGGATTTCGACCTACGAGAGAATTGAATGGAACAAATCGTAACGCTCATAATGGTCGGTGGGGTGACGTTGTTTATCTTCGGTGTGTGTGGCTGGGTGATTAAGCAACATTGGATTGATAAGCGGTGGATAAACGAGTCGAGCCGGTTTGTCGGAAGAAACATCCTTGCCGAGATGCAAAACGCAGACGCCCGCGAGAATATCGAACACGTGATTTATCAGGAAGAAGATGAGCGTGAGGAAGATTTCGGGGGAGAGGGGTTGAAGCCGGGTGAGGCGGAGGAAATTGAGATGGAGTATGATGGGGGTGGGGATAGATAGAAGGTGTCGAAATCTCTCCGCCGATGGCGGAGACCCTGACGGGCAGGGGTTTCGACCTACAGGGTTTGGATATTCATCAGGATCCCACCGCAAGCGGTGGGGTACCCGAGTTATGATCCCACAGTCACACTAAGGGCGGTATGGGGTACCCGAGTATCGAGTATCGTCAGTCGGGGTACAAACCCAGAACATAGGTTACAGTTTAGACTCATGACATAGGTAACACTTATAATACGGTACAAATCAAGGAGGATTGGTTGTGCCGTGGAAAGAGAGCTGTGTCATGAACGAACGGATGAAG
>JBFLZR010000009.1 GCA_040756055.1 Candidatus Zixiibacteriota bacterium
TTCATCCGTTCGTTCATGACACAGCTCTCTTTCCACGGCACAACCAATCCTCCTTGATTTGTACCGTATTATAAGTGTTACCTATGTCATGAGTCTAAACTGTAACCTATGTTCTGGGTTTGTACCATCATCTCCCACCTGCCGCTGACGCTCTAGGTGGGGTACCTCGCAATTATCTCCTTCCTCCTCCCCCGCCAGAGGCACATCGGATAGATCGTAGGCGTATTTGGGGTGTTTATCACGGTCGGGGCCGCTCTCTTGTAGGCTCACGCCGCGGCGTGAGCCTACAGAGCGCCCGAGGCCTGCAGAGCACCTGGAGCCTCCGCATGTCGCGTACGAAGGGATTGTCTCCGGCGAGTCTGAAGACTCGTCGGGCACAACGCCGGAGCGTTGTCCCGCTTCGGTGCCGCATTGCTCGCGTTGAGATTCTTCGGTCGGCCACAATTTTTCCCGTTCGGCGACCTCGTTGTCGTCGCGCGGCGGGCGGTATGTTTCGTTTTGGCCGTGCACCGGCACATGGTAGGCGCACCCCCCTACCCATCCGCATTTCTGCGGGTCGCCATCGCGCTCTTTTTTGAACTCATCCATCTGTTTCAATTCTTTGAGCAACTTGAACGCCCGCGTCAACTGACGATCCAATCGCATTTCGTAGCGCTGGAACAGGACCGCCCAGTTGCTTTCGGGGATCGATTTCAAATCGATCAGATCGCGCATCTTGGTTTCGACAAGCTCTTCGAGCCGCGCGGCGTCATCGGGATCATCGTCATCGAGCCGGTGTAGATATCGCTCGCAGGAGCGGATAGTGTTTTCGTGGATTTCGTCGAGCTGGACCCGGATTTTGGCCGTTTCGGCGGCTATTACCCGTCGCCGTCGCCAGATACACTCGGCGATTTTGTACACGAGGTCTTCCTGGAAATGGCCTTGCGGTTCGAGGTCTTTAAAGAGCGACTCGACCAGATCGAGGTAATCCTGTTTGTTTTCGGTTTTTCGCGGGGCGTCGATCACGAGTGTTTTGGCATAGAGGCCGTGTTTGACGGCGTTTTGGGATGATTTGGTTCTACCTTGTGGTGTTTTTGGCCCGGTGGATTTGCGGGCGTTTTGGCGGTTGCTTTTGGTTTTGGTGCTGTCTTTTGTCTCCGCGGGTGCCCCACAGCTTGCTGTGGGAACGGTGGATCGACTCGAGACCCTCGACTTAGCCCCTTTTAGTGCGCGGTCCCGCGCTTCGCGGGATCCCCCATCTGCCCGTTCGGGGGGCGCCACCTGACGGTTGGCTGATGATTTCTTTTTTGCGGACATAATCCCTCCTGTAATCTCTTGTTCCGTTGGGTCTTGATTCCGGCTTGCCGGAATTGTGACCCGACGGAATCCTTTTGATTTGATGGTTTTATTACAGGAGTCCGCGGATGCATTTTGCTATGATGTTGTAGGGAAAATGTAGCGGGCAAATAAAAAGGTCCGCTACTGGAACGGACCTGGGGGCTCCGTAGAGCCAAACCTACGAGACGATTGTCTCTTACTGGAAGTTGACAAACAATCGCCGATTAAGTACATTCATATCCAGTTTATTCATTCCCGATCACCTTGTCAAGAGGATTTTTATCATGGGGAGTTCACACAAATTCCGTACTATTTTGGGTCTCGACCTGGGGCCTAATTCCATTGGTTGGGCCATAATCGGCCAACATGACAACTCACCGGACACGCTGGTAGACACAGGCGTCCGGATTTTTTCCGCCGGACTCGATGGTCTCGAAGCCGACGGCAAAGGCAAATCGCGCAACGCCGACAGGCGCGCAGCTCGCGGGCGAAGACGCCATCTTGAACGCCACACCCGTCGGCTGATAAAGCTCGCGAGCGCGCTGCAGCGCAAGGGATTGCTGCCCGACGGCGATATAGCCGATTCCCACACACGCCATAATCTTTTTTTGCAGTTGGACAAAGACCTGGGTTCGCCCTATCAACTACGGGCACGAGCGCTTGACGAAAAACTCAGCGAGTTTGAGTTGGGACGTGCCCTGTATCATATGGCACAGCGGAGAGGCTTTCTGAGTAACCGCAAATCCGCGCCAAAAGATGAAAAAGAAGAAGGCGAGGTTAAAAGCGCCATAAGCGAACTTGACCGGCAAATGCAGGCAGCCGGAGCACGAACCCTCGGCGAGTATTTTGCGGGCCTCGATCCGAAACAGACCCGCATTCGCGATTGCTATACATCACGGAAAATGTATGACGATGAGTTCAAGCTCATCTGGGAGGCTCAATTTAAGCATTATCCACAGTTATTGGACGAGGACTTCCGCAAAGAAGTTCATCGGGCAATCTTCCATCAACGGCCTTTGAAGAGCCAAAAGCACTTGATAGGCGAATGCGAGCTTGAGACCGGGCGCAAAAGAGCGCCCTGGGCCTTACTCGAAGCCCAGCGATTCCGCTATATACAGACGGTCAACAACCTGATCATCCGCAACGATGGCGACACTCAGGAACGCGGCCTCACCGAAGCGGAGCACGCAACGCTGCTGCAGGCTCTTGAAAATGATGGTGACATGACTTTCCCGAAAATTCGCAAGCTGCTTCAACTCTCGAAAACGTCTAAATTCAATCTTGAGGAAGGCGGCGAGAAAAGAATTCCCGGCAATCGCACCGCGGCAAAAATGCGCAAGATATTCGGAGCCGAGCAATGGTCAGAAATGTCGGTTTGCGGGCGAGAACAGGCTGTCGAAGATGTTCGCAGCATTGTCAATGATGAGACCCTGAAAAAACGCGCGCTATCGCACTGGGCACTCGATGAGGACTCCGCCAAATCCATGCTGAAAATGCGGCTGGATGAAGGCTACTGTGCCTTCTCTCGTCAGGCTATTCACAAACTCTTGCCCTTACTTGAGAAAGGCTTGCCGCTTCAGACTGCCATAAAGGAGCGCTATCCCGAACGATGGGAACGGAAAGAAGCGACGCATAACCTTCTCCCCCCGGTCGACAGCGACGATATGCCAACCCTCCGCAATCCCATCGTGGAACGCACCCTCACAGAACTGCGCAGAGTCGTAAACAGCCTGATAGCCCGCCATGGAAGACCGGATTTTATCCGCATTGAACTGGCGCGAGAGCTTCGCCAGAGCGCCAAACAACGCGGCGACACCACCAAACGGATGCGCGCCAAAGAGGACGAGCGCAAGGCCGCCGCGGAGGTGATTCTGAAGGAACTCGAGATTGAAGATCCGAGCCCCGATGATCTCCTAAAATTCGCCCTTGCGGAAGAGTGCGACTGGACATGTCCCTACACTGGAAAATCAATCAGCATGGGCGCCCTTTATGGCTCGCATCCGCAATTCGATATCGAACACATAATACCCTTTAGCCGTTGTCTGGATAATTCGTTCACAAACAAGACTCTCTGCTGTGTCACGGAGAACAGGAGGGTAAAGGGAAACAAGACGCCGCATGAGGCTTACGCCGGCACGGAAAAGTGGGACGATATTTTAACCCATGTCAATGGGTTCAAAGGTAATGTGGCGCGAGAAAAACTCCGCCGCTTCAAATTGCACGGGCAGGAACTTCGAGACTTCATCAATTCCTTCACCGACAGACAATTGAACGACACGCGCTGGGCTTCCCGGTGGGCAAAAATGTATCTCGGCCTTCTTTATGGCGGAATCGATGGCGACGGGATTGACGCTTCCGGTGTAAGAAGGGTTCAGGCGACAAGCGGCCCTGTGACCGCCTATCTGCGAAGCGAATGGCAACTCAACCGCATTCTCGGCGACGGCCCCGGCAAATCGCGCGACGACCACCGCCATCATGCTGTCGATGCCGTCGTGACTGCCCTGACGGAAGCATCGGCAGTAAAACGCCTCTCCGACGCCGCACAACGCGCTCCTGAAGCACGACGGCGGTTTTTCGCCCCAATCGATCCGCCGTGGAAGTCTTTCTTCGATGATGTGCGACTGGGGATAGAAAATGTTGTGGTTTCTCACCGCGTATCGAAACGCGTACGTGGCGCCCTTCACGAGGAAACCATTTACGGAAAACCATATGTGGCTGACGACGGTTTTGAGTACGTGCACCTGCGAAGGCCGCTGGCTTCCTTGTCCGCCCGTGACCTCACCAACATCGCCGATCAAAGGGTTCGGCAATGTGTGGTTGACAAACTGGAGGAGCTGGGCGAACCCAACCCCGCCAAAGCGTTCAAAGATACCGCCAATCACCCCGCGCTCACGGCCGGGAATGGCGCACAAATTCCGATACATAAGGTCCGGGTTCGCCTCAAGCTGGCTACCTTCAATGTTGGCGATGAAAAAACTCCCCGTCACGTGCAGTCCGACACAAACCACCACATGGAACTTGTCGCCGTAACCGACGATTCCGGCGCTGTCACCAAATGGGAAGGTCACGCTGTCAGCATGTACGAGGCTTATCTGAGACGGAAAAACGGGGCGCCAATCGTGCAGCGTGATTTCGGGGAAAACCGTCGTTTTGCCTTTTCGCTAGCAAACGGCGAAGTAATCGAGATCGACAGCAAAGACGACCCAGGGACGCGAGTTCGTTGCGTGATTCGGTCGATCGAGAGTTCAGGCAGCGGCAATATTCGCTGGATGTTGCTTTCTGACGCAAGAGTGGAGTCCAGACTATCGAGGGCGGGAAGGTCGGCCAGCCCTGACGTACTGCGGAAACTACACTGCCAAAAGCTATTTGTGACTCCCGTGGGTGACCTTCGAAACGCCAATGACTGAGCAACTCGGCCCGCTAAAGATGCTCTCTCCATCTGTCGATAATAGACAGTGGGGAAATGGAAAAACGAGTTATCGACTTATCCGAAGAAGCAGCATCGTTGAGCGTTCACCTCGGGCAACTTCTTATCAGGCGGCCTGAAAGGGAAGATTCTGTCCCGCTGGAAGATATCCTGGCGCTGATTGTATCCCACCCGGCCGTGCACTATACGCATGCAGTTTTGAGCGGCATATGCTCTTCAGGCGGCATATTTATCTCCTGTAATGATAGACGGATGCCCGCCGGCATGCTCCTCCCGCTTGACGGGAACTTCGTTCAGGCCGAACGCTTTGCCATACAGGCGGGCGCCTCGTTGCCCGTCAAGAAGAACGCCTGGAAGCAAATTGTCTCCGCCAAAATACGGGCGCAGGGCTGCCTTCTCGCCAAGCTCAACGGCGGCGACAGCGGCCTGCTCCGCCTCGCCGCTCAAGTTCAGTCCGGCGATAGCGGAAACCTTGAGGCTCTCGCTTCCCGCCGCTACTGGCCCGCTCTGTTCGACGAAAAATTCCGACGCGTGCCGGGGGCAGACAATGATATCAATCGCCTATTGAATTATGGCTATGCCATTCTGAGGGGAATCGTTTCCCGCGCCGTCTGCGCCGCCGGGCTGCACCCCTGCCTGGGTATACATCACCACAACCGCTACAATTCCTTCTGCCTCGCCGATGATCTCATGGAGCCATATCGCCCCTGTGTGGATAAAATCGTCCACCGCCTTGTTGGCGACTTTGGTCCGGGCGTCGACCTGGATAGAGACTCCAAATCAATTTTGATTTCCGGGCTGATGTCAGCGAAATGCCGCGTCAAAAAGGAATATCTGTCAATCTTTGAGAGTACATCCCGATTGGCCGGCTCTCTGCTCTCAATGCTCGAGGGCAAAAAGCAAAAGCTTTGCGTTCCGGAGTTCAGAAATGACAAAGCGAAGACGTGACTTTTCGGAGTACCGAGCTGTGTGGCTGTTTGCGATGTTTGATTTGCCTGTCGATAGTCCCGCCGCTCGACGGCAGTACACCAACTTCCGCAAAAGTCTTCTGAAGCAAGGATTCACAATGCTTCAGTACTCGGTCTACTCGCGGTACTGCAACAGCGAGGAACGGGCAACGGTGTTCCGGGAGCGGCTAAAAAAGACACTCCCGCCACAAGGAGAGGTGCGTCTGCTGGCCGTAACCGATCATCAATTCGGAAAAATGCAGGTATTTCTCGGAAAAAAACGGGCGCAGACCGAAAAACCACCCGAACAATTACTACTTTTTTGACAGGGGAAACAGCAAAACCCCCTGTTAAACAAGCGTTAACAAGGGGTTTAAATGTACTTAATCGGTTATTGCTGTCAAGCTCCAGCGGTAATCACGGATGGCCATTATGTTGGAACAATGTACTTAATCGGTTATTGCTGTCAAGCTCCAGCAATCTGGCGCGTTTGACGCTGACCCTATTGAATGTACTTAATCGGTTATTGCTGTCAAGCTCCAGCTCTACCCATTGGATAGTATTTGTATTGTGTAATGTACTTAATCGGTTATTGCTGTCAAGCTCCAGCTTTGAATGTCATTCCCCACTCGTTTCAACAAATGTACTTAATCGGTTATTGCTGTCAAGCTCCAGCGCGACCCGATGAAGACATAGCGGTCTTTGGAATGTACTTAATCGGTTATTGCTGTCAAGCTCCAGCGCGGTTAAGAAGGAATGTGTGTGCCCACTCAATGTACTTAATCGGTTATTGCTGTCAAGCTCCAGCTTGGTCGAACATGACAGCCATGACGATGAGAATGTACTTAATCGGTTATTGCTGTCAAGCTCCAGCCGTTTTCCGGCGTTAAGGCTAACAAGCTAAAATGTACTTAATCGGTTATTGCTGTCAAGCTCCAGCAAAGTAATACTCTATAAGTCATTACCAAAAAATGTACTTAATCGGTTATTGCTGTCAAGCTCCAGCCTCTTGGCGTTTTTCTTGGTTTTCTTTTCTAATGTACTTAATCGGTTATTGCTGTCAAGCTCCAGCACCGTAAGTCCGGATGCCGGCGCCGGAATATAATGTACTTAATCGGTTATTGCTGTCAAGCTCCAGCAAAGCCGAACTCAACAAATCAAGGCGGCTCAATGTACTTAATCGGTTATTGCTGTCAAGCTCCAGCAATATGACGATTAAAGAGTTGAACCGCGCCAATGTACTTAATCGGTTATTGCTGTCAAGCTCCAGCTGGCTCCGGCATCTGCGCTACAACCGTAGCAATGTACTTAATCGGTTATTGCTGTCAAGCTCCAGCTCTGGCCCTGCTGCGCAATCTGCGCAACAAATGTACTTAATCGGTTATTGCTGTCAAGCTCCAGCAACGGGAGACCACGATCTTATGATAGGCGCAATGTACTTAATCGGTTATTGCTGTCAAGCTCCAGCTCCGTATGCGTCTCTACGGGCCGCAATGGTAATGTACTTAATCGGTTATTGCTGTCAAGCTCCAGCGGCTGGACAGGCCGATGAACGCACTGTGGTAATGTACTTAATCGGTTATTGCTGTCAAGCTCCAGCATATTTTGCTGGTAGCCGTCGCCGGGGTCTAATGTACTTAATCGGTTATTGCTGTCAAGCTCCAGCGTGTTCGACAGTTACGAAATCATGCTCGTAAATGCACTTAATCGGTTATTGCTGTCAAGCTCCAGCCCAATTGTGCACTCACTGAGTGCACTGTTTAAATATGCTTAAGCAGTGCCCCCCGCATTTTTCCAACAACATCGGTGTAAAAAGACGGGCGGGATCGGTAGGTATGAGGTGGGGCCGTGGCGGAGATGACGAACATGGACCCGGTGAATCTGAAGATTCACCGGGCACAAGGCCAAGATTCACCGGGCACAAGGTTAGAATCTGAAGGTTCACCGGGCACAAGGCCAAATATGGTGCATCCAATTGGCTTTCAGAAATGGCGGTAAATATCGACGAAAAAAACAGTTAGGAAGGGAAAACATGATTTTAGGATCCCTGAAAAATAACGGAACAAAGCCAATTTCGAAACGCGATGATAACGGCAGAACCGCTTCGGGTTCTGCCCTACTCGCTGGGCCCCCGCTTTCGCGGGGGTGACGATAAGAGGCAGGGGTGACGATAAGAGGCGGGGGTGACGATAAGAGGCAGGGGTGACGATAAGAGGCGGGGGTGACGATAAGAGGCGGGGGTGACTTAAACACAAAAATATCAAAACGAAGCCAAATCCCCATAACCCAAACGGAGACACAAACATACATGATATTTTCGCGCCCAACGTTAAACCGTTGTCAACCAAAGCCTTACAAAACAGACCGTCATGCGAAAAATGCGCCCAAACAACTGTTAAAACTTTACAGCTTTCAGTGCGTATTCTATATAGCGATGTAACATGGATTGCCTATGGTAAGATTGCTAAATACCCTTTTTCTGACATTGCTATCGTTTTCCACCGTCTGGGCCGCTCCATACGAGATAATTTTCTCCGAAAAAATCGGCGGCGCGGAAAACTATGCGTGTGTCGATCCTATCGTGGATGCTGCGGCGCAGCACGCCGGATTTATCTACTGCGACCAAAACAACAACCGCATTATCATAGACGATTTCACGCGCGACAGCCTCATCACGATCGACTTCAGCCGCACTCCCGCCAAAACAGTCCACTACTACAGCCCGAAACGCGACACGCTTTATGTGTACGTGCTGCTCAACCGCGACAGTGAGACGCCCTCTATCGGACTGGTGAGAATATTCCCCGATGGTCTCCTGGTCGAACGCATCCCCACGAATTGCTTCACCGCCTTCGGCCAACTCAGCGCGGTCGAGTCACAGAATATCTCGCTCAAGCGATCCTCCGATGGAACAGTGCAGGGGTTGTGGTTTGAGACAGCGCTTCTGTACGATGATTCCTCGCCGGGCATGGGATCATCGAGCGAAATCGCCCCGACCACAATCCTTTACTCGGCTGACCTCAAGACCGAGATGATGCGGGCCGCGGTGACGAAGATCCGAAGCGGCGATGTTACCGGCGACATCACCGAAGAATTCTTCGCGTTCAAAAATTATGTTTACAGTTGGAATTTCCCCGATGCTTTCGGCAATTCCGATATCGGGCAGATCAAGTGGACCTCGCTGAGTTTCCAGGATACGCTGGCGGCCAATCTCGGCAGCCAGCAAACCGAGCAGGGAATATCCTATGCCCTGTTCACCGGCGACTTCAGCGACCTGACACCCAAGAAAGAAATCATCTATCAGGGGTTGTCCGAAGATCTTTTGAGCATGCACTCGCGTCTTGCTTCGCATGTGGCCTGCTATGGCTACGATGGCGGCATCCTCACCGAACTGTGGTACACCGAAATCGAAAACGCCCGCTTCGAGCACGTCTATGCCGACAAGCGCCTTCTGGTCGGAATGCTTCGCGATGACCATGTGGTCTTTCTGGATTACTCCAATGGCGATGTTGTCGATTCGACTTATCTGGGCCGAAAGCTTTCCGATGTTACCTTCTTTGAAACCTACAGCAATCCATCGGTATTAAACATGGTCGGGCGCTCCGGCGATACGGTTTTGGTCTACCGCTTCGATATAAACGCGCCCGCGACTCAGGCCACGGCTTCGACGAGCGAGCCGGTGCCGTCTTCGCTGGTACTCTACCAGAACAATCCGAATCCGTTCAACGGCGAGACGCGGTTATCGTTCGAAATCAAGCAGAGTCAACACGCCACCCTGAAAGTCTACAATATCCTCGGGCAGGAAGTTGCGGTGCTGGCGCAGGGCAATTTCGCCCCCGGGACTTTCTTCGCTTACTGGGATGGTACCGATTCCGACGGCATGCCGCAGTCGAGCGGTGTTTATTTCGCTCGCCTGCAGGGCGACAGCGAATCGCAGATTATCAAGCTGATTTACGTCAAATAGACGTTTGCATAGATTCTGATAAATTTTGACTGACGACTCTCCCCTGTCGGACACCCGTTGGTCACGGCAGCCCGTGGCCTTTCGCAAAACTGCAGCGAAAAAAAAGCCCGCCATCCGGCGGGCTTTGATAATCTAACAGTCGCTATTCAACGACTGTAAATTTGTATGGTCCGGGCCATGTCGGCGACACTTTCGGCGCGGCGAACATCCACACTCCCCGCGGCGGGAAGAATGCCGAATCCACAACCACCGTACCCGGCGTTTTGAAGATCATATCCATCGAGATATTCTTCTGCATCGGGTGCGGCTGATATGTGTTTTGGACACACAGAGCGCCAAAGCCGATCAGTTCGGGAAGCTTACCGTCCCAGTCGGTCTCGACAACGTGAAGCCCGCCCATATCGAAGATGGAGTTGTCCTGAAAGCCGTTGTAGGCCTTGACATCGCCCATCACGTTTCTGCCCTTGCCGCTGTCGGCCACGTGAGTCACGGCCGCGATATCCGGCGAAGTGATTTTGAAGCCGACGTTAATCAGGGTAAAAACGGTATCGTTCTCGAAATACAGGTCGAATGACACCTTTTCCCCGGCCTTGATGGTGCTGTCGTTGACAGCTCCCGGCCCGGAGATTTTCAGGGCTATACCGGCTGCCATAGCGGACCCGGCAAGCACAGTTGCGGCAGCAAAAACAGCGAGTAACAATAGGAATCTACGCATGCATATCTCCCTCAGAAAGTTAAACTATTTTCCCTCGATAAAATGCGAACATATCATATCAGCGGGCATATGTCAAACCTAATTTCCCGCGTGGTCTTTGGCCTTATACACCTGTGCGGTTGGTTCGAGCCGGCTTTTCTATCTAATTTCGGCATCATGGCTAAACTCATGATTCAAAATATCTTCAATGTAAAGCGCCCCTGCGCGTGTGCATCCCATTTTTTTCATTGACCATACGGTCGCTTGTGCGTATTTTCACAATTTACAACAAAAAGGATTCAAACTTTATGACTACCGTAGGGTTAAATCAAATGGTAACCACTCAATCATCGGTCAGTTTTATATCAGCCTCTGTCGGTAAGAAAGTCCTGATGGCTGTCACCGGCATTTGCCTGATCGGCTTTTTGATTGTCCATTTGATTGGGAATCTTCAGCTATTTATCGGGCAAGAACAGCTCAATAAATACGCCGAGACTCTCCAATCGCTCGGGGCAATCAAGTGGGGCTTCAGACTGGTCCTGGCGGTTCTGGCGGTATTGCACATCTGGTACGGCGCTTATCTGTGGCTTCAGAACCGCAGCGCTCGACCGGTCGCGTATCGCCGCGAGGATACCGTGCAGGCCTCTCTCTCATCGAGGACAATGATATACACCGGTCTGTTGCTGCTGTTCTTTATCGTATATCACCTTCTTCATTTTACTTTGATAGCGACGAACCCGGAGTACTCTCATCTTGAGGATCCGCTTGGTCGGCATGATGTTTATTCGATGGTGATTTTAGGCTTCAGCAACTATATCATTTCCGGTGTTTACATCGTGGCTATGTTCCTGCTGGCGTTTCATCTCAGTCACGCCTCGGAGTCGTTTTTTCAGACGATGGGCTGGAACAATGATAAAATTCTCCCCAAGCTCAAGTTCTTAAGCAACCTTTTCGCGGTTGTAATCTTTATCGGCTACGCTTCGATGCCGGTAGCCGTACTTTTGAAATTCGTAACACTGCCGGGAGGAGGACACTAGATGAAACTTGATCCCAAAATCCCTTCGGGGCCACTGGCAGAAAAGTGGGATAAGCACCGTTTCGAGATGAAGCTGGTCAATCCCGCGAACAAGAGAAAATATACAGCCATAGTTGTCGGGTCCGGTCTGGCGGGCGCCTCGGCGGCGGCATCGCTGGCGGAGCTCGGATACAACGTATCCTGCTTCTGCTATCAGGATTCTCCGCGCCGCGCGCACAGTATTGCCGCTCAGGGCGGTATCAATGCCTCCAAGAATTATCAGAATGACGGCGACTCGACGTTTCGACTGTTTTATGACACGATTAAGGGCGGCGATTTCCGCTCCCGTGAGGCCAACGTATATCGTCTGGCCCAGGTGAGCACGAACATCATCGACCAGTGCGTGGCCCAGGGTGTGCCGTTTGCGCGTGAGTACGGCGGTCTTCTGGACAACCGCTCGTTTGGCGGCGCCCAGGTGTCGCGTACGTTCTACGCCCGCGGCCAGACAGGCCAGCAGCTTCTGCTCGGCGCCTATTCGGCGCTGTCACGTCAGATCGGGCTGGGTAAAGTAAAAATGTACCCGCGCACGGAGATGCTCGATGTCGTGGTTGTTGATAACCGTGCTCGCGGTATCGTCGTGCGCGACATGGTCAGCGGCAAAATCAGTTCGCACGCGGCCGATGCGGTCGTTCTGTGTACGGGCGGCTATGGTAATGTTTTCTACCTTGCCACCTACGCCAAGGGCTGCAACGTTACCGCAGCTTTTCGTGCTTATAAGAAAGGCGCTGTGTTCGCCAACCCGTGTTTCACGCAGATTCACCCGACCTGTATTCCGGTCACCGGCGAGTATCAATCGAAGCTCACTCTCATGTCGGAATCGCTACGGAACGACGGTCGTATCTGGGTGCCCAAAAACCAGGGCGACAAGAGACCAGCCGGACAGATTCCGGAGAACGAGCGCGACTACTATCTCGAACGCAAATACCCGAGTTTTGGTAACCTTGCTCCGCGCGATATTTCATCGCGCAGTGCGAAGGAGGTTGTCGATGACGGACGCGGTGTTGGCGAGACCGGAGTCGGTGTTTATCTCGACTTCGCCGACGCTATTAAGCGTCTCGGCAAGAGGGTGATTGAAGAGCGCTACGGCAATTTGTTCCAGATGTATGAGCGGATTACCGGTGAGGACCCGTACACTGTTCCGATGCGCATCTACCCGGCCTCGCATTACACGATGGGTGGACTGTGGGTTGACTACAACCTCGAAAGCACAATCCCCGGCCTGTTCGTCGCGGGTGAGGCGAATTTCTCCGACCACGGCGCCAATCGTCTTGGAGCGAGCGCGCTGATGCAGGGTCTGGCTGACGGTTATTTCGTGATTCCTTACACTCTCGGTAATCATTTTGCCCGTGCGGGTGTATCGAAAATTACCACGGATCACCCCGAGTTCAAGAAAACCGAGCAGGAAGTGACGGAGAGGATGAACAAATTGCTCTCGATAAAGGGCAAGCGTTCTCCCGATACTTTCCATCGCGCTCTCGGTAAGATCATGTGGGAATACTGCGGCATGGGACGTAACGAGGCCGGTTTGAAGAAGGCTCTTCAGGAGATACCGGCTCTGCGCGAGGAATTCTGGCAGGATGTCAAGGTGATGGGCTCGAACGAAGAACTCAATCAGCAGCTTGAGCTTGCCGGACGGGTCGCCGATTTCCTCGAGATCGGCGAGGTGATGTGCTATGACGCTCTGACAAGGCAGGAATCCTGCGGCGCTCATTTCCGCGAGGAGTACCAGACCGAAGAAGGCGAGGCTTTGCGTAACGACAAAGACTTCTGCTATGTTTCGGCCTGGGAGTACACCGGCTACGGAAAGGAGCCCGCTTTACATAAAGAACCCCTTGTTTTTGAGAATGTGGAACTGACAACAAGGAGTTACAAATAATGAATCTCACACTACATGTATGGCGCCAGAAGAACGCTAACGATAAAGGCCGTCTGGAAAAGTACGAAGCGAAGGATATCAATCACCACATGTCCTTTCTTGAGATGCTCGATGTTGTCAACGAGGGATTGATTCAACAGGGGATCGAGCCGATCGCTTTCGACCACGACTGCCGTGAAGGCATCTGCGGCATGTGCTCTCTAATGATTAACGGCAGAGCGCACGGCCCGCAGAAAGCCACTACCGTCTGCCAGCTTCACATGCGGTATTTCAAAGACGGTGACGTGATTTATATCGAGCCCTGGCGGGCCAGGGCCTTCCCTGTCGTAAAAGACTTGATTGTTGATCGTTCAGCGTTTGACAGAATCATGCAGGCCGGCGGCTTTATTTCGGTTAACACCGGTGGCGCGCCGGATGCCAACGCTCTTCCGATCCCGAAAAAGAACGCCGATCTGGCCATGGATGCCGCGGCCTGCATTGGCTGCGGCGCCTGTGTCGCCTCGTGCAAGAACGCATCGGCCATGCTTTTTGTCTCGGCCAAAGTGTCTCAGTTCGCCTATCTGCCACAGGGTCAGGCCGAACGCAAGGACCGGGTCAAGAAGATGATCGCGCAGATGGATCTGGAGGGATTCGGCAACTGCACGAACTATTACGAGTGTGAAGCTGCCTGTCCGAAGGAAATCTCAGTCAAGTTCATCGCGAAGATGAACCGTGATTTCATGGTGGCTAAGATCACTTCGTAATCAAGTAATAGCTACTTCGATCAAGGCCCCGTGCGAAAGACACGGGGCCTTATTTGTGATATAAAAGTTGTTGATTTAGACACTTATGCTGTATTGATTCAGTAAATGTTCCAAGTGTCTCAAACAGGGGAGTGAACCTAATGGCACAGCCTCAGGGTCAGTTGTTTCCAGAATTGGACAAAGTCCGCTACGGTGACAGCGTTCGACGACAAAACCTGTTCATCCCCAGATTCCTCCGCAAAGCCGCCTCCGACCATCGTTTGAAGGGCGAGGAGCAGGATCGCGCCTATCAGATTATATGCAAGTGGGCCGAACTGGACGAAAGCGGCAAACTCGAATCTAAATCTGAGTCACAACTTGAAGCTGAGTTTCTGACGGATATCTTTGGGAAAGCCCTCGGTCACCTTATGTTCACGGAAAACGCCGACCATTGGGAGCTTGAACCGAAATACTCCGTCAATGGCGGGATAGCTGATGCAGCGCTGGGGGTCTTTAAGCACGGCACAAAAAACCCGCCCCACGCTCTTATAGAATTGAAGGGCCCGAAGGTAAACCTCGACCGAGATCGATTCAACGGGCGTACGCCTGTCCAACAATGCTGGGACTACCTAAATGAACAACCCGCCTGTCAGTGGGGAATTGTCAGCAACATAGTCAGTTTTCGGCTGTACAACCGAAACCAGACCACGAAAACCTGTCAGTTGTTCGTTCTTCAGGACTTGCGCAAAACCGAAGTGTTTGAAGAATTCTACTACCTGTTCGCTTCCGGAGGACTGGTCCCATCTATCTTTCATGAAACCCCGAGAGCCGACACGCTTCTTAGGCAGACAGAACAGCAGCAACAGGAGGTCGGCCAGATTCTCTACGATGCGTATCACCGTGAGAGAGTGGAACTCATACGACACCTCACCAACAAACCGCTTTCGAAGTCGCTGGAAAACGCTATATCGATCACCCAAAAGCTGCTGGACCGGGTCGTGTTTATCGCCTTTTGTGAGGATCGCGGGTTGCTGCCTGAGAACTTGCTTGATAAAGCTCACAGCGATATTCCTCCTTTTGCGCAGGTGACCAATCCGCGCTGGCGCAATTTCGTCAACCTCTTCAGAAGCATCGATAAGGGTCATAAGCCGAGCGATATCTCCTGTTACAACGGCGGCCTATTCAGGGAAGATATGGAGGTTGACAATCTCGACCTCGAAGATGATTGGACCGACTTCTTCCGCAACATTGGCAAGTATGACTTCAGAGACGAAATCAACGTCGATGTACTGGGACACTTGTTTGAGAAGTCAATTAGCGACATAGGAAGATTAAAGCTTGGCGGGCTGTTTAACGAAATAGTCGGTGACGATGAAAAGCGAAAGATGGCTAAGTCCGCAGAACGCAAACGGCACGGGATATACTATACCCCGCCCGAGTTTACATCGTTCATTACGTATAATACGATTGGAAAGCTCGTTGAAGAACGATTCGAATCCCTGAAATCCCTCTTTGGCATTCACGGGAATCCCCGGACTGCTGCCGAAGCAGATGCAAATTATGCGGCATACTGGCAAAAGTGCCTAAGTATTCTAAAGGACATTAAGATTGTCGACCCCTCGTGTGGAAGTGGTGCTTTCCTGATAAGCGCATATGATGTTCTGGAAGAGAAGTATCATGAGGTCGTTGACCAACTTGTGTTTCACGAAACAACGGCACCAGCGGATTTGCTTGATGCCATTCCGAATTACATTCTCAATGATAACCTGTATGGCGTGGACCTGTCGCCCGAAGCAGTGGAAATCACGCAACTCGCGCTCTGGATTAGGTCGGCGCAAATAGGTAAAACGCTGGCTGACCTCTCACAGAACATTGTCTGCGGAAACAGCCTCGTAACCGATCCGGAGGTCCACCCTCGCGCGATGGAATGGGAAACAACTTTTCCAGCCGTTTTCGCCCGTAAGAATGCTGGGTTCGATTGTGTTATAGGAAACCCTCCCTGGGAGAGAATGAAACTTCAGGAACGGGAGTTTTTTGACATAATCGAGCCCAATATCGCGGCCGCTGTAAGCGCGGCAACTCGCCGAACCCTGATTGCCAAACTAAAAAAGGCGAATCCATCCCTCCACGAACGTTACGAAAACGCCAAAAAGACTGCGGAGGCAACCCTTTCTCACGTTAGAAAATCCGGGCGTTTCCCCCTCACAGCCAAAGGCGATATAAATACGTATGCTACTTTCGCGGAACTGGCTGCTAATATTGTGAGTGTCGATGGAAGGGTAGGCATACTGGTTCCTTCCGGCATTGCCACGGATTATACGACACAGCATTTCTTCAGCGAACTGCTATCCACCGGTCGCTTGCGCGGCCTTTACGACTTTGAGAACCGCAAGAAGATTTTCGCTGATGTAGACGGCAGGTTTAAGTTCTCAATATTGCTTTTTGGCGTTGGCAATCCCAAATTAGCACCTGAGTTCTCATTTTTTTCGCATCAAATCGAGGACCTGAGAAATCCGAACAAGCGAATTACTCTATCAAACGCAGACATAGGGCTTCTCAACCCCAACACCAAAACCTGCCCAATCTTCCGCACGAGAATGGATGCTGAGATAACGAAGGCCATATACAAACGTGTTCCCGTTTTGGTAGACAAGACTCGCGAGTCAGGCGGCAATCCTTGGGGCATAAGTTTTCTAAGGATGTTTGATCAGACCAATGACGCTGAGCTTTTTCATACAGCGGAACAATTGGCTGGACAAGGTTACAAGCGTTCTGGTCCAATCTGGAAGAAGGGCAAAAGTGTTTTCCTGCCTCTCTATGAGGCCAAAATGATCCAGATGTACGACCACCGAGCCGCAAGCGTGGTGGTGAAGTCCGACAATTGGATGCGACAGGGGCAGACAGCCGCTTCGTCGTTGACGCAGTATCAGAATCCGGAATACTTCGTGAAGCCCAGATGGTGGGTTGAGAGTAAATCGGTTACGAGCCGGTTAAGCAGTAGCGTTTCATATTTACTTGGGTTCAAAGACATAACAAGTGCAACCAATCAACGAACGATGATTGCCGCATCTATTCCTCTGTCCGCTGTAACCAACCACTTTCCGGTATTACTAACGTCTGCTGGTCCTCTATCGGAAATGTGTTTGTTAGCTAATCTAAATTCTATACCCTTGGATTTCTGCGCGCGCCAAAAAGTCGGAGCGGTCACACTCAATTTCTTTATTGTTGAGCAGTTGCCGATATTCTCTCCCGATTTCTATAACGCCAGATGTCGGTGGGAGCAATCCACTCAATTGGTGACGTGGATTTCTGAACGAGTGCTGAAGCTCTCCTGTACCAGCAACGACGTGATTTCATTGGCCGAGTCCGCCGGATTTAACCCACCGGTCCATAAGTGGAAACCCGAAGAGCGGGCGGAAATCATGGCCGAACTTGACGCGGCGTACTTTATCCTGTATGAAATTGAGCGAGAAGACGTAGAATACATTCTGTCAACTTTCAGCGGCATCAACAGCGACGGCGGCAGTATCTTCGAATCGAAAAACACGACGGATCTAATTCTAAAATACTACGACGACTTTACAGCTAAAATGCGACTATAGCTCGATTTCCATGCCATCGAGAGCGGTGACCAGATTGTCAACGCCGGCTTTGGTAGCCATTTCATTGATCATTGCTACCTCATCAGGTGTACCCAGGTGGCTGATAACAAACCGACCGACATTAAGGTCGCCTGCAAGACCGAGCAGTCTCTCAATATCGATATGAGTTGACTCGATTACGGCAACATCTTTGCCTCTCAACCGCGGCAGGATCTCATCGAGAGAGGCTATGTCGGACGAATAGAAGACTGATTTACCGGCAATCTCGATATCAAACGAGTGGCACTGCATTTTGTTGGGAAGGCCGAGTTGAGATATGAGAGTGCCATTGCCCTGAAGATGCTTGTTGCCCACAGCGGTAATCTTGATCTCATCTTTAAACACAAAACCATCTTCGTAACCCATGATGTTCAGATCAAAGGGCAGCTTGCTTCCTATCAGGTATATAGCAGGGAGAAAGGCCGTAAACGGGCCAACGAATTCGGAAGGCAGGTAAAGGTCCAATGGGTCAGTTCTGCCATCGAGATAGGTCAGTTGAATAAAAAGCGGCAGGTCGCTGACATGGTCAGGGTGCGTGTGACTGATAAACACCCTGGCGACATCGAGCGAACTGTAACCCCTACGGAGAAAGGACGAGCTTATCCCTCCTCCGCAGTCAAGAAGCGTAAGGCTCTCTTGTGCCTTGAGCAGGTATCCGGAGCAGGCTCTGTCGGGCTTGGGGTGGCCAGATGAGGAGCCGAGTATTGTTATCGCGTTATTTGCCATCAGTCAGCAATCGACAGTCTGTCTATTTCGCTTAGTATTAAGAGACAAGGTGATATTAACTTAGCACAAATTAGATAGCCTGACAACCCTAAAAACATTCCATATTATTCCGATAATATTAGTATTATATGCGGAGGCAAGGACATCCGCTTCACAACAGGTTTTTTGAGCGTAGATTTGGGGGACCGCATCAATGCCGATGTTTGCCTGGCATGATTCTCTCAGTGTGGGTGTCGACGAGATCGATACCCAGCACAAGAATCTCCTCGCGATGATAAATCGTCTTCAGGAGTCGATCTCTCGCGGCACGGGTCGCAGCGAAATTGGCGGAGTATTAACCGAGTTAGTCAGACACATGAGCGAACATTTTGCGGCCGAGGAAAAGCTCATGTTGTCAGCCGGGTTCCCGTATTACAGCGATCATCGCGCCAGGCATTATGTTTTTCACAAAACTATCGTGAATTTGCTTAAGGGGCTGCGAAGGGACCAGAATATGTCGGCGTTTCAGCTACTGGCGCTTTTGAGGGACTGGTGGCAGACACACATTCTCGAGGAAGATAAGAAACTCGGGGATTATCTCAGTGCGAGGAGCCAGTCCAGACTATCTTCGCCGGTTAAATAATCGACTCTATTCGTTTAAGCGCTTCGACACAGTCGTCGCGTGTTACATCGAGGTGCGTAACAAACCGCAGCTTCGTCGGACCAAACGGCACCGCCAATACACCATTTTTTTTCATCTTCTCCAGAACCGACTCCGCGGAGTATCCGGAAGCGACATTGGCGACGATGATATTGGTTTGAACGCGTTTCAATTCTACCTTAAACCATGGCAACCGATCCAGTCCTTCGGCCAGCAGCCTGGCGTTGGTGTGGTCATCGGCCAGACGAGCGATATTATTCTTGATGGCATATAATCCGGCGGCGGCGATGATTCCGACCTGACGCATACCGCCACCGAACAGTTTTCTCTCTCGCCGGCAGCGTTCGATAAACTCTCCCGATCCAAGTATAAGCGAACCAATAGGCGCTCCGAGGCCCTTGGACAGACAGACGGAGACCGAATCGAATGGTGCAGTCAGCTCAGGCAGGGAGATTCCGGTAGCGACGTGCGCGTTCCAGATACGAGCTCCATCGAGGTGCAAAACAAGATCGAACTCGTCGCAGACCTGCCTGACTTTCAGAATTTCCTGTTGGGGCAGGATCGTTCCACCGTGCCGATTGTGCGTATTTTCCAGCGCGACCATCTTGGTGAGTGGGCAATGAAGATTTTTCGGTCTTATGGACTGCCGAACAGTCTCAGCGGGGATCATACCGTATTCGGTTGTTATCAGATTGACCAGAAGCCCGGCGTGAACCACCGGTCCGGCTACCTCGTAGTTGACCACGTGACACTCGCGGTCACACAGCAATTCCCATCCGCGCCGCGAATTGGCTTTAAGACAGATCTGGTTGCCCATAGTTCCGGATGGGACATACAGAGCGGCCTCTTTTTGAAAGAGGGTGGCGGCGTAACGTTCAAGCTCTTTGACGGTCGGGTCATCGCCGAAAACGTCGTCGCCTACCACGGCTTCAGCGATTGCCTGTCTCATTTCAGGAGACGGCCTCGTGACGGTATCGGAGCGCAGATCGATTACTTTCATGGCACGCAATATACGAAAAAAAACCGGCCGCACAATAGCCGCGCGGCGAGCCGAGCAATAAAAAGGCCACCATTCGGTGGCCCGATAATATTCGCTAAATGGCTGAGTTTGTTATTACTGAGGAGTAACGTTTCTGGCCTGGTAACCCCTGTCGGTGCTGGCCAGTTCGTACAGGACTTCCTGACCTTCTCTCAGCGTCTTATATCCGTCCATTTTAATCGCGGTATAATGAACGTAAACATCCTGGTCAATGTCGTCACTTGCAATGAAGCCCCACCCTTTTGTGTCGTTAAAGTATTTGACCTTGCCCTTAGACATTAAGATTCCTCCAATGGAGAGGTTTTTTTGAGATTCCCGCGTTCACTTTCTTATACAAAGAATACGCTTTGACGGCAACAACAATCTACAAAAATGTGACGGCGCGCGAAAACAGGGTCATGGCGAGGCCGGAGACAAGAGGAACCGAGACATTGTCATCGACCCCAAAGGAGTAGGCTTCGATCACGGTGGCGACAACCGCACCGACGACAGCTACGGATAATGCTATATCTGGTAATAACATAACAGAAGCCAGTGTGCCCATAAGGCAGCCCAGGCTCCCCTCCACTGTTTTGTTTTTGTAGAACCGGTGCTTACCGAATCTCCTGCCGATTATTGCCGCAAACGTATCTCCGATAATGATAAACACGAGGGCTGCGATGGCGATGGGTTTATCGAACAAAGCCACTGCGAGACAGGTGGATATAAGAATATATGAGGCGCCCGTAAAGTCGCCCTTAACTTCGTGATCCCGGATAATTGGTCTGATGATTTTGCTGGCGAAACCGGTCCAGAAGCGCCATTGGCGGAGTCTCGAAATATCGATAATGACCATAGCCAACGCGACGGGGACCATGATTGACAACATTTGCTCACGACTGAGCTGCAGAAAGTAGTACCCTCCGGGAATAATCAGAGCCCCGGTGTGCGTAGTCTTGCGAATGATCTCGTGAACGAAGCTGATCTGGTTACCATCAGCCACGTGTTTGTCCGCTTCCATGCAGGCTAACTTCGTTGGGTTACCGGCGGCAGTTCTACCGGTACCAGGTTTCCGGTCAGACGCACGTTATATTTAGCGAATAGTTTATCTCGAAAAGCGCGGTAGACCTGCTCCGCATGTTGCTTCTTGAACATCTGTACTATTCGCGGAGTGGCGTCTTTGAGCGACAGCATTTCGCGTCGTTCGACCACTTTGATAACATGGTAGCCATACTCGGTCTTGACCGGATGAGTAACTTCTCCGACCATGACTCTCAGGGCTGCTTCGTAGAAAGCATCAGGAACATCGCCTCGGCCAATTTCCCCGAGGTCCGCCAGTTCGGCTCGCACGTCCTCGTCGCCCGGATAGTACTCTTTGGCCAGGTCCAGAAAATCATATCCTGACATCGCCTGACTGCGAATAAAGTCACCGAACAAAGAGTCCTGTACGATGATGTGCTGGACTACCAGAGGCTTCTCCGGGCTGAATTCGTCGAGATGCGCCTGGTAATACTGTTCCACCATACTGTCAGACGGTTGCCAGCCGAAATCTTTCTTCTCCCTTTCAACGATGATCCTGGAATATTTATGACGCAGGAATCTTTCCGCAGCCACAACATCGGGGTTCTCATCAACTTTCAGCCTTCTTGCCTGCTGTACCAGGGCGATTTTCTGCGCAACGCCGCGGAGCATCTCTCTTTTTTGTTCAGGCGTGGTATTGCTGATCTTCTTTTGCAGTCTCAAATCGTATTCTGCAGTCAGGGCGTCGTTGCACTCGAGGGTATCCTCACCGTTGACAACGGCCAGCCACTCTCGTTTATCGACCTTATAGAGATTCGTATCCAAAAGCGGCTCATTGTATTCGAGGCTCATATTGGCGAACAGGGTATCGAAGATGGACTGTCCCAGTTCGTTAGACTTGATCGTGCGCAGGGTTACCCAGGCCGACATATATTGCCTCTCATTCAGGGGTGGCACGCCGGCTTCACGCCGGTCATCCACGTAGATAAGGTGCCAACCGTTGTCGTCTTCGTACGGCTGGGAGGTTTCGCCGGGATTCAGCGCAAAGGCTACCGAGTCAAAGGGATGAACATAGACACCACGGGCGGCCCAGCCTATCACTCCCCCCTGATTGCCCGAAAGGGTATCATGAGAATACTTCCGGGCCGCCTCTATGAATGATTCCCTGGAATCGATATGGTCCCGGATCTCCTTTGCCAGGCGGGCAGTCTCCTGTTTTACTTCCTCCCAGGAATGATAACGATATTTCAGTGAATCGGGCCCGTTTTTGAGTCCTCTGGGATTTAAAAGGATGTGATATACAAATATCTTTTCCGGCTCGCTGAAGAGATCCGGCCGGCTGTTATAGAAATCGACCACTTCCTGAGAATCAACCTCAACCTGATTATAGACGACATCCTTCAAATACTGATCGATAAGAGCGTCGTGGTACCTCATCCGGTAGATTCGATACTGTTCATAGTCATCTTCAAGGCGGACATCGTAAGCGGCCCAGCCGACGAGGGTGTCGACCACGACACTGTCGAGAAACCGGGCAATCTCGGCGGTATCCACCACACCTCCGTGAGGTACGATTGCGCTTTTCGCCATCAGGGCGGTAAGTTGAGACATGGTGAGTTCGTAATAATTGTCAGCGGTAGCGACGATGTTTTCTTTGTTATCTTGAGCCGGCGCTGTTTCCGGTGATATTTGCGCAGGGCCACATCCAGTCAGTATCGCCAGAGCAAGGGCGATCAGGGTTAGTCGAAGTATATTCAATTTTCTATCTCCCTCTATCTTGTTGCTAATCTGATAAGTTAAACAACGGCTTGAAAAAAACAAGAGGAAAGTCATGAGGGCATATTTCCGGCCGGTCTTCAACGACAGACGGTAGCGTTGGGCTCCGCTGTCCGAGCCCCTTTCTGCTGGTTGTAGGTGGTGAACTCCACGACGAAGGAGGTCCCCCGACCCGGCTGCGAGTTAACATCGATTTTCAGCTTCAGGGCGGCGCAAATCCGATGGACAATCGACAATCCAAGACCTGTCCCCTGCTTCTTGGTCGAGAAAAACGGCTGGTAAATTTTCTTCATGTGCTCCGGTGAGATTCCGGGACCATTGTCATCGACATGGAGTTCAACTTTGTCACGGGGCCTGTTCACCTGCAGGCGGAATCTGACGCGTCCGGGTTTTCCCTCGAAGGACTCGAAGGCGTTGGTGGCCAGGTTCAAAAGAAGCTGCTTAATCAGGTCCTCATCGCCCACAACGTAAACGAATGGTTCATCCGATTCGAATTCCAACTCAATCCGGTCATTGAGGGACTTGTGATGGTGCAGGATTTCGAGAACATCGTTAACCAGATGGCACAACTCTACTTTGTTGTAGGATGTGCGATCGATTCTGGCGTACGTAAGAAACTCATTGAGAATCTTTGTCAGACGGTCTGATTCTTTGATTATCAGGGTCATCAGCTTCTGGTTTTCTCCGTCGAGTTGCAAATCGTTTTTGAGTACCTCAACAGAACCCGATATGGCTGCCAGCGGGTTTCGGATCTCGTGGGCAATAGACGCAGAGAGTTCACCTACGGCAGCCAATCGATCAGCGATTCTGACCTTGGCCTCAAGTCTCTTGGCTTCAGTCAGGTCAGAAAAGATGGCGATTATTCCTCTCATCCCCCTGCCCTCTTCCGTGAGGATTGAAGTAGAAAGGCCGAGGGGTACTTTCTGTCCGTTGTTATTGATTATATCAATTTCGACTCTTGGATGTTCCATCCGATTTTTGACACCATCGATGAGGAAACCCGCCAGTTGCGGCATTCTTTCGGCAAAGACATCCCCGCAATACATGCCTTTGACATCCTCTTCGCCGTAGCCCAGAATTCGCTCGGCGGCGCGGTTGAAGTATATGATAAATCCTCTGGAATCGATGGTGAGCAAGCCTGAGTTGAGGTGCTTGAGGATATCATCGGTTTCCAGTTTGGCTTTTTTAAGGGCCATCGAGGTGTCGGCAAGCTGACGGTCGCGTTGTTTAAGGCGTTCGGCCAGGTATCCTGAGATGAAGGCGACGAGATAGAAAATCAGGATGTGTAAGAAGATCGAGTAAAAGGCCGAGTCGTCGGTCAGGAATATAGTTTTTAGGGCGCGCACGGAGAATTCGGGATCTCCGCCGGCGCCGGCCAAACCGAGCCATATTATAAAGGCGTAGGCGATGGAGACCAGTGAGGCAACGACGAGCGTGCCGAGCAAGCGATAAATCAGAGCCGCGGCTACTATGGTAAGTATGAACAGCGCCGAGAACGGCGAGTTCACGTTGCCGGTGGAGAAGATGATGCTCGATTCGATGACGATCTCGAATACAAATTGCAGGCTGATAACGACGGCAGTAAGGCCCGTGAGGCGGTGTCTCTTGCTGGCCGCCAGCAAAAGGCCGAACAGTAGCGTACAGATGGAGTACAGTACGAACTGGAGTCGCATGAACTGGGGATATTTCATCCAGAACACAACGACCGCGAAGAGTACGATGTAGTGCGCGAGCCGGAGAGGCAAAAACCAGCCGGTTTTGTTTGTCGAGTTTTGCTCTGTCATAAAATGAACGGCGCCATGCGGCGCCGTTATTATCGATTCAATTGTACAATACCGCTGTGCTTTTTAAATCTTGCCAATGATGTCGAACATCGGCAGGTACATAGCGATCAAGATACCACCGATAACGATACCCATAAAGACGATGATGATCGGCTCGATAACGGAGGTCAAAGCCGATACGGCTTCATCCACCTCTTCATCGTAGAAATCGGCAATCTTGTTAAGCATTTCGTCGAGTCCACCGGTTTTTTCACCCACGGAGATCATCTGAGTGACCATCGGTGGAAACACGCCGGTTTCTTTCAGGGGTCCGGTAATGGTATCACCTTCGGCGATGGACAGCACGGACTTGTTGATGGCGTTGGCCACGACAAGGTTGCCGGCCGCTTTGGCGGTGATTTCCAGAGCTTCCAAAATCGAGACACCGGAAGCGAGCAGTGTTCCGAGCGTGCGCGTGAATCTGGCGATCGACGATTTCCTGACAAGGTTACCGAGTACCGGGGACGCCAGCAGGAATTTATCCCAGAGGAGGGCGCCGGCAGGGGTGCGTTTCCACCAGACGAACACTGCAAAGCCGCCTATTGCCCCACCGACCAAATAAAGGAAGTTTGCCTTGAGAAAGTTGGAGATCATCAGTACGATCTGGGTCGGCTTGGGCAACTCGGCATTCAGTCCACCGAACATCTTGGCGAATACGGGTACGATGAAAGCAAGCATACCGACAGTAACGGCGGCCGCGACCACGACGATCACCGCCGGGTAGACCATAGCGCCTTTTACTTTTCTAATCAACTGGTCCGCCTTCTCGCGGTAGACCGCCAGACGGTTGAGAATGGCGTCGAGAGCGCCGCCGACCTCACCGGCTTCGACCATGTTAGAATAAAGGGGGTCGAAAATCTTCGGATGACGAGCAAGGGCCTCCGAAAGCGTGGAACCGCCCTGTACGGAATCTTTCACCTGGTTTACTATCTTGGCCAGTTCTCTACTTTCCATCTGGGAAGCCAGAATGTCAAGACACTGAACCATCGGAAGTCCGGCGCCGATCATGGTGGCAAACTGTCGGGTGAATCGCGAGACGTCGATACGTTTGATACCGCTGCCGAACTTGATCTGTATTTCAGGGGCTCTCTTGGTGATAGACGTTACCATGATCCGGTTCTGCCTGAGCACCCGTTCGAGGTCAGCCCTGGTATTGGCTTTGAGTTCGCCTTTGACGGCAGCTCCGGCAAGGGTCTTACCTTTATATTCAAAGACTGGCACAGCTCAATCCTTTCTAAAAAACGGCTTAATCAAAAAGCCGCGGTTTTCTGTTTTGACAGCGACTCACTCAATTCCTGAGGATTGTGACTGCAATTCATAGCGTCATTTATCGTTATCTTGCCGGTCTGATACAGCTCGGCAAGAGACTGATTCATGGTCTTCATTCCAAACTTCTGTCCGGACTGAATCATGGAGTATATCTGGTGCACTTTGTCATCCCTTACGAGCGCCCTGATAGCCGGCGTTACGACCAGGATTTCCATGGCCATGACGCGTCCGCCGCCGATCTTGGGAATGAGAGTCTGCGATACGATAGCCTGAAGCGTGAAGGACAGCGAAATTCGAATCTGTTCCTGCTGGTTGGTCGGGAAAGCGTCAATTATTCGGTTGATAGATTCCGAGGCCGAGTTGGTGTGCAGCGTCGCGAAGGCAAGATGTCCCGTTTCCGATATCGAGAGCGCCGCTTCGATAGTCTCCAGATCGCGCATCTCGCCGATCAGTACGACATCGGGATCCTCACGCAGAGCGTACTTCAGGGCGGCAGCGAAGCTCTGGGTGTCGGAGTAGACTTCGCGTTGATTGATCAGCGCTGTTTGATGCCGGTGAAGATACTCGATGGGATCTTCGACGGTGATAATATGGACCGGGCGTTCCTTGTTAATTTTGTCAATGATCGAAGCCAGCGTTGTGGATTTACCGGAACCGGTAGGCCCGGTAACGAGCACGAGGCCCCTGGGGAGTCTCGAGAAGTCGCTAATTACTTTGGGAAGTCCGAGTTCGTCGAAGGTCCTGATCTTGTAAGGTATCTGACGTAAGGCGACGGCGACGTTGCCCCGCTGCATGAACATGTTGCAGCGAAAGCGGCTCATCTGCTCGATACCGAAGGAGAAGTCGAGTTCGGAGTTCTGTTCGAACTTCTGTTTCTGTTTTTCATTGAGCATCGAGTATGAGAGCTTCTTGGTTTGTTCGCTGGTGAGGATGTCGTGATTCAGTCTTTGAAGCTTGCCGTCAACTCTCACGACCGGTGGCGAACCGACGGTCAGGTGTAAGTCGGAGGCACCCATTTTGACCATCTGCTCAAGTAATTCGCGCAGGGATACCATCTATTATCTCCAGACAGCTTAAAATTTTATCAATTTGGTACAAAACAGCGTTTGCTATTATTATCGGATTATTTAGTCGAATCTTGAAAGAATTTAGGCTTATTTTTGAGCCTAAGCTCTTGGACTACAAGGAATTTATTTGAGGGTTCAGGCGCCGGCAGAGGTTACCGAGAAGACTTCGTCGATACTGACTACTCCGGCCTTCATTTTATCCACGGCGGCCATACGCAAGCTGAACATACCCTGTTCCATGGCGGTTTTTCTGATGTCGGAGTCGCTGGCCCGAGCCAGAATAAGCGACTCGATTTCGGCGGTAATCGGCATGACTTCATAGATGCCGGTTCGCCCGGCCACGCCGGTGTTGTTGCAGTCGTTACAGCCGACACCGCGGAAAGCTCGGATGTTTCTGAGCAGTTCTTTGGGAACTCCGAAACTCTGGACCTGTTCTTCGGTCAGATTGATCTCTTCCTTACAGCTCTGGCAGATTTTGCGCATCATACGCTGAGCCATAATCATCTTTGTCGCCGAGGCCACCAGGTAGTAAGGTACGCCCATATCAATTAAGCGGTTAATAGATGACGGGGCGTCGTTGGTGTGAAGGGTCGAGAACACCAAATGACCCGTCAGAGCGGCGCGGATAGCGATTTCCGCTGTCTCGCTGTCACGAATCTCACCGACCATGATGATATCCGGGTCCTGACGCAAGAAAGAGCGCAGGGCGGCGGCAAAGGTCATGCCGATATCTGATTTGACGGCTACCTGGTTGATACCATCGAAGTTGAACTCGACCGGGTCCTCAGCCGTCATGATATTCACATCTATGGTGTTGATCTGCTTCAGCGCCGAATACAAAGTAGTGGTTTTACCGGATCCGGTAGGACCTGTAACCAGGATGATGCCGTAGGGCAGGTGAATCTTTTCGTTGAATTTCTTAAGGTCTTCTTCCCTGAAACCGAGTCTGGTCATGTCGACCATGAGGGCCATCGGATCCAGAATACGCATAACGACCTTTTCGCCGAATATCGTGGGCAGCACCGAAACACGAAGATCGACGGTACGACCGGCGATCTTGATTTTTATGCGGCCGTCTTGTGGGAGGCGGCGCTCGGAGATATCGAGTTCGGCCATGATTTTTATGCGCGAGACGATAGCAGCGCGGTACTTGTACGGCAGCGGAGCCATCTCCCGCAAGTCGCCATCGATTCTGTAGCGTACGCGAATTCTTTTCTCATACATTTCGAAGTGAATATCGGAGGCGCCCATCCTGATCGCATCGGCAATAATCGAGTCGACCAGTTTTACCAGCGGTTTGTCCTGAATCTGTGAGAGAAGGTCCGATTCGCTGGGGGATTCCTCATCGGAGACTACTTCGAGGTCGGAGTCCTCCTCGAGGCCTTTAACGATAGCCGACAATCCGTCACTGTCCGTATAGTAGGCTTCGATCGCTTTTTCGATAGCCTTTTCGGGCGAGATTACCGGCTGCACGGTGCATCCGGTGATAAACTTGATGGCATCGAGGACGTAAATATTGTTTGGGTCGCTGATGGCCACCAGAAGGGTCTTGTTCAGTTTCGATACCGCGACAACCTTGAATTTGCGGGCGATATCGAGCGGGATGAGTTTTACTATGTCCGGGTTCAGTTCGATATCGGCCAGCCGGAGAGCGCCGATCTTGAGGTGTTTGCCGACGAATTTGGCAATATCGTCCTCAGATTCGACAGCGCCCAACCTGACCAGGGCGGCTTCGAACTTTTCCTTTTTGTCTTTAGCTGAGGCGAGCGCCTTCTCGGCTTGTTCCTGCGTAATCTTGCCGGCTTTGACCAGCATGGCGCTAAGTTCAGTGGACATAGTCTTAGAAACTCGAAGTAAACAGGTTAAAACAACGTCTGTTTATCTAACGATTGGCAACTTTAATCCTGAAAGATGTCGTCGAGCTTATCCTCGGCTTGGCTGGCGAAATCGCTTGAAATCCCGGCCTTGGCGCCATCGGCCGCCTGCTCTTTAATTTTCTCGAAAATTTTGCCCAGTTCGATAGATGTTTCCTTTGCGTACAGACGTACCATACCAATAGTGGTCCGGTCATCGAAGATCACCACCAGAATCGAGCGGTCTCCAACCAGGGACATGTGAATGTTGTCCTTCTTTCCCTGATGAAAGAGCACTGAGAATTCCGGTTCACCGACGAGACGGGCGATTTCTTTCGTGGAAGCGAATGACCCGGCTAACAAAGCGGCAAGAGCGGTCGTGTCGAGAGAGTGAGTAAACCCCTGCCTCGTGATAAGGTGGCCGTCCTTGTCAACCAAGAGAGCGCATTTCGCCTCGGCTCCTTTGAGCATTTTTGAAATCAACGCATCAATCTGGTTAATTTCTTCTTCGTAAAATATCAGACTATCATCAGCCATTTCAGCCTCCTAGATGACTATTTTATTCCAAATAAGCGTTTAAAGAACCCGCGCTTTTTAATATCGCCGCGGCGTTTCAATGACGGTGCCATAGCGGGCGAAGCCAACGATGCGCCGCTGTCAGGCGAGTCGGCTATACCCTTTTTGACACTACTGGCTCTATTTCCGTAATCGTCAACCTCAGGTGAAGCGGAGGGGGTGAACTTGGCCGCAGATATCTTTCTGGCGTTTTCCGCCGCTTTGTCACTCCCCGGATAAGGACGATATTGTGATTTCGATTCAGCCGCAGGCGGAGGTTCTTCCTCGGTTGCGGTGGAAGTCGCGCCGGTCTGAATTGGCTGTGTTGATCTTCCGCCGCTCGCGGCGGACCGACCGTCAGCCGATATCTGAGTACCTATGGTAGCCGCTGCCGGCGGCATTGATACGGGTGCGGAGACCGCGACGGATTGCGCCGACGCTGAGACGGGAGCCTGAGCAACCGGTGGCTCGTGGTAACTCACGCCCGGTTTGGGTCTATTGGAAGCGCTGCCCTTGGCCTTCTCCAGCACCAGCTTGATGATCAACTTGAGAGTATCAAAGACTCCGTTGCCAACGGTGGCGGAAGCTTCGAAATGCGGCCGGCCGCGGGTGTTCAGCCGGGCATTGAGCGCCTCAACCGGGAGCACACCCGGCAAGTCTCGCTTGTTGTACTGAATGACCATAGGCATATCGTTGATATCGTAGCCGTATTCCCTGAGGTTTTCCTCGAGGTTGATCAGCGACTCGATATTCTCGTCCATTTTATCCGGCTGACTGTCAGCCACGAACACTACTCCATCGACACCTCGAAGTACCAACTTCCTTGTAGCGTTGTAGTATACCTGGCCGGGGACGGTATACAATTGGAACTTAGCCGCAAAACCGTTGATGGTACCGATATTGATGGGCAGAAAATCAAAATACAGTGTTCGGTCCGCCTCGGTGGCCAGTGATATCATTTTGCCGCGCGTATCCGACGGGACCTTGGCATGGACGTACAGCAAATTGGTGGTTTTGCCGGACAGGCCTGGCCCGTAGTATACAATTTTGCAACAGACTTCACGCGACGAGTAGTTTATGGATACCATACTGAAAATTCCTGTAAGTTTGTAATTGTTTACCCTGCCAGTTTGAGCTTGCTTATCGCGTTTTTAATTTCCAGGCGGATTAGTCCGATATTGACCTGTTTTTCAGTGGTAACGACCAGTATCCCCAGACCGGCATCCGAGAAAAACAATTTGCCCTGTTCAGCTTCAATGGTCACCTGTTTGAGCGGAGTCGTATTTAACCGGTCGAGCGATTTTCTGATGTTAGTCGTTATTGACGCCGCCAGGGCTCCAATGGCTTCGCTCTCAAACGATTCGTCCAGATTCGCGGCTATGACGATGCCATCGTTGCCGACGAGCATCGAACCGGTGACTCCGGTCGTCTTATTCAAATCGTCCAGTACGTCATACATAGCTTCTCTCCACGTTCTCGATAAGCTTTTCGCTGTATCGTTCAGTCACATATTTTCTTATCATTTCCAGCCCCTGATTTATACGAATGTTTAGAACATCGTCCATAGCCCGCTCCGCCACTACCATCAGGCAGTAGGCTTTTTCGCGAGCCACTACAATTTTCTTGTCTTCAAAGAGCATATCGACCTTTTCGGGCGGCTCACATTGCAGTCTTGATACAACCTGACGGTTGGCTTCAATGAGAGACAGGGCAAACGGAGCCCAGTCTTCAGATTCAACACCGCGGCGACTGAAATTGCCCAAGAGCAATCCCTCATGATCAACCACCGCCGCCATCAGCACCGAACCATCCTCGCCTATATATCGCGTAGCGCGATCGAACGCGTTGCCTTCGCCGAATCCGGTGCTGCCGGTTGAAGAGCCGGAGCTCCTGGTCGTGAACTCCTCTTCCTTCGGCATGGATATAGTGGATTGGCTGAAGCCTTTCTCTCGTGAAACCGCCACCGACGTTGATCCGAAACCTTGCGGCTGGGCCGCGGGCTTGGAGGCGGACGGGGTTTTGGCGCGCGCCCGCGGTGAATGGAGCCCCTGTACCACCGGCAGGAGAATAAACGGCGTAGCCACTATGTGTAAAAGCATCGCCGGGAGATAACTCCCCATCCCTGCCAACACGGCCATTTTCACCTGCCATTGATACATAATGGCGATTAACAGTCCGGTCAGCGCTCCCAGAGCAAACCGGTAAACCATGCACAATCCTGCTGACGAGATCAACTGAAGCGGCGAAAGCCGGCGGTTAAGCAAATGGACCACGAGTCCATAGAACGCCAGCTCATAGACTATATTGATGAGTGGCGCTTCGGATAGATCCGTTCCGTATCTCTTGGGGAAGATCAGCATTGACACGACCAAAACCAACAGAGACAGAAGCAGTATTTGTCTTGCTATGCGTCCGCTTATTTCCATCTGTCATCCTTTATTGTTCACCGGTACGACACCAGCAAGTTTTCGACCTTCATTCTCAGTGTTCCCAGATTGGCCGATTCGTTGGCCACAAACAGGAACAAACCATCATGAACACGGACCAGATAGAAGGTCATGTTCATTGTTTCTATCAATACGCTATAGAAATTACCGAATGAGCTTTTCACCAGGTCCTGACTGAGCAGGTGCCCTACATCGCTCAGGGTAGCACTGCACAGAGATGAATCCATGGTCAGGTTCCATTCGGAGTCTATGACCAGCCCTTCAAAATTGACAAGCAGGGTACCATCGATACCGGGAATGGTCATCGCCATTTCAATCACCTGCCGCGCGGTCAGTTTTTCAGATTCCGATGATTCTTTTGCGACAGGGACCTCATCGGTCTGACTGGCCTTTTCGTCGGTTTGAACGGTCGCTGATTCAACCGCTTTTTCGCGCTCCTGAGGGATTTTGAGGGCTATTTCCAGCAACCTTTTGATCTGGTCGTTCTGGGGATCGGCCTCGGTGAGTTTACGAAGCAGTTTAACCGCCTGCTGAAACTCTCCCTTATAGATGTATATTTCAGCGAGAAGTAATTCAATAGTGCGCGTCACTCCGTCAATCTCGGCTGCCTTGTTGGCCTCGATTTCGGCCCAGTCATACAGGCCGCGATCGAGATTGATTTTTGCCATAACGACGTGGGCTGAGCCATAAGACGGATGGATCTTAAGTCCGTTCTGGCAGATGCGAAATGCTTTTTCCAATTCGCCTTTCTTTCGATAAGCCTCGGCCAGCGCGGCAAAGATCTGTGAATTAGGATCAACGTCGAGAATCTTCTGACATTTATTGATCCGATCGTCTATTTCAACAGCACTAATCATCTGATACTTCGAAGTTATTATTTAACAGTCTCTTACCGGGTATAAAATTTTGCCCGATATATAATTATGTTCGTTACAGTGACTTATGTCAACTTATTTGTTTTCTCTCAGTCCAGTATCTTTTTCGCTTCAAATATCCCGAACAGGAACAACCCTGCCATCGCGACCCATAACACAGGGACTACGAAGCTCGGGATGGCTATGATTTCGGTGTCCTGAAGCAATCCGGTCAGCTGGGAAACCGCAAGGACCGCGAAAGCGAGCATAAGGATCTGCCAACTCCTGGAGAGCAGTCCTCCTTTGAGTACGTTGACCACTTTAAGCGAGACAACCACACAACCCACAGCGATCCCGAGAATCACAATCTTCAAGGCGGTCGGCGGGGATACAATCACCGCCAGATTAGCTGCCATTGCCTGACTGTATGAGACCAGGACGCTTACTGCGCTAAAACAGAAAATCCTTTTCATTATTACCCTCTTACCATCTTGACGACTTTATCTGCTCTTTTCATTGTTTTATAAAAACCGTCGTCGATTCCAAATCTTTTTACGAGTTCGCGTCGCACGGCCAGCGGTTCGGCGATTTCCTTTTTTACCTGAACAGCGGCTTCGCGATAAAGGCTCACGCCGAGCAGTTGAAAGACATATTCCAACTGTTCGGACAGCATGCTCTCCAACCCTGACATCAGCTTGTGCAGCCTGACCTCGGAGGGAAAAGTGCGTGCCGTAGAGACGAACTTTTCGAATGACGGAGACAGGTCGGAAGCCGGGTCAACACCCGGAAAGTAAGTGAAGACGCCGCTGCGATATTGTGAGGCGAAATCCGCGAAGAGACCGTTGTTTTCTCCGAGGACGTCATCGACCAGACTGCGAATCTTGAAGAAACAATTGTTGTACAGGTGAAAAAGCACCCCGAGTATTATTTCCTCTTCATCTTCTTTCTCTTCGGGACTGTCCTCGCGCCGACCGACGACTTCAATGAGGTTCCCGACAATAAGACGGTAGACTGACCGGCAGGTCACGAATTCGCCCATTGGAGAAATATTAATAAGGTCAGGCAGGGTCCGCTCGCCGTTTATCAGAGCCATGACCCGGTATTCTTCAAGGGAAACGGTTATATCTTCCTTGGTGACCCTGGGAGATTTGGCAAGCGCCAGGAGTACATCATCCGGCGGAAGAACCTTTTGAATCTCCATCCATTCGTCGATACGACGGGTACCTTCCATGATAACGTTCATGGTGTTCAATTCGATCAGGAAGGGCGCGCTGGAAGGTGCGGCTCCTTCGTGAAAAACGAAGTCGCCATCCTGCCACGAGAAGAGATTATAAACGATCTCTTCGATCTGCAAGCGGAGGCACTCGGCGATATCGTCTTTGTGGAAAAGATTCATGTCTATCAGCGTGGTGCCGAGTTGTCTTCCGGTTTGTTTGTGCAGGGCGATGGCCCTGTCCAGATCAGACTTGGTGATTTTACCCCTGCGAAGCAGCATATTGCCGAGCAGATCCTCCGACGAGTTCACGGAGGAGGCATAGATTATGTTGCCCCCCTTGAAGGCTACTTCTTTTTGTCGGGTGGCTGTTTTAACTTCGAATATGCCTGTCTTTTTTCCGGTAGCCAAAAGCTGCAGGATATCCGGAAACGAGACGGTTTTTAAGTTGCCGGCTAAGCTCATTTTTAATCCTCAATCCTGGGTTCAGGATGCTCTATAGCAGTTCCGATAATTCTTTATAATTATCGGGTATTAGGGCGATTTTCTTTATCGGAAAAAATCCGATGTGGCGGACTCAAAGAAGCCTATTTCAGGTCGAGGCTTAATGTTCCGGCAGCATTCAGGTCCTGGACCTCTACGAGGGGATTATCGGCCGCTGGCCAGGCAATTCGCTGTTCTAATTTTGAACAGAATAAGCTTTGGAAGCCCGCTGACTCGAGTTCCAACAATACGTCTTCCGTGACATTCCAGGGTTGGCCAATCACCAGCATTCTTCTGGACCCGCATTTCTGCGGCAGGCGATTATTCGGCAACAGCTTATGACATATCAGCACTTCCATATTATCGACTTCGACCCAGACACCCGCTTCACCGGGGCGATAGCAGCGCCGACCATGACCAGCCGGGGGATACTGATTGGCAAAGACGGTTATTTCGGCGGTCAGGTTGAGGGAATCCATTCGATCGCAGACTTCACGCAGCGCGGCGGAACACTGCTTCGGTACGATTATCTGGCGTGAGCGATAGCGGCTGGAGAGCCGTAAAAGATCGTCGATCCCATCGTAGTCTGCGGTCAGGGCAATGATTTTGCCGATCGTTTCGATTTCAAGTTCGTCAAGCAGAGGCTGAATTATCCTGGAATCGATCGGATAGTTGCGCCCCTGTATGCCCGTGAAAATCAGGTCAGCCTGGTTTTGGCCGGTGGGATGAACCGCGGCGCAGACGCCACCGGGAATGTTGAGTAGAGTCAATCTTTGCCCCGCTGTCCAATTGAACGAAGCGAAAAAGGCGGCAGCAAGCAGGATGTTAGCACCAGTCAAGGCGGAAAATACGAGCACGCGTCTGACAGGTTTCTTGCCGATCGACCACATCGAAAGGGTAAAAAATCCATAGAAACACACTACGGCCCAAAGTGGAGCATCCGGCACGATTGCGGCGGGCATGTTCTCGCTCCCCAGAAATTGAACCAGGTGTGAGATGACCGCCAGTAACAGGTTGAGAAGCGAGCCAAACAATGCTCCCAACATCGGCAGTATGAGATGAGATACCAGAACCGTCAGAATACCCGCGACCGCCAGCGAGACCAGAGGTACAATCACAAGATTGGCCAGAGGCGAAATCAGCGGCACACGGCCGAAGTAGTAAGCAATCACACCGAGAGAGCACAATTGGGCCACCACCGATACCATTAGAGGGAAAATCAGCCACCGGTACCACCACTTATTTTGTACGGACCTGAAGAATTCGGCCGCTATCGGAAGAATGACAATCAGTCCCCAGGCTGTAATGAACGAAAGTTGAAAGCCAACATCGAAAAGTTGCGCCGGGTCATACAGCAGGATTATCATCGCGGTCGCGGCAATGATGTTGTTGAGGTTGTAGCGTCTTTGAAGCAGCCCGGCCGTTATGACAAGTGTCGCCATCAGAGAGGCCCTGACAACCGACGGTTCTTCATACGACAACAGCGTGAACACGACAATTACAGTGATCAGGACAGCCGCCCGTCGCTTCGGCCTGAGCGATAACGGCCTCAACAGCATAATAAAAAACAACAGGACTATGGCGACGTTTGAGCCGGACACCGCCAGCAGATGAAGAGTGCCGGAATCCCGAAAACGCTGATAGACTTCGACCGGGATATCTCTGGTTTCACCGATTAGAAATCCTGCAGCCATGGCCGCGCTTTGTGGCGACAGATTCGCGTAGAGGGATTCTCTTATGAGATCACGCAATTCATCGATAATGGGAAAGATTGAGTAGCGGTTGCCCTTGTCGACTCTTACGTCAAGCAGGGTCGGCAAGTAGACTATTCCGAACACCCCTTTCATGTTCAGGTAGCGGCGGTAATCAAAGGCGGCCGAAAAACCGGATGCTCGAAGCGGGTAGATTTTCGCTTCAAATTCCAGCCGGTCTCCCCTCTGTATGGCCGTGGTAGTATCAGTGACACGCAGAAGAATCGCACCGTCGGGATAAAAGGTTCTGTTCGAGACAAGAGAATCGATGGACATCTTCAACTCGGTCCGGTCACTTTTCAGGTCGGGCCAGTCGGTCACCTTGCCGAAGATGTGGTATCGCTCAGCGTTTTCGACGAAGTTTATCACATTTAAGGGCCCGGGATCTACATATCTGATGGAGAATCCGAACGCGGACAGAAACAGCAGCGATAAGCCAAATAACAGCGCCGCCCTTCCCGAATCAGGGCCGCTGAGATACAACAAGCCACCGGTAGCGGCAATCATGCCGGATGTCAACCAGAGCCATGAGGGTATGTGGAGCTGGTCGGCGAGGACAATTCCGCAAACGATGCAAAATAGAATGCCGATAGATGGAAACTTACGCACCATCGCTTCGCAAAAGGCTGAGTTAGAAAATCCTTTTAATTATATCTTTCAATTCTCTGACGCCCATGAGCCAGCAGAAGAGAGCATAAAGCAGCATGCCGGCGATCATCGGCAAAACCAACTGCTCCAGGCGTACTATTATTCTGGCGTTGCCGCTGTAAAAACTCAATGGCACCAGTTTGGCGATATAAAAGGCCAGAAGTGAAGCCGCGCTGACTCTCAATAGGTTCAGTCCCAGGCGTGGCAGAGAAAATTCGACTCCCCGAGACGGAAGGAAGTACAGCAATATGGCAAAATTCAACAGGCCTGAGAGCGATGTGGCCGCCGCCAGGCCCGCGAAATTCAACATCTTGACCAACGGATAGTAGAGTACGATGTTCAGAGCAACTGATATCACAGAGGCCTTCATCGGAAGTTTGGAATCGTTATTGGCGTAGTAAAAAGGCACGGTAACCCTCACTGCCGCAAACCCTACCAGACCGTATGAGTAATGCAGAAGGGCCAGACTGGTGTTCGCTGAGTCCTGTGCCGAAAAGGCGCCCCAGGTGTAGATCAGGGTTACGATTTCTTTTCCCATGAGGGCAAGGAACACCGCCGATGGAATGACCACGAACATATTGAGGCCGATGGTCTGGTCAAAAGCCCTTTTGAGGCCTTCCGAGTCTTTTTTTGCCACAAGTTCAGAGACAGCCGGCAGAGCTACCGTGCCAAGAGCCACGGCAAAGACGCCGAGAGGAAAGTGCATCAGGCGATAGGCGTACGACAAAAAGGATATAGAACCTTCCATAAGAAATGATGCCAGAAGAGTGCTCACCAGAATGTTGATACGTCCGGCCGACAGGCCGACTATCATGGGGGTCAGCATGTTGACCACTCTCTTGAAGGTTTCATCGAGAAATCCGAACATGGGTCTGAAGCGGTAGCCAACTTTGTACAGAGCCGGCAGTTGTATCGCCAACTGGCCCGCCCCTCCCAGAAGTACCCCTATGGCCAGGGTGTAGGCAGGCTGGGAGAAGAACTTGTAGAAAGCCACGACGAAGACAATGATGCCAAGATTAAACAGAGCGGGCGATATAGCCGGGATTCCGAATCTGCCGAAGGAGTTCAGCATGCCCATCACCAGGGCAGACAACGACACGAGCAGCAAATAAACCATCATTACCCTGGTCAGGTTGACAGTGAGTGAGAATTTTTCGGCGATCTCGGTAAACCCGTTGGCCGATATATAGACGATGGCCGGCGAGGCTATAATGCCCAGCAGGACTATCAAACCGACTACGAGCAAGATGGCGGTGATGACTATATCGGCAAGGCGAAAGGCTTCTTTCTCGGAGGACGTAACCAGTTTTTCCTTGAAAATGGGGATAAAAGCGGCCGAGAGCGCGCCTTCAGCGAACAGGTCTCTGAGCAGATTGGGGATTCTGAAGGCAGTCAGAAACGCGTCGGTGGCCATGCCGGCGCCAAAGTAATAGGCCATAACCTGTTCTCGGACAAGGCCGAGTATTCTTGAGAAGGCGGTCGCCCCTGAGACCACTCCGGCGGAACCCAGCAGGCTGTTTTTGTGTATGTTACTTATTGACAAAATTTTCCTGCCGATTATCTTTAGCGATTGGCTTGGATAACATGTTGACTGGAAATAGAAAGGAAAAGCATTGCCGCATCATAAGTCCTGCAAAAAACGGATAAAGACTTCCGAAGCCCGGCGTTTGCGCAACCGTGGTTACACTTCGTACTTGAGAGCCAGCGTTCGGGAACTTCGGGCTCTCACCAGAAAAGACGAGGCTACACCCAAGTATCGTGAGGTTGTCTCGCTTTTGGATAAGGCGGTTGCGTACGGTCTCATTCATAAAAAGAATGCCGATCGCAACAAGTCTCGCCTGGCCATCTTTGTTCAGCAACTGGGTTAGTCTCCCCTTCCGTTAAGAAAGTCGATTATACTGATGCCTCCCGGTTAATTCCGCGGGGCATCTTTCTTTGAGCTGAAAGACAGGCCCGATGCTGCAAAATCCGTCGGGCGGTCATTCAGCCAACACCACTAATCTACCGGTGTCAAAATGCAGATTCAACTATTATTTGCGAGTGAAGCCGGGGGTGTAGCGGCCGGATAAACAGACGGGCGCCAATCAGCGCCCGTCGGATGGTATTGACTTTGTCTGGTGGATCAGTAGACGCAGCCGGGCAGCGGTTCGGTACCACCTTTATAGAAATAGTTGACTATGTAGGTGATGTCGAGCGGGTCGATTTCGCAGTTGCCGTCGACATCGGCCGCATTGAGATTGGGCGGCGCGGCTCCGCTTTTCCAGACATAGTCAACCATGTATCCCAGATCAAGTGGGTCAACGACTCCGGAACCATCGATATCGCACGGAACGTAACCCAGACCCTCGCCCAGAACATTTACAGCCATGGCAATCACGGCTTCGGACGAAGCCGGCGTCAGGAAATAAAGCGGGAAGGAAAGCACAATGCGCTTGCCGTGGGCAGTTTCGTAAAGCAGCCCGCACGGGAGGCCCTCGAAGGCGGGATTGTCCGTGAACGAGTCAAACGTATAGATGACTTCCACTCCGGCCCGAGGGGTCAGTACCGACATATATGGCATCTTCCCGGCCCAGGTATTATCGGTATCCATCGATAGCGATGGCCATCCGTTCTGTCCGACGGCGCCGACGAAATCATTTTGCGTGTTGATGCTGTGCGCTGCTACACCGAACTCCGCGTAAAGCAGGTGGTCGGTGTCCACCGGTGAGTCCACCCATGACGTTACGGTTTTCCATCCTGCGATGAATATGCTTGTCTGATTCGAGGCGTACCACTCCAGGGTCGGTTCACTGTAGCGTGCATCGTTGTTACCGGAGTCATCATCCAGCCAGAAGATCGAGGAGTAAGGGCCGGCTTTCTGACGGCTCAGAGTATCGGTTGTACCGGCCACGGTATCGATAGCATACGTGGTCGCGCCGAATATGCTGTCAAAATAGGCTTCCTGTGTTGCCTGTGACGGAAGCACCCAGTCGTCGTAGGTTTCGTCGACCAGCAGAACTCCCTGGTCGAAGGTATAGGCCATGCCGCTGACCTGGGCGGAAGGGCCTGATTCGTTCAGGTCATGGTCCACAGCTGTCAGGTAATAAGTATAGGTTGTCAGGGCTTCTACTCCGGTGTCAACATACACCGTGTCGGTAAGGTTATCTTGGTACAGGACCGCTCCGGAACCATCGTCGCGATAAAGCCTGTAGTGGGACAAATCGGCTTCGCGATTGGAGTTCCAATTCAGACCGATCTGGCGGATTCCGATGTTCAGGGATATACCCTGCGGAATCCTGGGAATGATGAGTGGAACCCCGCTCCCTTCGAGCAGGAAGCTGGCCGGATAAGCGCCTTCGGTTTCACCTTCGACGGCAAAATAATACGCGGTGCCGGTAATGAGACCATCGACCACCCAGGAACACACATCGGTCGGGATACTAATCGAATAAGGATAGCTGCCTGAGACGGTGCCGTAATGTAATGTGTATGTGTATGCGGGGTCGCAGTCGGTCCAGAACACTTCCAGCGAGTGTCCGTCACCCTGATCCACGACTTCCTCGATATCTGTGGCGTGGACACTGTTCGCCACGATTCCCACTGAGGCGATGGCCATCTTGACCACTTCGGTAAAGTACGCGAAATTCATACGTTCGGAAACATCGAGGTTGGTGTGCCAGCCGTCGTAATTGAAGTTGGATTCAATGGCGTCGACAATTTCGAACCCATATCTGTAGAACGAGTAGTGATCTGAGCTGGTACCCATAGCCCCGGTGATCGGCGTAAGGCTGGTCAGGCGCGTAGCGGCCTGGGCCGAAATCTGGCGGTAAGCGAGATTTTCGCCGCCCGCGAGATCAATATTGTATTCATTGTAAGGGTCATACCCGACCATATCATAATTGAACATAACTTCGAGATTGGTTCCATTTTCATAGAATGTCCTGGCCGCGGCGGCGGAACCGTACAGCCCAACTTCTTCTGCCGAGAAAGCCATAAATACAACGGTCTTGCGCAAGGGGACATTAGCGAGGATCCTCGCCAACTCCAGCATGGTTGTAGTGCCGGACGCGTTATCATCGGCGCCGGGAGCATAGACATACGGTCCCGGGTCCACCCCAAAAGTAATTGAATCGTAATGACCGCCGACAACTATCACCTTATCCGGCTCGGCGTAGCCAGGCTTGACAGCCATCACGTTGTAATGCCTGTCTCCCCCATAGTAAAACTCCGGTGTGGTAACATCGGTGTAACCCCAGTCGAGAAATTTCTGCACCATCCAGTCGCGGGCAGCGTCGATTTGAGTGGTCCATATGTATCTGGTTTCAAAATCCTCGAGGTGGGTGTCGAACTCATAGATGGAATCCTGGCTGACAAGGTCCACCAGCGTGTCGGATGGGTAGCTGTCGAGATACATCAGCAGATCGGTGACTGCCTTGGATACATAATAATATTCCACGCTGAGTTCTGTAAGGGGTACCGCCTTCCACTTCCCCCTGCCTGTCTGAGAAAGCGCTATCTCGCTGTTGTATGGGCTGACTTTTAGCCCCATACCTATGTCCACCGATTCGGGGATATTCGATGGCGCCATGTCGGGTTTGCGAGGAGGGAACATGAGATAGGTCGCCGAAGCATCGACATCGCGCATGACGATCTCAAACTCAATGCCTGCCTGAGTTAAAAGGTCGGCCTGCTGGGCGTTTACTGAGGCAAGGAAACGATCCTCCACCCGGGTGTAGGCGGGATCCAGAATCCCTCTGGTTACTTCGGCCTGATAGTAATTTTTGATTGTGACAAGTCCGAGGTCATCGGCTGCCGCTATTGATGATGTGAGGATCGCGATTGTCAGAAGAACAGGGAGTGTTTTCATATTGTCCTAATTGCCTCCCGCCAGACAGTGCTGGAGTTTAATGCCACGCAATTGATAAGTAAATAGCTGCTGTGAAACCCGCAAATCGGGCTTATAATTTCAATTTAGGCTGATGGGCAGCATTGTCAAGACAAAAGAGGTCCGGTTAAACCTTCACACCCTTCTGAAAGGGCTTAAACTCGATTTTCCTGAGTTCTTCGGCGTCGAAACTGAGCTTAACGTTCTGGTCAACCGGTAAAGAGGGGTACTCCGCGGGAGACACTAAAGCGCGATTATCCGCCGGCGCAACGTAGCCGATAGCTATCTTGAATTTTTTGGCGTATTCTTCGACAATTTTGCGCCTGACGCTGCCGGGCTTCATGAGAGTAGAGTTTTCGGTGAAAGCGAAAACCAACTGGGGATTGGACGACAAAATCTGAACGCTTCCGATTTTCTCATCGCTTAGTTTTGTCTTTACAAATTCCAAAAGTGAGAACAACGCTCCAAACTCCAAGTCCAGAAGTTCGCCTTCGGTACGACAACGAAAGAGGATACCGTAAGCGGGTATCGAGAAACAGATCATTCCCTTCGAGAAGCCATTGGATTCCAGGAAGGGGTCCAGTCTGGGGCTATTAAAGGCGGCCAGGTAGCATTTGAGCTGCGGTTTTTTCTCGGTCATGTCAAATAGAGATGCAAGCACGGTGCCAACCTCAATATGTCACATGAAGTGCTTGTTTGACTTGAACTTACTTGAAAAAGCAGTATGACGGGCCGGACCTGAGAGGCGGTCGAATTTCAGAGATGTTGAAATACTTTATAACCTTTTAGCCGACCGATTTCATCAATTCGTTTTTCATATTCGGGTCGGCTTCAATATACTTGCCGGTGGCTGTGGCATATACCTGGTCATTCTCGCCCATTGCCACGCCCTCGGTAAAGGTCACCCTTCCCTTAGTCTTTATCACTCGACCGGTGAACCGTACTCTTTCGCCCACCCTTACAGGAAGCAGATAGCGCACTGTAAGCTCCACCGTAACGGCGTATTTTTCTTCGGCCAGGATAGCCTTGATCATAACTTCATCGAGAAGTGCGGAGATTATCCCACCGTGATATATGCCGCGGTAACCTTCGAAACAGTCGCTGGCCACGATATCCGTTGTAGCTTTCTCTCCGTCGAACAGAAATTTCGCCTTAAGGCCGTGATTGTTGGAATCGCCGCAGACAAAACACTTGGAATATTTGAGTACTTCCTTCATGGCGCTAATTGTACTTATGATCAGGCGCGAAGTCAATGATACTAATTGACCAAAAAAAGCCCGGTCAACGACCGGGCTTCACTATTTGATATGCATCGTCAGGGATCACTGCTGGAGCAGGAAGGCCATAATTGCTTTTTGAATGTGCAGCCTGTTTTCGGCTTCGTCGAATACCACCGACTGCGGCCCATCCATCACCTCGTCGGTGATTTCTCTTCCCCGCTCTGCCGGCAGACAGTGAAGAACGATGGCGTTCGGACTGGCGGCTTTCAGGAGAGTGCTGTTGAGCTGATACTTAGCCAACTTTTTGGCTTTCTCTTCGGCCTGATCCTTTTGGCCCATGGAGGCCCAGACGTCTGTATAGACCGCGTCGGCATCCGCGACAGCTTCCATCGGATCATCGGTAATCAGCACCTTGCTCTTCGGGTTAGCTTTCGCCTTCGCGATGATTGTCGGGTCAGGTTGGGTGTCTCGCGCCGTACCAACTCTGAAGTCAAGAGGAATAAGCGAGGCGAGGTTGAGCCAGCTATTGCATATGTTGTTGCCATCACCGACGTATGCCACTTTGTACCGGTCACTGGGTTTTAGATGTTCCAGCATGGTGAAATAATCTCCGAGAATCTGGCAGGGGTGCACAAGGTCGGTCAGTCCGTTCACGACAGGTACCGAGGCGTACTTGGCCAGTTCATCTACGTCGGACTGTTTATAGGTCCGGATCATGATCATACCCACGTAACGGGAGAGCACCTGAGCGGCATCGGCGACTGATTCGCGTTGTCCGAGCTTTATTTCTTTATCGGTGATATAGATAGGGTGACCGCCTAATTCGTGGATGCCGACTTCGAAAGAAACCCGGGTGCGGAGTGATTCTTTGGTAAAAATGCAGGCGACGGACTTGCCTTCGAGCGGTTTTGGCGCGATTTTCCCGGATTTCATCCGCGCACACAGATCGAATATCTCATGAACTTCCTTGGCGGTGAAATCGGTTATTTGAGTCAAAGAACGGGGCATTGCCACCTCCTCGTATTTAAGAAGATCCTTTAGGTCAAAAAATCCTGTGGAATAAAGAGCTTTGGGTCGGCAAAGTCAAGCCGTTATCCGACCGGCGAAAGTTTTTTTGTCAAAAAAGTCGAGGCGGCAGTTGATACAGGGGTAAAAATATTAAAGTTGCCAACCGGAACTATGTTTGTAATATTACGTAATCTAGAGTAGATACAGGAACAAGGATTGACAGCGCGTGAAACCAAGAACTAAAGTCATTTTCGGAATAGCGTTCGTATTCTTTGGCTTTTTGCTACTGGGAGAGTCCACCGGCTTATTCGACCCCGGGGAGGCCATGGGTCTTTTGTTTCCGTTTATGATGATAGGTGTTGGTTTCTGGCTGATTGCACGCCGTAAGAGACAATCCGCTCCGTCTTCGACCGCTTCTTTTTATTGTCCACCGACGCCGCCGCGAGACGCCGAGCCCGACGTAGACAAGATGTATCAGCAGCAGGAGCAGACACAATCCACAGGGAAATCTGCATCTTCGCCCGAGGATACTTCATACAGATCGAGCAATTACGAACAGGCGACGACATCGGAGAGCCCTTCTACCGATGATTCGGGCAAGCTCAAATACAGTAAGTCGCTTGGTGATATGCTGATTGATTTTCGCGGCGTAAATATTCACAACGTGGAGATTTCGGCGGGAGTCGGGGATCTTGAAATCAGGCTTTCCGGAGGAGTGCTTTCCGATGGGCTCAACCGGATTATCATTTCAAGCTTCATAGGCGACATCCGTATCTACGCGCCGGCGGATCTTCCCGTCTTCACGCATTGCTCCAATTTTGTCGGCGATATTGAATTGATGGGGAAACGAGCCAGCGGGTTCGGTAACAGCATAGACTCGCAAACGGCCAACTATGGGTCCTCGCCGAAAAAGCTTTATATGGCCTGCAACAGCTTCATCGGCGATATCAGGTATTTCACAATCTGAGGCCGCTTTTTCAACTACAATATATATTTGCTGAGATCCTCGTTTTCGATAATTTTGTCGAGGCGTTGGGAAACCATCTTCCCGGTAATAACGATCTGCTTCTTTCTTGCCGGCGGTTCAAAGAGAATATCTTCGAGCAGGGTTGTCATGATCGTGTGCAATCGCCGCGCTCCGATGTTTTCCGATTCCCGGTTGACCTTTTCAGCATAGCCGGCAATCTTCTTGATTGACTCGGCGGAGAATTCCAACTCCAGGCCTTCGGTTTTAAGCAGAGCCTTATATTGTTTGACCAGTGACGCCTGAGGTTCGGAAAGAATCCGCTGAAAATCATCGGCGGAGAGCGAATCAAGCTCGACCCTGATGGGAAAACGTCCTTGGAGTTCCGGTATCAGGTCTGACGGTTTGGTAGCGTGGAACGCTCCGGCGGCGATGAAGAGGACATGGTCAGTGTGAACCATGCCATACTTGGTCGTTACGCCGCAACCTTCGACGATCGGTAGAATATCCCGCTGGACTCCCTCGCGGCTGACATCGGGTCCGACTTTCGATGAATCACCGACAATTTTGTCAAGCTCATCGATAAAGACTATTCCCGATTCCTGAACCCGTTCCAGCGCCTCGGGTATCACTTCATCCATGTTCACCAGCTTGTTGAGTTCTTCGTTATGGATGAACTTCCGCGCCTCTTTGACGGTCATTTTGCGGCGTTTGGTTTTCTGAGGCATCAGGCCGGAGAACATCTCCTGAAAGTTCACGCCGAGTTCTTCCATCCCCATGGGCGAGAAGATTTCGATGACCGGAAACTGGCTTTGCGGAGTGTCTAATTCCACTTCTCGTTCATCCAGTTTACCGTCGAGCAGCTTCTGACGAAACTTCTCTTTCGTACGCGTCCATGAATCGGCGTCGCTTTCAATTACCTCTTTGTCACCTTTCGGTTTCGGTGGTGGTCCTATGAGCATGTCGAGAAGTCTCTCGATAGTGTTCTGTTCGGCTCTTGACTGAAGGTGTCTCGACTTTTCCACCCGCACCATGTTGACGGCGATGTCGACGAGGTCGCGGACCATCGATTCGACATCGCGCCCCACATAGCCGACCTCGGTGAATTTCGATGCTTCGACTTTTATAAACGGCGCCGCTGCCAGATCCGCCAGACGGCGCGCTATCTCGGTCTTGCCCACTCCGGTGGGACCGATCATGATGATATTATTGGGCATGATCTCCCGGCGGATATCATCCGGGGCGTGCTGACGGCGCCATCGATTACGAAGAGCAATCGCAACCGATTTCTTGGCGTCATCCTGACCGATGATGTATTTGTTGAGGTGTTCTACTATTTCTTTCGGCTTGAGATAATTGTCGTTCATTTGAGTGTTTCGACCTTAATGTTCTTGTTTGTGTAGATACAGATATCAGCGGCGATCTCGAGTGATTTCTCGGCGATTTTTTCGGCGGTCATTTTGGGGTTGGCCATCATAAGGGCCCGCGCCGCGGCCAGCGCATAAGACCCGCCGGAGCCGATAGCGATGATACCGTCATCCGGTTCAATGACCTCACCGTTACCGCTGATCAGCAGAATATGTTTATTGTCGGTGACCACAATGACCGCTTCGAGACGCTGCAGGCTGCGGTCAGTGCGCCACTCCTTGGCCAGCTCGACGGCAGCTTTCTGAAGATTGCCGCCGTATTCCTCGATCTTTTTGTCGAGCAGGTCATAAAGGGCCATAGCATCAGCAACAGCGCCCGCAAAACCGGCCAGTATTTTCCCGTCACAGAGCTTTCTGATTTTGACGGCTGTGGTCTTCATGACGGTATCGTCAAACGTCACCTGACCATCGCCCGCCAGGGCGGCCTGTCCTTTATGTATTAAGCCAACTATAGTGGTTGCGTGTAATTTCATACCTCTCCTCATTTATTTCTTTGACCCGGATCGGGGGTGCGCCAGTTTATAAGCCTTTTTCATCGATTCCGCCGTTATGTGTGTGTATTTTTGAGTTGTCGACAGGGTGGCGTGGCCGAGGATCTCCTTGATCAGCATGAGGTCGGCGCCGTTCTCCAGAAGGTGCGTCGCGAAAGAATGGCGCAGCGTGTGGGGAGTGATGTTCATACCGGCCGCGGCGGCGAATTGTTTCACCAGGCGGTCGATGGAACGTACCGAGAGCGGCAGGCCATCCCGGTTGACTAGCAAATTCGACGACCCCGCGCCTTTCGTCGCCAGAAATTCATCGCGAACTTTCAGATATTTTCTAAGATCCTCGAGAGTATTCTCGCCGACAGGGACAACCCTGATTTTGTTGCCTTTTCCGGTGACGGTGATGGTTCCTCCGGCGTGATCGATATCACCCAGCCTGATTGACGCAAGTTCTTCGCGTCTGATACCGGTAGCATATAGCAGCGCTATCATTATGTAATCGCGCCAATAGGAATACCTTTTCTTGTCCAGATCGACGTTGTCGTGGCGAAAGAGGCGATTGATGTCTGATTGCGGCACGAAATCGGGTATTCGGGAGCGATATTTCATGACCGGCAGTTTGAACAGATATTCTTTTCGATGAGTCTCTGCTGAGATGAATTTCTGGAATCCCGAAAGCGCCGATAGAAACCGGGCGAGAGAGCGATTGGAAATATTTTCTTCCGAACGAGCGCGAAGGTAGAGTCGCAAAAACAGAGGGTCATTTTTGCGGGCCGACGGAAGTTCCTTGTATCGCTCCTCGAGGAATCTCACCCACGGCGAAAGGTCTCGCCGGTAGGCCTCGATAGTTTTGGCGGCGTATCTTTTATCGGACTGAAGCGCCTTCATATACTCAGACAGCAACCTGGATAACATGAGGTCATGATATTCAAAAAGGGGTGCAGCGTCAATTACTTTGATTTCCCCGTGCAAATAGAAAAGCCGGAGCGAGTTGGCTCCGGCATTCATTTGTCTTTCGATGATACGCCGAATCAGGTCACCGCGTTCTTTTCGGTGCTTTTTTCGGTCATTTCGTGTTTGCATTCGGGGCAGCGATAAAAGTCACCTTTGGCTTTCGAGACCTTCTGGACCATGAACGGATGGTGGCAGACCGGGCATTCCATCTTTACCGGCATATCCCAACTGGCATAGTCACACTTCGGGTAATTCGAACAACCGTAAAAGATTCTTCGGCCCTTGGTCTGCTTTTCGGTGATCTCGCCCGAGCAGCCTTTGCGGGGACATTTAATGCCGAGAGTAATGGCTTTCGTGTTTTTGCAGTCCGGATAAGCGGAACAAGCCATAAACCGCCCGAATCTTCCCGATTTGATCACCATCGGTGAGCCACACTTCTCGCATTTCTCGTCGGTTTTCGTGCGAGCTTCTTCTTCCGGCAACGGACGGGTGGTTTTGCACTCGGGATAAGCGGAGCATGCCAAAAAGCGTCCGTTGCGTCCCCACTTAATCACCATGGGCGAACCACACTTCTCGCACTTGATGTCCGTCTTTTCCTCCATCGACGCCTTGATTTCTTTCTGCTTTCCCTTGAGTCCATCGATGGTCTTTTTGAAAGGTTTGTAGAACTCCTTCAGGACCTTCACCCAGTCGTCGGAACCTTCCTCGACCAGATCGAGTTCGCTCTCCATCTCGGCCGTGAATTTGACGTTGAACAGGTCCGGGAAGTTTTCGACCAGAATCTTATTCACAGCGATGCCGAGTTCGGTGGGTTTAAGCTTGCGTTCTTCGACCTCGACATACTTGCGGTCCTTCAGAGTCGATATGATGGTAGCGTAGGTTGATGGTCTGCCGATCCCTTCGGCTTCCAACTCTTTCACCAGCATAGCTTCGGAGAAACGGGCCGGCGGCTTGGTGAACGACTGCGTGGGAGTCAACGCTACCAGATTAAGCGAATCTTTCGGTTTCAGAGGCGGCAGAGCATCAAGACCGTTGCCGTTGCCGTTTTCGTCAGGCTCTTTTTCTTCGTGGTAGATTTTCAGGAAACCGTCGAAGGTAACTTTCTCGGCGACAGCCCGGAAAGTGAACCGTCCGGCATCGATGAGAACCGTCTCGACGGCGAACTCGGCCGGGTTCATCTGACAGGCCACAAACCTGTTCCAGATTAGCGAATACAACTTAAACTGCTGGGCAGTGAGTTTCTTTTTGAGCTTTTCCGGCGGCAGATCCAGATAAGTGGGGCGAATCGCCTCGTGCGCATCCTGCGCGCCTTTCTTTTTGCCATACTGAATCGGCTTGGCAGGTAGATATTCCTTGCCGAAACTCTTCGAGATATAGTCGCGGACCGCTTTGATGGCCTCGTTGGAAATACGGGTGGAGTCCGTGCGCATATAAGTGATCAGCCCGACCGGTCCCTCTTTGCCCAACTCGATTCCCTCATAGAGTTTCTGGGCGACGGACATCGTCTGTTTGGCGCTAAAACCGTGTTTCTTGGCAGCTTCCTGCTGCAGGGTCGATGTTATGAAAGGAGGCGAGGGTCTTTTGGTCTTCTCTGAATGCTTAACGTCAGAAACAACGTAGTCGGCCTTCTCGAGTTCCTTGATGTATTTTTGAACTTCCTTTTCGGACTTGATGACGATCTTTTTGCTATTGGAGCCGTTTGGCGATGAGACCGTGAGGTCATCGATCTTGTACAGCTTGGAGAGAAAATTCTGTTTCTTTTTTGTCGTCAGTTCGGCTTGAACTTGCCAGTATTCCTGAGGTTGAAAGGCAAGCACAGCTACTTCACGTTCAGCAATCAAGCGTAGAGCGACAGACTGGACCCTGCCGGCCGAAAGGTTACGCGCCACCGTACTCCAAAGAAATGGCGAGACAGTATAGCCAACCAGGCGGTCAAGCACTCGCCGGGCCTGCTGGGCGTTGACGAGATTCATATTAATGTCGCGGGGATTGGCGATTGCCTCGGTTACAGCCGGTTTGGTGATCTCGTTAAAAGCTACCCGGACTACGTTGGCTTTGGTACCTTTGATGCTGTTGGCGACGTGCCAGGCAATAGCCTCTCCCTCGCGGTCAGGGTCAGGCGCTAAAAAGATGGTCTCCGCATTTTTCGAGGCCTTTTTGAGGTCCTTTATTACCTTTTCCTTGCCCTTGATGACAATATACTCCGGTTCGAAATTCTTTTTAGGGTCGATACCGAGCTTCGATTTGGGCAGGTCGAGGATATGGCCAATGGTGGCCATAATTTCAAAATCTTTTCCCAGGAATTGTGAGAGGGTTCTTGTCTTGGCCGGTGACTCTACGATCAGTAAGTTCTTCGCCATTGGGTTCCTTTATTGGTCCAGGTTGAAGCAGAGATATATATTACATCGAATTGGAACGCGTAAACTTAACCCTTCCCTCCAAAAGATCTTTGAGAGCGACCATGGTAATCTTGCGGGCCTCTATTTCGACCGCCGGGTTTTCTTCCATCTTCTCCAGAGACCGTAAGCGCTTGTTGTTCAAGCCCCTGGCGTGCTGCGAAGCGACAATTACGGCTTCGTATCTGTTAAGTCCAAGTTTCTCCAGTTGATCGATCGGTAGTCTATGCACTTCGTCCTCCTGATTCGAAAATTAATCAATTAAACTGACAATTTTCTGATTTGTTCCTCTTTTATGTTCTCGGTGCGGCAATGATGACAGTTGATTATGCTCAGAACCTCACTTACGGCGGTATCCAGGTCCTCATTAATAACAGCATACTCGAATTTGCGGTAGAGACTCATCTCTTTACGCGCGTTGTCAAAACGCACTTTAAGTTGTTCAGCGGTTTCGGTTCCGCGCCTTCTCAGTCTCTTGCGCAACATTGAAGTTGATGGCGGCAAAATGAAAATCGTAACTGCCTCGGGGTATTCCTTCTTAATCCTGAAGGCCCCCTGTACGTCGACATCCAGAAGGATCACACCGCCGCTATTTACAGCCTGTTCCAGCGGTTTACGCGGAGTACCATAGTGATACAGGTGAACCTTAAAGTGTTCGGCGAAGTAATTGGCCTTTACCTTGTCGCGGAATTCCCGTTCGCTGACAAAGACATATTCCCGTCCGTTGCGCTCGCCGGGTCGCCTAGCGCGCGTCGTGTATGATACGGAGAAGCGCCAGCCTTTGCTCTTGCGCGCGGGACTTAAGAGTTTGCGGCAAATAGAGGTCTTGCCGCCGCCGGACGGTGATGATATGACAACGATCTTACCGCGTTTGCTTTTCATACTCTTGAGAGGTCGTCACCGTTACTCAACATTCTGCACCAGCTCGCGAATCTTCTCTGTTTCTTCCTTTATGGTGATAACCATAGTAGAGATTTCGACGTCTGCGGACTTGGAGGCTATAGTATTCGCCTCGCGATTCATTTCCTGTAGTATAAAGTTGAGCTTTTTGCCTTGCGGCCCGCTGTCCTTGAGGGCGGCCTGGTACTGATCGCAATGGCTCAGAAAGCGTGTGCATTCCTCGGTTATGTCGGTCTTTTCCGCCATAAGAGCTATTTGTTCTTCGATTCTTATGTTTTCAGGGAGCGGTTTATCAAGGAGTTCTTCAAGGCGTTTTGTTATCTTCTCGCGATAGCGGTCGACCGCACCCACGGCGAATTTCTTTATCTGCTTTACTTCTTTAGATAGAATAGCCAGGCGCTTTTTCATATCGCGGGCCATAGCCGCTCCCTCGGCGCGACGCATATCCGTTAGACCTTTGAGAGCCTTGTCGGTAGCCGTCTTAAGATCGTTCCAGATTGCTTCGTCATCGATACTATCCTCTTCGGGCTTCGCGACTTCGGGTAGAAGTATCAGATCCGACATGGTCACTTCGCCGGCTATTTTCAGCTCTTTACGGAGGGCTATCAACTGCTTGTAGTATGACTTGAGGGCTGTCTTGTTGATACGGTACTGCTCCTCGAGTCCATTGTTGGCATCAAAGCCCACATATATAGATATTTTTCCCCGGCTGACTGCGGCGCCAACGAGATCCCTGATTTTGGGCTCCATGGTGAAGAACTGGCGAGGCAGGCGCTGGTTGATTTCGAGAAAGCGGTTGTTAACGCTCGAAATCTCTACGGTATATTTGCCGGTTGGGGTTTTTAATTCGGCTTTTCCAAACCCGGTCATAGAATTCATTTTATTTTGCCCTTAAAATACAAAAAACAGGCTAAAGAATAAGCCATTGGAGTGATTTGTCAACTGATATTACTTTCAAAGTGACCTATTTGGCCGTTTTGACCTAAAAACACGACTCGTCTTGGCCGGCTAAGACCTTATCGATACGGGAGATTGAACCTTCCTTTTGTCTCGTCTCGGTGCGCTCGAAAAGATGTTTGAGTTGCTGCGCCGACCTGTGGATAGCGGTAATTCGACTGGTCATCTCATCGTCTATACAGCCGTTCTCGGTCAGAATCTTCTCCGCCGTCTGCAGAATTGTATTCAGTGGTTCGGCCAGTTCATGTTCATAACCTCTGGCAGACCGTTCTGACGGCAGCGCCGGTTTGTCGGCACGCTGAGACAGACTCTGCCTGCGTCGATACAATCCACTCACCATTCGGGGGATCACGGCGTAATAGGAACTGTCTTTTATCAACAACTCCTCACAGCCGCACCCGAAGACTTCCTTTGTCATCTGTTCGGAGATGTTTTCCGCGACTACAATCAGGGCCAACTCGGGATCGCTGTGGTGCAGGACCCGAACAAGATGCGTGCCCGAACATCCGGTTATTGAAAAGTCAACGACGGCGATATCGAATTTTTGATGTTGAATGGCTTTTAAGGCTTGTTCGTAAGTTTTGACTAAGACGACCAGTGGGCGGTCGAGTCGGCGGGCTAACTGCTGCTCCATAAGCATGCCGTGATACCCGTTTTCCTCGACGATTAATATTCGCGGACCGTTTTGCGGCACCGGCACTTGAGCACCTCACAGCAAAGGTATTGAGATTCTTACCAGGGTCCCTTCCCCTTCGGTCGATGTTATGTGTAAATCACCTTTAAGAGATTCAACAAGCTTTCTGGTCAGCGATAGTCCCAGGCCGAGCCCCGGGATGCTCTGGACTTTCTTATCCGGCACACGGTAAAAGAAATCGCAGAGTCTGGGAATGTATTTGGACGCTATTCCCATACCGTTGTCGGCTACGTCGATAGTACATCGTTCTGCCGACACCTCGGCTTTTATCCTGATGGTTGTCTTGCCTTTGTCGCCGAAAACGACGCTGTTGGCCATGACATTGTAAAGAGCGGCGCCAAGCAGGCGCTGATGTGTTTTTATCTTGGGTAAGTTTTTATATGTACAGTCGACAGCGGCGCCGGGATACGCGTTAAATATCTTTTGGATTTGCTGATTGACGAGAAGGTTCAAATCGACGACCTGAGCCGCGTCGTGAATCTTGATCTGGCGCACAAATCCGGACAAGCGCCGGACGACATCGAGAAGGTTACCCATAGCAGCGTCTATTTTCTCAATGCAACTGTTGCCTTTTTCGCCGAGTTCGTTATAGAACTCGTGGCAGACCTGATCGGCTGTGTATGACACGGTCTTCAGCGATTTGCTCAGATTGGTCAGCACCGCCTGCCACATCTTCCAGTCGGGGGCGCCGGACAACATACTGTCGTTGGCGGCCAGGCCGGGGATGAAAACAAGGCAACTGCTCAGATCATCCGGGCTGTCGCCGAGCTTCATGACAATCAGCCGAGCATAATCGCCGGGTGATGTCTTGATCTCCACTGCCAGGTCGGCGTAATGGTCTTGCTGATCGTCGGGGGTCGCGATGTGGTCGACTATCTGTTTTTCAATGTCGGGGGCGTTGTATTCCATTAGCGGTTTAAGAGCGTCGCGGTAATGGCTTTCGAGTTGTGTTTCATTGAATATGGTCAACGCCGAGGGGTTATAACCGATGACCGCGCCTTCGTGATCAGTAAGCAGAGCCGCTATGCCGAGCGAATCCAGAAAGCCAATCGTAAACTTGATATCGCGCAGAGGGTCAGAAGCTGCCGTAGTTTCGCCGGTGGTCCTCACCATCCTGGCCACTACTGGTAGCGCACATTTGACAGCGGCTATGGCGCTTCCCGCCTGACGGTGATCAAAGTCCTCGGGGAAAATCAGGCGAACCAGGTATTGAGAGCCATCGGGCGTCTCGACACGGCTGATATACTCATCGGGAGCCGAACCATACCTCTCAATCACCGCCTGGACTGCATCCTGATCGATAAAGGAGTAATCGTTACCCGTTTGAGCGATGTCGAGGTGTAAATCGCCGGGATCGCCAACGGCGTTAAACACGTGTTCTCCGGCATCCTCGCCGCTTACGGCCGAGCGGGGCTGAAGACTTTCACCGGTGATCATATATACGCATGCCTGACGGGCCCTCACCGAATGGCAAACAGCCTGAAGCAACTGTCTCCATTCCGGCTTGCCGTCGATAGAAGCCAGGTTTTCCAGAATTGTCTTGTAGTGAGAAGTCATTTCGGACGGACTTTGACTTTCGACCAGGTCCGTCTGGTCGATTATAAGCTGGTAATTTACGGGATTCCCGGCGATGAAGTTCAGCGACACCACGGCCCGTGCCGCGACCGGAGTGCGCTGCTGGTCGAGCAACGTTATTGTAGTGGAGTCATAAAAGGTTTCGTAGTGATTGCGATGCGACAGAAGCTGCTCTATTAACTTCTGTGATGGTTCATCGATGAAATCAAGCAGGGATTTCCCGAAAAGATCTTCCTTGGTATAGCCGAGCAGATCCTCGACTTTTTCATCAACGTATACGAATCGTCCCTTGAGATCGATTTTACAAACGGCGCATCGTGTCAGGCCGATGCCGCTGGAGGACTGCTGAATGGTCATGTTATTTTTGTTTAGTTCGCCTTCAACAACTTAACACGGTATGTTTGCCGGTCTGTGTTGATCACCACGATGTAGACGCCGGCTGCCACAACCTTACCACTTTGATTGCGGCCATCCCAATGTTCTACCAATACACTTAGTGCATCGGCATTTACGGAGAAATTATTGACTTTTTCCCACACTTTTTCTCCGGAACTGTTGAAAAACGAAATAGACTGGATATTACCCGCTTCGGGCCCGACAAAGATGGAGACTTGATCGATAAAGGGATTTGGCCCGGCTGTTACCGGGTCAGTAAAGGTGCCGTACACTTGAATAGTGAAGAATGACGTATCAGAGAAATCCAAAAGTGAGGCAATCAGGCCGATCTCGACCGAGGGAACATCTGCCAGTTCGCCGCTGACCTCAAGTGAGCCGGTACCATCGCCGTTATCGGTCAGAATTACCCAGCCCGGCAGATTTATTCCCGTAAAGGACGGGACATCATCAGTCCAACCGCTGCTGGTAAAATCGAAGGTCTGAGTTTGGTCGCGCCCGACCTCAATGATATCGGGTAAGCTGAAATCAACAAACAGGTTAGCTGTTCGGGCGGCATTGAATAGGCCATAACCGAAATCGTTATCGGGAATAGCGCTCTTACTGCCTGTCAGTTTAATGCGTTCCACCAACTCCGCTGCAGTTAGCGTTGGATCGCGCTGCAGTGCCAGCGCTGCTCCGCCAGCGGTGAGGGGTGCGGAGAACGAAGTACCGTTGACCAGGGTAAAACCGCCGACGTGGCTGGCCGCAACAACACTCACACCGAGTGCTGTTATATCGGGTTTAATGCGCCCATCGGCCGTCGGGCCGGGCGATGAAAAGGAAGCCAGAGTTGAATCGGGATTCGCGGCTCCCACAGCCAGCACCGAGTCGCCATCGGCGGGAGCGATTATGTGTCCCCAGGTGTTATTGCGTTCGTTCCCGGCAGAGTTGACGACCAGGATGTTTTTCGAGGCAGCTATATCGGCCGCGATTGTAATCAATGTCGTATTGCCGTCGAGATCCTCAAAAGTATAGCTGCCGCTGTCTTGAAACTCGTTATAACCCAAGGAAGAGTTGATGATGTCGACGCCGATCGAGTCGGCCCATTCGGCAGCCGCAATCCAATTGTATTCTTCCATTTTCACTTCGGTGCCGTTACAGGTGATTTCGGTTTTGGCCAGAACGAAATCAGCATCGTGCGCCACACCGATGAGAGTCCCCGGGGTATAGCCACCGACAACAGACAGAGTAGCCGTACCGTGAAAAGTCTGGTCGGTGGAAAACGAAGACGGGCACTCCGGTTCATCGACAGCGACATCATCATTGATAAAGTCGTAGGTGGCAATTATGCTCGTCGAGTCAAACGCTTCGTGAGAGGGGTCAAAACCTCCGTCAAAGAAGGCAATAGTAACTCCTTCTCCGGTAAGTCCGGCCTGGTGCAGCTTCAGGGCGTTGATAAATTCGGTCTGGAAGAGCGATGGGCCGTAGTCGAAATCGATTGCCTCAAGTGATCGAGCCACCGGTTTGGCTGAGGCAACTTCATCTCCGATATCAGTTACAAGGGTTCTGACCGGATCCACTTGTCGGACGAACGGCAACGAGGCCGCTTTCGCCAGCCGATTGGCATCCGTCTCAATTGCCACAGCCTTGAGCCAGCGGGATACGCGCTTTACTGACACCCCGGTGCTTTGTATCTGCTGTATGACCGATTGACGGACCGGATAATCCCGCCGGTCGATCAGTAAATTAACCGGGTCAACTTTTGCCCTTCGCTTACGGGCTCGCTCAGTAAGCGTCACGGGAGACGACTCGACAGCCGAAGAATCAAGATAAAGCCAGAACTGGTTTTCGCTCTGACTGCTCATCGCATTCACCAATGACTGAGCGCGCTCGGTATATTTGCCCGACGGCTCCTGAGCGAGAACCGGCACCGATAAAGCAGCCGACAGCAGGGCAGAAACCAAGCCGACTTTTACAATATGTCCGACGCAATGTGATCTGTTCATAACAGGGCAACTACTTAGTGTAACGCTATTCGTCAATCGTTATTACAAGAAACGTGGGAATGGTAACATTTGTTCGAACAATCGAGGTCCGCCTACAGGACTTTGGCGAGAAAATCTTTTGTTCTCTGGTTCTTGGGTTTCACGAAGAATTCCTGAGGGGTTCCCTCTTCTATTATCCGACCGTCATCCATAAAAATTATGCGGTCGGCTACCTCTCTGGCGAAGCCGATCTCGTGGGTAACGACGAGCATGGTCATACCTTCTTTGGCCAGTTGTTTCATAACCTCGAGCACCTCGCCTATCATCTCGGGGTCCAGAGCGGATGTTACCTCATCGAAAAGCATAATCTTGGGATTCATCGCCAGGGCGCGTGCGATGGCCACCCTCTGTTTCTGTCCGCCGGACAACTGCCCCGGATACGCGTCCACCTTCTCTCTCAATCCGACCTTGCCGAGCAGTTCCGCCGATACTCTGACGGCCTCATCCTTTGACCGTTTACGGACCACACGCTGCGCCAGGCAGACGTTGTCAAGTACGGAAAGATGGGGAAACAGGTTGAAGTGCTGGAAAACCATACCAACCTCGAGCCGGATCTGGTGCATCTGGTGGTGATTTTTGTCAATCAGGAAGCCATCGACATTGATATCGCCCGTTTGAATCTCTTCCAGACCGTTCAGGCAGCGCAGCAGGGTTGATTTGCCCGAACCTGATGGTCCGAGGATAACGACCACCTCGCCCGGTGAAACATTGAGACTGAGATTGTTCAGCGCGACAGTATCGCCAAATCGACAGGTTACGTTTTTGACTTCAATGATCATTACGACTCGCTCCGTAGCCATGGATGGCAAATTTCTTCTCGAGACGCTTGACGAGCCTTGTCAGCGTGAGTGTCATGATGAGATAAATGGCGCCTACCACCAGCCAGGTGTGGAAATCAAGAAAGTACTGGCTGGTGTATTCCCTACCGGCTCTGGTAAGTTCTCTCAGGCCAATAATGGAGACGAGCGATGAATCCTTCAAGCAGGCGATAAATTCGTTCGCGGCAGGGGCAACGACAATTCGAAACGACTGGGGCAGGATAATGTGCCGCAGAGTCTGCCATCGCGTCATCCCCAGCGACATGGCGGCTTCGTGCTGCCCGTAATCGATAGCTTCGATACCGGAGCGGAATATTTCGGCCATGTAAGCGCCGTAGCATACGCCGACCGCCAGAACGCCGGCAACGAATCTATCCATGTTCACGACCTTGCCCAGCCCAAAATAGAAAAAGAAGATGAGAACCAGCAGGGGCACACCGCGAAGCACGTTTATATAGGTTCCCGCCAGAGTTCGTATAGTACGGTTGCGGGAGATACGGGCAACTCCGAAGACGAGCCCTAAAATCATGGCAAGTACATAGGCCAATACCGAGATCAGTATGGTCCAGTGTACGACCTGAATTAGATAGAAGAAAATCTTTGACAGAATACCGAGTTGTTCGACAAGCCACGTCATGCTGGACTTTACATAGAAGATGAGCCGGCGTCGCCGGGATCCCCTGTCTTCCTCTTATTTTTTCTTTTTCAGGAGATTATCGAGGACGTTCTGAGCTTCGCCTTTCAAATTGTCCTGAAGATTTTTCCCGAGCGCGGAGTAATCAATGGCCACCGCCGGCTTGTCGAGCGTGCCTCCGAAGCCAATCGGAAGTTTGATTCTATCAACACTCTTGTCGGAAAGCAAGCCGGCTACGTTTCCAAGTAGTCCGCCCGACGAGACCAGCTTTTGTGACCATTCTTTCGACAGCAGAATGGTGCCGGTGTAGTCTATATCTCCGTCAAATGAGTAGTAGCCATCCAGCTCAACCTCACCCATGCTTCCCAGCTGCGTTTTGAGCTTATCCACGCCAACCTTGCCATCCTTGACGATGACTTTGGTTGCCAGACTGCGCAGGGGTTGTTCCTTATCAAACGACTGCCCGGCCTTCGAAGCAAGGCTGTTTATGGCGGAGTAGACTTCACCCGAGGTGATCACTTTCCCCTGCTGCATGGAAGTATTGGAATTCATGGTGAGGGAATTCAGGAAATCCTCCGGCTCCCACCCTTCGGCGGCGTACTGACCATCGAGATTGATCTTGCCATAGAGAAAGCCGCCGAATTTGGTAAAGCGACTGACGAAATCATTGGCTTCAACATTGGTCGCCTGAAACTCGCCGGTATAACGCGGATTTTCAAAATCATTGAGGTCGATAGTCGTATTCCCCGCTACATCGCCGCTATAAACTTTACCGGTGGCATCATAGCACTCTATCTTGCGATCATAGATTTTTATTTTGCCCTGGAGCGACGTAAACTCCACCCGGCTGTAAATCAAGGTGTCAACCTCGAAAGTCCCCTGACCATCGATATCGGGCAGAATAATTGTCGACACTGAGTCCATTGAAGCCGTCGCCATGGTCTCACCGGATCCCGGAACGGCCTCAGGAAAGAGTTTGTCGGCGTCGAAGCGATGTGAGGTCAACTTGAACAAAAACAGCGGCTTGGTTACGTTACTGCGGTCGATAGTTTTCAGAGGCAACAGGTAAGGAAACGGGTTGATGAGCTTGCCCGAAAATGAGGCGTCACTTGAAACAAACTGCGCCGTCATATTAACCACTGTTATTGTGTCGGGGGCAACTTTAAGATCGGCCTCGAAATGCCTGAGCGGTTCCGGAAGCAGCGAATCGGAATAGGATGCGTTTTTGATAGTTACAGTGCCGGAAGGCTGAAGTTTTTCGTAGTCAGCCAGGACACCGGCCAGTTTGAGGTTCAAGGCCAGATCCCCCTCCAGGTGGGGATTGCCTTTGGGGGGCAACAGCGAGTTAACGACATCGAGATTCAACCGGCCATCGAGAACTCCGTCTATAGTCGGGGTAATACCGGGGCGGGCCGTTGAGTCGGCCATCAAATACGGCACCAGTTTGTTGAGTCGTCCGGTAAAGCCCAGGCTTCCGGAACTCGTGCGAGCATCGAGTTTCTTGACGCTTGTCAGTTCCCGGTCAAAGTAGACATCGAGATTGAATGATTCGATCGGCTCGAGCATGAAACTCGAATTGTATTTTCCATCAACGACTTTCAGGTCGCCGGAGAAATTCATTTGGGTAAAGTCATTGGTCTTGCCTGACAGCTTGATATTGAACTCAGCGGCTCCGGCGATTTCGTGAGCGTCCTCCGCCGGAAGAAAAGGCTGCAAATATACGAGGTTGAAATTACCCGCGAGTTCCCCGTTAACAACCGGATCCTCAAAATTCTCAACGACCAGGTGGCCTTTCAGCGGTTTATCATCGAAATAGCCATCTTCGATGGTAAAGCGAAGGTTGTCATTTTTGAAGTCTATCAGCGCTTTGCTGAAGCGGAATTTGCCGGGGACCTCGCTATGGGACAGATTCATGGAGGTTATGATCGCGGTTCCGAAGTAAGTCAGCGTATCGGTATTTGCCGTATCGTATTCAACATCAAGATCGAGTGAGAAGTCGCCATCGACCTTGATATCTTTCGTCATTTCGAGTTGTTTCTCGGGCAGAAGGTTCAGCAGGTCGGCGACTTTGATTTTTTGAGATTTCAGGTTGACCTTGCTCTTAAGATCGCCCGCAGGATCCGACGCCGTGCCCTCGAGAGTAAACTTGAGAGCATTCAGCTCAAGTCCCGTCTCATCGAAGGTGAGCTGCTTCTGGTCAAGGTCGTAGGCGGCGTGGTAGTCCAGCTTGACGCTCAGTACGGGTAGTGGTTTCTCACCCGCTACCAGAAGCGAATCTATGGCAATAACGCCTGAAGATTCATAGTAATTTTTTCTGGGTGCTTTTAGCGATGTTGAAAGATCGAGACCTCTGAGGTCGAAGGAACTGGCAGAGCTGTCATCGACATAGCTCAGGTATCCCTCGTTGATTTCCAGTCTGTCGAACGTGACAGCCGCCGCGGCAGCCTTGGTTTCCGGCGTAGCCTTTTGAACCAGTTCGGGTGGCGCTTTTTTCTCCAGGCTTTCGAACGTATAATTATTGGAACCATCGGCTTCCTTGCGCATCGAAATCCGGGGGCGATTTACAACCAATTTGTCAATCCTGAAATCTCCGGAAAATAGCGGCAGGATTCTCAGTTTAACATCCACATTGTCTGCCGTGAGAAACGAGCCATCTTCCATGTCCGGCGGATTGCTGATCGCCACATTGCCGAGCTTGACGCCGATACCGCCCCAGAATGACACCTGAGCATCGTCTATGGTAATATTGCGCCCGAGCTGCGCGCTGCCTTTTTCAATCGCGAATTCTTTCGCCTTTTCTATGGGGAAAAACAGCCATAAACCAACGATGGCCAGCAGGAGTAAAATGATAACAACGCCGGCGATCCAGCCCAGTATTCTCGTGAGTCTTTTCATATTCCTTTATATTCCTTCCGCTTACAACAGGCCCAAAATTCTAATAAGAAATCGGTCCGCTGGCAATTAAAATCGAAAGGGGGCTTTGGCCCCCTCTGGTCGTGTCTCAAGTCTACACGGGAATCTATAGCGTCAGAGCATCACCCGGTTTCAAAATGACAACTTCCGCGCCCGATACTTTGTCGGCGAAGCGCTTGGGGTCCTCGGCGATAATATCCCAAGTATTATAGTGTATTGGGACGACTTTACCGGGTTGAAGGAATTCCACCGCCTTCACGGCGTCATCAATCCCCATGGTGAAGTTGTCACCGATCGGCAGGAAGGCGAGGTCGATGCGGTTCATCTCACCTATCAACTTCATATCGTAGAACAGGCCTGTATCCCCGGGATGATAGATGGTGGCGCCGCCGATGGTGACAAGGAAACCGCAGGCAGGGCCGGTATAGCGGGAGGCGTCAGGACCATATCCTCCACCGTGGTGGGCGATGGTCAGTTTCACTCTTCCGAAGTCAAACTTGTGTGAACCGCCGATGTGCATCGGGTGAATCTGGGCTCCCTGGCTCGAACACAGGTTGGCCAGTTCGAAGTTGGCGATGATAGTAGCATTGTTGCGTTTGGCAATGGCGATGGCATCCCCGACATGGTCGCCGTGACCGTGCGTCAGCAGGACATAATTCACGTCAACGTCGGCCGCTTTTGTCGCGGCTTTTGGATTGTCACTTAGAAACGGATCGATAATGAGCTTATGCTTGCCCTCGGTGATGGTCACACATGAATGACCCAGAAATCGTACTTGAGGCATATCAAACTCCTTGACTATTTGTTAGCAGATCGATGGTTTAGTAATATTGGGGCTGAAATTAGGCAGGTCAACGATATTTTGGTCCGTATCGGCTCAAATCAGTTGTTGGCAGTCATGTCTAAGTTATTCGGCGACAACGAGGAGCTACTTATTGATTGTCCGAAAGAGGCAGGTCGGGAAGGAAGCGTTGAGGTCGCCGGTGTGCGCGTATACCGCACCGCGGCAAGCGCCGCGACAGACTTTAAAATAGGGGCATTCGCGGCAGTGACCATCGATAGTCTCACGGGGATAACGGGCTATCTCGGTCATCTTGGGATCAGTCAGGATGTCAGCCAGACTTTTCTGTCGGACATTGCCTACGATGAACCGGTCAAAAAGCAGGCTGGTGCACGGGTAAACATCGCCCTTGGATGATATGTAGAATGCCTCCGAACCGGCTTTGCATTTGTGGAAATCGTAGGCTGGAGGTAGCGGTCCAAAGGCAACATCGGGCAAGACGCGGGGATTATCCAAAACGACAAGTTTTTCCATCAGCAGAGCGAGGTCTTCGAGCCGGTCGCCGAAAGACATTTTCCGGCTGATCTCGTCATCCGTCCCCCCTCCGTGCGGCACGAAACAGCAATATCGGATTGTCTTCACGCCGAGTTCCCTTGCCATATCGACATAGTCAAGCACGTCATCCATGCTGGCGCGGGAGATTATCATGGCCAGATAGACGGGAAGTCCGGCATCGAGACTTCTCTTGATGCCATCGATAACCATGTGAAATTCTTTGGCGCTGGCGAGCCTGATATTGTGGTTTCTTTCGGGGGTGGAGCCATCGAGGCTGATCTGCAGCGAGCTCAGATGCAGTTTCTTGAGGTTTTCGACACGCTTCGCGGTGAGTGGTATGCCATTAGTCGTTATTCCCGATTTTATGCCTTGATCATAGGCGTACGCGATCAGGTCTTCCAGGTCTTTTCTGATGAAGGGTTCGCCACCCGTCCAACCGATAGTCTCGACTTCTATCTGACTCAGGTAGTCTATAATGTGTCGGCATTCGTCGGTCGTAAGTTCGCCGTCGGATACTTTCACCGCCGAACTATAACAGTGCGGACAGGAAAGGTTGCAGCGGTCAGTTATACCCCATCCGACAGAGCGATATTTTTGTACTTCTGCCATGGTTTTCCATTCTCAATGATGCAGTACACACAGCGGTGAATGCGGCAGGAGAAATCCCACCGCATTCACCTCAAACGGTCTCGGACATCCGATCTTTAGTCGTCCGGCGGAAGCATAATTCCAATGATCGGATAGATAACCGGCTTGCAGAGCGTTGGACAATATGTCCCGCACAGCAAGGCACAATCCGTTGGGCAGTTGGGGCCGTTGGGGCCTTTACCGCTTGACGGTCCGATGATGAATATCATTGCCTCTCCTCCTCATGTGTTTCACGCTGAAGGCACGACGCCGCCATTATTGATTTGAACAATTGATGGCGCTATGTAGCCTCCCGGCGTGTTACATAAAGGTGTCGTAGCTCAAGCAAATCCTGCAGGTTTTCACTGAAGAATTTGCACTTTCCTGACAGACTCTCTGTTTGTTCGCGGATATCGATAGCGCACCCTCCAGCGCAGACGGGGAGAATAGCGCATGATTTACAGCTGTTACTTTCCAACGGGTCGAGCGTCGTATATTGGAGCATATTCCGATGCTGGAATTCATCCACCGGCCTGTAAAAAATGGAATCCACCGACTGATCTACCCTCGCAGACACATCCTGCCAGCATTTAAAGATGTAACCGCTTGGGGCTATTATAAAAGAACTGTCGGAGTCAGTCGGACATGAGGGCTCGGCAAGTAAATACGGAAAGTCAAACTTCAGACCGCTTCTTCCCGTTACATTTCGATAGATATTCAGGTGGTTTTTGAGCTCTGAATCACTCTGACGGCATCGACCGATTGCGTCAGCGCAGATCTCTGTTTTAACACGGCTCGGTGCAACGAGAAGGCGCACCCTGCCGAGTACATCAGCCTGCGCAAGTGAATCAAGAACGTCGTTCATACCCTCGACATCGCTTGCGGCGACATTTATTCTCACAATCGTGTCGAGAATTCCGGCGACCTGCGAGAGGTTGAAGACTATCCGGTCAAACGAACCGTTCACCTCAGACAATTTCCTTGTTTTATCGTGCGCTTCCCGCGGCCCATTCAAAGTGACCTGAGCGGTGTGGACGCCCGCTTCATTGAGGCGCAGCGCCATGGTTTTATCCAAAAGAGCGCCGTTGGTGATGATCGTTGAAGCAAAAAGTTCGATTCCATACCCGGCAGCTTTGTCGGCAAGATGTCTCTGGATTCGCTCGATGGTATCGATTTCGAGAAGCGGCTCACCACCGAACCAGGTAACATGTATCTTCTCGGCTTTCCTGATGGTCTTGTCCAGAAACGAGACCAAAAATTTCTCGACCGGTGGCCGCATCTTCATCTTGTGTTGTCGTCCGTAGCATAAATCGCAGGTTAGATTGCAATCGAGGGTAGGAGCAATGGCGAGGGTAAGAAGGTCTTTTCCGAAGCGGCCACGATTATAATACATTTTCTGCTGCGCCAATTCATGGACATCATCTTCAATAAGGAATCCGCCATAAACCAACTGCTGTCTGAGAGCGAGGTTATTCTCGGCAGATTCGCCCAGGGGATTCTTTAGAACGGCGGAGACCTGCGAATAGGAGTTCGGGTCAAGCTCAGCCATGGCACCCGTGACACTGTTAAAGAGGATCCGGTTGCCATTATCGAGATCGGCAAAAATGTTAAACTGGGACGCTTTCACGAGACTTTTTGTTCCTGTGAGGGACTTGTCAAGAGAAGCCGAGGTGCTGCTTCTATCGCCGTCAAGTTAAGTTGTTCCAAATAGGATACTTAACTAATATAGCTTTTTTGTCCCGACTGTCAATATTGAAGTTTAGAGCCGAATCATCGCGACCCTTCACGTCTAGCGATCCGGCGCTGTGTTACCGAATGTCCTACAGGATGACCAAAGTGAAACACGGTCGAGAAGTTACGACCGTGTTTTTGCCTGCGCGTAAAATCGAAATCGCTCGATTTTTTTTGTCATTCGGGCGGCTGGATAACAAACAGCCTTATGCAATCGAACGGGCAGGGTTTGTTCGGTCCCTTACCGCTGATGGGCTCAATGATAAACAGCATTAGCCTTCCTCCTCAATGCGTTAGGATATATTCTGTTAGCACGAGCGCATAATCTGTTGATCTGCAAAGTCGGTTACGTGCTGAACAGATTCTAATGATACTTTACATCACCAATAGAGTCCTAGAGTCATCTAATCTGTCCTTCTGTAGGGGGCCTGCAGGAAGAGGCAACGTACTATATGCTACCAACACACAGTCAAGCCGCTCTAATAAGTCAGTATTTAAATAAGTCTTCCTGGAGCTACATGTCAATATTGATATTCACGAGCGGTAATTTCAATTAAGTATCCTGAGGAGCCAACCGCTAAGCGATGATCCCACCGCCCAGAAGAACATCGCCGTCGTAGAAAACCACTGACTGGCCGGGGGTTATGGCGCGCTGCTTCCGGTCGAAGACGACTTTCACCTGGCGGTCCGACAAGGGAATCAAAGTTGCCGGAGCGGCCTTGTGCTGATAACGAATTTTTACTTCGACGCGAAGTTCCTCTGCCGGTGGGGCAATGCTTACCCAGTTGACATTCGCTGCCGTCAATTCGCGTTCGTAAAGCCCACTATCATCGCCGACTAAGATGCGGTTACTATCGACGTCAATCTTCTGGACATACAGCGGGGTCGGGTAGGCAACCCCGAGCCCCCGGCGCTGGCCAATAGTGTAGAAAGGTGTCCCCTTGTGTTTGCCCAGCACGGTTCCGTCTTCATGAACAATATCTCCCGGGGCATGCTCAATACCTTCTTTGGCATCATACTCGGTCAAGAAGCGGTGATAGTCGTCGTCGGCAACAAAGCATATCTCGCGGGATTCGACTTTGTTGGCTGTGCGGAGGTTATACTTTGACGCAATCTCACGGACCTGGGATTTCAGCATTCCACCGAGCGGCATAAGCGTTTTGGACAGAGCCTCCTGACTGATTCCCCACAGCACATATGACTGATCGCGTGATTCATCGACGCCTTTGCGAATCCGGTAGCGGCCGCTCTCACTTTGTTCGACGAAGGAGTAGTGGCCGGTGGCGATAAAGTCGCACCCTACCTGCTTTGCCTTGCGAAGAAACTCGTTCCATTTTACTTCGGTGTTACAACGCACGCACGGATTCGGAGTTCTGCCGGCCCGGTATTCATTTACGAAATCCTTGATTACTTTTTCCCGGAACTGCTCGGACATATTCAGGACATAGAACGGGGCGCCAATTGAATCACAGACCATGCGGCAATCGGTAATAGAATCGATGGTACAGCACCGACCGTCCTTGTAAATATCGCCGCCCACATCGACATAGTCCCAGAGCTTCATGTGGGCCCCAACGACATCGAAGCCCTGTTCCTTCAGAATCAGGGCCGCTACGGACGAATCCACTCCACCGGACATTGCCACCAGTACTTTTTCACTCATGGTTCATAACCAAAGAAAAGGGTCGCTGAGCGACCCGTAAGATTCGCTCCCTGTTCATTGCGCCTATTGTTTGCTATAAACAGGAGACATTTCGCGCAGTTTGCCGATGACATCAGGAAGAACTCCGAGGACGTAGTCGATTTCATCGCGCGTCGTGGATCTGCCGATAGAGAAGCGGATGGCCCCCTGGGCCATGACACTTTCGATCCCCATGGCTCTCAACACATGCGAGGGTTCGGTTGCTCCGGAGGTACAAGCGGAGCCGGAGGAACAGGCGATTCCCTTAAGGTCCAGCGCCAGAACGATCGACTCACCTTCCACGCCATTGAACGAAATATTGACCGTCTGAGGGACCCTGTTTTGCCTGGTGCCATTGAGCGCGATATCGGGAATAGTCGCGACCACTTTGTCGATGAAATAGTCGGCCAGATCCGACATCATTTTATAGTCCTGTTGCTGACGGGCGAGGGCTATTTCAAGGGCCTTCGCGAAACCGACCGCCCCCGCGACATTTTCGGTTCCGGGCCGACGCTTCCTCTCGTGTGAACCGCCGTAGAACAGCGGTAACACCTTAATGCCGGCGCGAATATAGAGGGCACCGATTCCCTTGGGCCCGTAAATCTTGTGGGCGGTAATCGAAGCCATGTCTACGTCCATCTGACGAACATCCACCGGGATTTTGCCTGTCGACTGAACAGCATCGGTATGAAAGAGGCTCCCTTTTTCGTGGGCAACTTCAGCCATTGGCCGGATATCCTGAATAGTACCGGTTTCGTTGTTGGCGTGCATTACCGAAACGATCGATGTTCTGTCCTTGACGATTTGTCGTAGTTGGTCCGGTGAGGAGAAGCCTTCGCGGTCCACCGGCAAAAAGTCAAGCTTGAGGTTGTGCCGGTGAGCGAGATATTCGGCCGGTTCGAGCACGGCGTGATGCTCGGCGGCGCCGACAATGATGTGGTCTTTTTCTTTAATATTTTTAAATGCCGTCCCGAGAATGGCAATATTGTCCGATTCAGTGCCTCCCGACGTGAAATAGAGTTCAGTCGGATCGCAGTTTATGACCGCGGCGATTTGTTCGCGGGCGTTTTCCAGCGCCACCTTGGCTTCCCGTCCGAATGAGTGCACGGAACTGGCGTTACCAAACTTTGCACTCAGATATGGAAGCATTGCTTCGACCACGAGCGGGTCTACGGGGGTGGTGGCATTGTGATCAAGATAAACGGTCTTCATGTTATTTCTCTGATTTTTGATTTACTACATTATATATCAATACGAACTATTTGCCGGACTCAGTTGTTCCGGCGCATCTAACTCATTAGAAGGCATATAATATAGTAAAATGCCAGCGGCTGGCAAAGTCATATTTGTCGGTCTTTATTCTTCGGGCGTAGTCGATCCGGATAGGGCCGGCTGGTGACATTATCTGAAAACCAGTACCATAACTGTATGCCAGATTGGAGAATTTCATTTCAGTATCCTGCCTGAAGCCATTGCCCATATCGAAAAAGACCGACTGATACAGCGGCAGCGTCTCGAAAAATCCCCCGATACCCGGCAAAGCCTGTAGAAACTGGATGGTCCTCCATCTGAATTCCTGGTTAAATATAGCCGTAATCCTGGCACCTTCCACCGATCCATCCTCAAATAACGGTCCGAGGGAGTTTTCTCTGAACCCTCTGATGGTACTGGCGCCGCCGAGATAGAGGCGCTCCTCAGCCGGGACTGCGCTCGATTGACCGAAGGCGGTGGCGTATCCTCCTTTGATGCGCGTGGCGGATATCCAGCCGGGCCAGACCACCTGGTATCTTCCCCAGCTTGCTTCAAGCTTGTAAAAATCGTCATCTCCACCGAGAAAACCGCCGAAAAATTCGCCCGAGATATCGCTGAGCGAACCTCTTCGCGGGATGAAAATGTTGTCACGACTGTCTCGCCGGTACGTGGCATAGAGCTTCCGCCTGGCGGAGATACCTTCTTCCTCCTTTATCAGTTGCTCGGTTCCGGCCGGGATGTCGGAGAGCTCGACCTCGTTGTACTCCAGTCCTGCCGTGGTTTTCACTTTGTCACCGAACCACTTGACAGTCGACACCGAAACCGACCAGGAACTGATTACGAAATCCTGGACCGACGACCTTATAGGAGGTTCATACTGTCCTGTGAATGAGACCGGCATTCGAAAGCCCAAAAACCATGGCTCTGTGTAGCGAATCCAGTAACGGTGCGTGATCAGCCTTGATTCCTGTCCGAGGCCGAAAGAGTAGTCGGATTGGAAATTCAGACGGCGTGTTCCGATGAAGTTGCGTTTCCCCAGGCCGAGCGATAGATCCCAGATCAGGTCGCGCAGTTCCGATTGACCGGCACCGGTCTTGACAGATACATAATATGGCTTGCGCTCTCTCACTTTGAGCTGGAAATCCGGGCGGGATCGGTCCCCGCTGTTTTCCGCCTGAGTCAACTGCAGATAGCTGAAATATCCCGATTCAAACAGTCGGCGCTGCGAATCCAGAATTGCCTTACGCCGGTAAACGTCTCCGGACTTCAAAGTAAGTTCACGTCTGGCTACGAACTCGGGGTATATCTCAGAGCCTTCGACAGTGACATCCCCAAAGTGAACCAGGGAATCAGCCTCCACGACGAAATTCACGGGGGTAATCGGTCGGGTGGTCAACGTATCGATTTCAAAGTCTACTCTCGCGTACGGATAGCCGTTGTTGGCCAGGATAGTCTTCATATCGAAGACGACCTGATTTATTTGTATCGGGTCGACAGGCTCGCCCGATTTAAGTTTCTGATGGATTTTCGAGAAACGGAAGTCAAAACCACCAGGATAGGTCCCGGTAACTGAAGTTGAGCCATAGAAAAACTGATTTCCTTCATTGATAGCGACTCTCACCAGGGCGGTGGAGTCGGGTTTCAGTATTTCGAAAGTCTCATCCACCTGAACTCCGAGGAATCCATTGATATAATAAAGGTATTTGATTTCGAGTGTATCCCTGCCCAGTGTTTCCCTCTGTATGCGGCTGCGCCTCTCCCCTGTGAGGACATCAAACAGAGTCCGAACCTTGGAGTACATCCTATTTCTTATTCTGGAATCACTGAGATACGAGTTGCCTTCGATCACGATAGAATCGATTATCGGCTTATTCCTCGCCCAGCGCAGAGTGACTTTATCAAGAGGCTTTGCGGCACACAGACCCGGGAGGGTTATAAACACGAGCAGCAACAATACTGTCAGTCGATTCACTAGAATTCCCAGTACAGCTTGAGGTTCATGTGGTATAGCTCATCCTCGTCCCGCAAACCTTCGAGTAACACCGATCGGTTGAATCGGTATTCGAAACCGACCTCCTGTCGGCTCTGGCCGGAGAGCGCGGAACGACCGTAGAGATACAGATTCGGTGAGGTGTAAAATCCCAGGGTCACCCTGGTATCGAGCGGGTCGAGCTCGCCCGAATAGCTCGGGTCGATTTCGAAGGTCTCAACGCCCAGGTGACGCAATTGCCTTGAGCCGATTCGGGACACTTGCGCCGAAAGCAAATCAGTCATGCGTCTTTCAATACCTCCGCTGGCCGTGGCCCCCGCCTCACCGCTATAAACGTTGGCCACCAGAAGCGGGAGAATATCTTCGCGGGAGTTGACATCGGAATCCTCTGTCGGGTTTATTTCCGGCTCCTCGAGGGTGCCGGTCACATGGATGCCAAGCTCAAGTTGTTCGACCTGGTTTTGTTCTTCGGCTCCCCCCCGGCTGCCGGCCACGCGCGTATAGGCGGTGATATCGAGACTGGGATTGAAGGTGTCGCCGCCCTCGAAGACTACGCGGCTGCCGGGTTCGATTGTAAAAGTCTTGTCGAACAGAAAGCCTCTTCCGCGCAATATCTCCATTTCGCCTATGAAGCTGTATATGCCGGACTCGCGCAGCATGGTAATCTCGCCGGCAAACTCAGCGTCGATATCTTCGTTTTTTATCCAGTAGTTCGAGATTATGTTTATGTCGACGGCCAGATTCCACGTGTTCTGTCCCGAGAGCGCGGTCATTATCGGTGAACCCTGGTCCGGCTCCGCAAAATCGACCAAGTAGTTCATTGACAAAAGCTGAATGTTCCCGGTCACGAGCGGCGGACTGTCGCCTTCGACGTGTAGTTTGCCCTCGAAACTACCCTCTATGTCATCGAGTTCATAGCGGAAAGTAAACTCTTCAGGAATGACAACATCGAGATCGTAATACAAACTGTCGAGAGACTTGACCGTGATGGTACCTTCGGCAAAAACCGATTTTTTCTCCTCGTTGTCCATAACATAGGCCTCCATCCCGTCGATAATAATCCGGTTGTCGTTCATTCTGACACCGACCGAATCGCTGCGCAGCCAATCCTCGAGGTCGAAGTATTTCAGCCGCGCGTCCACCATGAAAGCTCCTCCCTCAAGATGGGGATTCAGCGGCGTCCCGGAAAGAACGAAGTCGGCGAAGAAGTCTCCTTCGAGCTGTTCGACCGACGGCTGAAGCAGGGTGACGAGATCGAACCGGCTGTCGACGGCAGCTATGGAGATATTCATCGGCAGGTTCGGAAACCGTTCCAGGGAATCCGCCGTGAAGGCGAGATCGACATAAAAAGAACCCTCCGCCCGGTAGTCTCCGTAGCCGGACAGCAACTGGAAGTTGACAATATTTAGTAGGCGATCCCCATATACAAGACTCGTGGCAACATCTCCCAGAAGCAAGTCCTCGTATACCAGCGAATCCGTTTGCGCATTCAGGATAAACTCGGGTTGCATGACTGACCCGGTTATAGAAGCTTCGCACGACAACAGACCATCAACCATAAGGCTTTCGGCAAACAGGTTTTTCCAGGGTTTCATCGGTATGTCGTTAAGCAGCAGTTGAAGATCCATCGTTTCATCATAATTCGCCCTGCCGTTTGCCGATAGCCAGGCGCCGTTGTTGCCGATCGCGGCCTGAAGGATGTTAAAACCGAGCGAATCAACCTGGACTTGCATCCCCGCGCGGTTGTAGAATCTCTGCCCGAAAAGGTCCAGTATGAGGGTGTCTACCGTCATAAGTCCCGGTTGAGCCTCGTAGTCGTAAAGTCCCATCGAATAGAGCCGCGTGTAAGGATTGTTTATGCTGGCGGTGTCGAAAAAAACAAGATTGGAGTCAATTCTAATCAGGGCATACCCCGTGTCAAACGGCATATCATATACAGTGCCCCGATAAAAATCAATATCAACCGAACCGAGTTTGCGCGATAGAAAACGTTCGATATCGACAGCAGCGAACAGGCTGTCGCTGAACAAACCATATATCCAGACCGAGTCGGACATGAAGTAACCCTTGAGATCGGGATCGGAAGTGTTACCGGTGAGGGTTGCCTCGGCACGACCTCTTCCTCCCGGCTGGTCGATAAACAACTTCCCTTTGTAGCGATCCAGGTTTTTCAAATCGGCGGTGACAGCAAGGTCCATATCACCGGAATATTCAACTTTGCCGTTGGCGTAGAAGATATTTTCGAAATAGTCCACTCTGAAAGAATCAAGGAAGATGATGGAATCGGTGGTGATCACCATATCCCCGCTCCCCCGCTGGATGGGATAGTCGTCGAACGACGATTCATACAGGCGGGTACGAAGATCGAGGACAAGGTCAGCGCGTTTGAAGGATTCGCCGTACATGATAATATGTCCGTTGAGATCCGACTCGAAAGTGTTCGCGATGAGATTGTTCAGATTGAACTGCCTGATGTCGGCTTGCAGGTTATAAGTTTCAACCGGACCGTTGAAATCGATATAACCATTACCATCTATCCCGCAATCGCCAAAAATGGTGCCATAGAGGGTATCGAACTGAAGGAATTTGTCAGCCAGCGAGAAATCCACGAACAGGTTGTCAAGCGACATGAAAAGAAACTGGCCGCCAATATCAACCGAGCCACGCAGATCGTCCCCGGCGAATTCAACCGTACCGTTAACATCGACCGTTCCTTTCAGCTTCGGTCCGATAAACGTAGCCACATCGGCGAGATTGACGTTATCCGCGGCAAAGGAGACAACGCCTGAGGGAACGTTTTCAAAATTCATGTTGCCGTCAATTCTGATTCTCAGGTCTCCGAATATGAAGACGATGTCTTTGAAAAGAAGCTTGTTGTCGGCGAAGGTCACCTTGCCGCCGGCGGCATCCAGTCCGAGTTTTTGACGGTTGGATGTGAACTCGAACTGCTCAACATCGACAGAGTAAGTATCCTCCTCTCCTTTGAGCGCCAGCGATATGAATATATCATCAAAGGTCAGGGTGTCATCCGGCTTGATCAGTTTGACCGTAAGGCTATTAAGACTTAATCGACCTATGGAAAATGGCGGCGCCAGGTTCGGCGGTTTCGCGGCGGCGGTGTTCTTCGGAGAAAAGTTCGGTATGATCCAATGCCCGCTGGTGTCTCTTAGCAGAACCAGTTCGGCGGAATCGACTGTCAGATAATCGAAGATGAATTTACTGTCCCACAGATTGGCAAGGGCGTACGACGTAACCAGGCGTGGAATGTGCAACAACTGGTAGCGCCGAGAGGCATCGTCGTAGTACACCGTTACGTCTTCCACCAGCAGACCTGACAAGAAGCTGCCTTTTACTTTTCCGACGGAGACATCAAGATTGTACTTCTGACCAACGACAGCATCCAGTTTCGCGTTGATAATTCTCTCGATGCCACCCAGCTTGAACAGGTACAGGTAGCCTCCCGCGAAAAGAACGGCGAGGCTCAGCGCGGCAATGAGTGAGACTTTAATCCATCGACGAATTTTCATGTCTTCAACTGACCAATGATCCGTTTTGCCGCGCCGTAACCGTTACCGGCGGCGGGCCCGATATCATCAATCACCGAGGTAACCAATTCCGGGGGTGCTCCGACGTTGAGCGCTCCACGGATGTGCGAATGAAGCTGTTTTTCTCTGTTTTCCATCATCAAAAAGGCCATAATCGCCAGTTCTCGGGAGATGATGTCTACGTTTGGCCTGGACAACACCTTCCCGTATCCTTCGATAATCATCCAGCGAAACACTTCGGGCGCCATAGCAGACACGCGGTCCATCAGTCTGAGATTATTCGGCCCATACACTTTTTTATACAACTCGGACCCCTCGTTGAACCACTGCTTGGATTCCTGCGTGGTAATTGGTCCGCAGCCGTCAGCGCTGTTATTCGCCGGCAAAAGGCGATGAAGTGTTTCGACCGCGGTCAACATCCTGGGAAAGCCAAGAAACAGGTACGACTGCAGTACGATTTCGTAGAACGATGAACGCCGCAAACCGTAATGCTGGCCGCGCTCGATGGCCTTCGCCATAACGCCATCTTCCGCGAAAGTTATACTGGCAGCATACAGCGCCAGGGCTCTTTCAGCGGGATGGCGATCGGGTGAAAACAGGTCTAACCTGTGGGTCAGCGCCCCGATATCTGCCGACTGATTCATGGGGGTAAGTTAAAGGAAACGAGGAAGAAATGGCAACGTAAAACTTGTTAGCGCAGCTGCTCAAGCCGCTTTTCAAGCAGGCGAATGCTCTCTTTGAGGACGTTGATTTCACTGAGCAGTGAGTCTCTCAACGACTGCGGCAGCCGTTCGGCATCGTCGGAGTATAGCGCATTGCTTAGAGTCTTCGTGGTACCTATCTTCGCGGTAATCCAGTAGGGATGGTTCTGTCTTAGAACGCCGAACTCAATTTCGGTTCCCACGGCGGACTGCTTGACCATACTCGCCAGAAGGGTCGCTGATGGCATACCAAGCCGATTGACACTAAACAGCAGGTCGCCCTTTTTGAGCCCGGCTCTCGCCGCCGGTGAGGTGGGAACAACCCTGGTGACCACAAGACCACGCTCGATCAGGATGTCGGGCGATTGAGAGCTTGCCAGTTGATTGGTCCCCCGGATCTCGAGAGGCGGAAAGATTTCAATCTCCGCGGTTGTCAGTCCCAGGTAGCCCGCGTAGCGATCTCCCTGGTTTATGAGCACATCGGCTACTTCGTGTATCTCAAACGCCGGCACGGCGAGTCCCATGCCGTCGAGGCCGCTCTGTCCCATGCCGCCAACGACTATACCGATCAAATCGCCGGAGAGATCGAACACACCGCCCCCGAGCGTACCGGAAGTTATCGGCGCCGTGAATTGCATGACGCCATCGGGCCGCACCCCGGCGCAAAATCCCAGCGAGGGGGCGGCGCGCAGGCCATAGGCATTACCGAGGGCGACTACCATTTGTCCGGCGCAACCGAGTTCACGTGACAACCGCACCGGTTGACCAACCGGTTTGGAAGATTTGAGCATGGCCAACCCGCTCTGGTAATCCACTGCTTCCACTGTTGCCTCAACCTCTTTGTCCTCATACAGGATCCGAATCAAGGGTCTATTGGCCACTGATGAAGCCACGGCGAGTATATGGCCGAGGGTGTCATAGACAATCCCGGTCGCGATGACATTATAAACGGTTTCCCTTCCCGGTTGAGCATCCACACCGGGAACCGAAGCCGCCGGGTAGGAAGACTCTATGGCAACGATAGAAGTTGACAGGCGATATACGAGATCACTGAGCCCGCTTTCGAAGCGGGTCAGAGAATATTCCTGGGCGATAACAGTTGAAGAAAAAAAGACCGCCCAAAAAGCTATAAGCACATACTTTCCGGCGGCCTTGCCATAAACGTTAGGTAGCATTTTAGTAAACCTTCGCGCCCTCCTGGACTGAAGAGCCTGCGGGCAGTCCATATACGCGGATCACCGGCCGTACACGGAAATAGTCAGGTACGTAAGGAGCATGGTAGGCGGTCTGAGAGGTTACCTGCCTCATACCGGAGACCGGTTCGAAACTGTTTGCGGAAGTCATCGAACTGGTCAGCGTGTTAACACGTTCCACCCGCGCCAACTCATCATTGAGCGACCATCCGCGATGCATCGGCACCGCCAGGTTGGGGTTGTTTACGGGCTGCACCGTGAGATAGGAATCGTCGAGCTCCCTGGTCGAGGAACTCGTGAGCCCCACCCCCTGCTTGATTTCGGGTGAGATGGCGACGATGGAAATGAACAGAACCAGGCAGGCGGTCGCAACGACCGGAACCAACTGCCCCCAGGTTACTCTTGGAGCGGTCTTGGGCAGGTAGGCCTCCGTGCGGGTCTGGGCGAACCTCTCCTGGGCAACTCGGTTGAGGAGTTTGGCGTTAAAATCATCGGAAACCTTAAACTGCGGAATTTCTGACCTGACATCGAGCAATGATTTATAAAAGGCCTCTTCTTTGCGACAGGCCGAGCAGGTCGAAAGGTGTTCACTCACAGCCAACCTGCGCCGCCCATCCAACTCATCACTACAATAGGCCGACAGGTAAGAGCGCACTTTTCGACAACGCATCATAACCCTCCAGTTTGGGCTGTAGTTTGTCTCGCAACATCATGCGAGCGCGGTTAACGCGGGACTTGACCGTTCCCAGCGGAACACTGAGCATCTTGGCAACCTCTTCATAAGGAAGCTCCTGGATGTCGCGGAGGATAAATGCCACGCGGTATTTCTCAGGGAGATCCTTTATCGCGCTTGAGAGCGCCTGTGGAAGGCGACTCGGCAATTTCATCTCCACCGCAAAATCAGTCTCGTTCCCTTTCATTTCAGTAATGTCAAAGAATTTGAATTTCTTTCTCTTTCGGAGTTCATTGCGCGCCAGGTTAAGGGCAATGGTGTATATCCAGGTTGAGAAACAGTGCTGAAAGTTGAACGACTGCCGGTGCTGGTAAACACGAACAAAGGTCTCCTGAACAATATCCTGGGCTTCTTCAACCGATGACAACATGCGCCCGATAACGTTCATGAGCCTGTCTTTGTATCGATCCACAAGCTGATTGAAAGCAACCATGTCGCCGTTCTGGACAGCCTTTATAAGAGCGAAATCGATATCTTTTTCTGTTTCCTTAATCACCGGAAATCCTATCACCTGAACGCTTATTTCTAATACCCTTCAACCCGGATAAAGTTCCAACGCCTCCAGTAAATATGCCTTCTCTATATATTTGGCTTATAACAAGTTAACTTTTTTTGTGAATTGGTCAACGACTTTTTTTTAGCAATTCGAGGCAGGTAGTAATCCCCCCTGGCGAGAAACAGCAACTAAAACATTTCAGGCCATGGACTTATGTAAATGATAAGACCGATGGCAAATACGATAAGAACAGGGACCGTGAATTTCCGATAGACTTTCAGCAGATCGCTGCCAAAATACTCATTGGTAAGAATCAGACAAAGGTGAGTCGGCGACAGGATTATACCCAGAAAGCCGGAGATGTAAGCCAGAAAGATGTGCGAAGGGACTATCTGTGGCTGGTATAGATAGCTCGCCAGAAGTGTATATCCAAGCCCCACGTAGGCGGCCACCATGCCGGTCAGCATACCGGCGGCGAAGCACACAAGGAAAATTACGAGTTCGGCCGGCAGGTTGAGTGACGAAGCTATAGTTGGAATTGACTTAATTGCCCCCGTGAGTTCCAGTGAGGTTTGGAATGACAGGATTCCGAACACCAGAAAAACGAGCTTGATAGAGATCCCTTCCTTAAAGGCGGCTTTCAACCTGGCTGTTTCGGGTCTCGTAAGAAGAGAAACCAGTACGAGCGCCACAACTACGGCAATAGCCAGTTCCAGCTTGAATATAGCATAAAGTCCGATTGCCAGGGCGATTGGCCAAATCGCTCCAGCTATGCCGCCAAGCGCCTTGATTGTATCAACCGAATCGGACCCGGCCAACTCTATCTTGCGGGTGATAAAAATCAGGCCAACCGAGGCCATCACAAATGTCATGGGCATTTGAAGCAGCGAGACTTTATATATCGGCATCCCGGTCAAAGCCTCGGTCAAGATAAGTCCCGGATATATCGGCCAGCAAAACTCGGCAATGTGACGAAACCAATAGTTGGTGATCAGCTTAAATTCGGGCGAATGTTTACCCTCGGCCAGAACGTTGTCCACCAGAGGCGCCGACAAAAGCGATCCGCCGGGCATCGGCATCAGACCAACGAGCGTCGGGAGAACAGTTGCAGCAGTGCGGCCCCCTCCCGGAAGCCTTCGGCAGGCTGCGGTGAGCTTGGTCAGGTATCCAAGTTCTTTAAGCAGAGCGCCAAGGATAGTAATGGAGACCACTATGGCTGTCAGGGAAATAAAACGCTCGGACTTTATGAGCTCCCAGTATCCATTGAGCAGCACCAGCAGATTCAGGCCATACAGCAGAGCGGTTACGACACCCGCTCCGAAGAGGGTTATGCCCACCGGCACCTTCTTGCGCAAAGCGATTACGATGGCGGCCAGTACGGCAACAAGCTTGAGGGCATCCATGGTGCGTATCTACACTAATCGGACGTCAAAGTCAATCGGTTTGCGTAAGCGTAAAAAAAGGCTGACAGTATCATTTGAGGTTCTTATAATGGAACGCAATATTATAACGGAATTTTTTGGGAGACATCCGATACCAATGAGTGAGCGACCGCTGAGGACACTAACGACCATCAATGGCCGCATCGTCAAACGAGGTCAGGACAAGATATCGGTTTTTGACAATGCCCTGCTGTATGCCGAGGGTTTGTTCGAGACATTCCTGGCGGTAGACGACAAAATCATTTTCGAAACCGAGCATCTCAGACGACTCTACAAAGGGGCTTCGGTGATAGGTCTGACGTTACCGGTGGAAGAGCCGCGCCTCAGGCAGTGGATGTCCAAAACCCTGTCACTACACCCCGACCACATAAAGAAACTCCGCTTGACGGTAACCAGCGGAGAATCGGCCCGATGGGTGGGCGTGCAGGGGCCGCCGAAAGTCGTGCTGAGCGCTTCCCCTCACGAAATGCCGAATCGTCCTTTCAAGCTGCATGTGTCGGAATTCAAGGTGGATCACAGGTCGATTTTCCGGGTCATAAAAACAATATCGTACGCGATCCACGCCGCCGCCCTGAAGCAGGCCAGGGCCAGAGGCTGTGACGACGCCCTGCTTCTGAACGAGAATAACAACGTGGCCGAGGTTACCTCCGCCAATATCTACTGGGTCAAACGAGGACGCATCTTCACCCCGCCGATAGGCTCGGGGTGTCTCGAAGGCGTAACGCGAGGTATTGTTATCCAGCAGGCTCGAATTCTCGGGCTGCCTATCGAGGAGAGAAACTGCAAGCTGCGCACGCTGCTGAGCGCTGATGAAGTTTTCATCTCCAGTTCTCTCAAGCTGGTCGTCGGGGTCTCGCTGATTGTAGCAGATCGCAAGTCACACCGGATATCCACCGGACCCGTCACACGACTCTTACATCACCACTTCAGACAGATGACCGGCTTGAAATAGTTGTCTGTTTTAAATTGACTTAGTCTCTTCAATTTTTCTAATTTTCTCAAGGCAAGTTTTATTTCAGTTTGGGAAAGAGGATTGACGTTATGAATAGACCGCTTTGTTTGCTGGCCGGGTTGGTTATGGTTTTATTTACAGGTCTTACCACCAATGCTCAAGAAGAATTCAAGACAAGCTTTTATGATATCCCTCCCCGATGGCTGGTCGATTTGCCGACCGCCGGTACGCTCCCGCGGGGTCATTTCAATATCGGTGTCAGGCTCTATCCGAACGGCGGCGCCATCGGTAAAACCGATATCGGGTTATCAAATCGTCTGACAATCGGGATTTCTTTCGGCGGCGAAGGGGTTATTTCCAACGACGATCCTAACTGGAACCCGAAAATCGAATTCAATGTCAAGTTTCGCGTGATCGACGAACTCGAGTACTTCCCCGCCGTAACCGCTGGTTTTTGTTCCCAGGGTTTTGGCGCGTACAACGAGGAATTCGATCGTTACACTTTCAAGTCGAGAGGCTTTTACGCTGTCGTGAGCCGTAGTTTTTATTTCTACCAGTGGACGTCGGGATGGCACTTCGGCGTGAACTACTCCCTGGAGAAGGACATCGACGAAGAAAAGGATGTCAGTGTCTTTGCCGGGTTCGACGCTACTTTCAAATACAATCTGGCTCTGCTTCTGGAATACGACGCGGCTTTGAATGATGATCGTTCGACGTTACCTGATGGCAGACCGAATATTTTTGGCGGCAAGGGGCGCGGCTATATGAATCTGGGTATCAAGTGGTTGTTCGCGGAGAACCTGGAATTGGCGGCGCACCTGAAAGACCTGCTTTTGAATCGTCGTGAGTCCGAGACAATCACACGTGAGATCACGATAACTTATATCGATAAGTTTTAGCGGCTTTACAGCGAGAATTTTCGCCAGCGTTTCAAAACCAGCTCGGCAAATTCTCCGACAGCATCGATGACTTTTTCCCGATAAGCGCGAGCCTGCTCGGCGTTGAAATTCGGCTGACCCTCCCCCTCTTTATACAGCAGTATAGAGCCTGGCACAGGATAAATGTCAGCTCCCGGCCTGAAAAACCAGGCGAGTTCCGGGTCATGGGCCGACTCATCCACCAGCGTCGGGTCAATGGCCTGTATCATCGCGGTCTCGTCGGTACCGGCATGTCCTCCGACGTGACCGAAAAACTCCTGCGTGAGGTCGGCGCACAGATGCCACCAGTGAATGACGGCGATGTTGGTTTTCCTTTCGAAGTGAAATTCGGTCGCGACCGTTTTCAGGTCGGCGTTGTTGCCTCCGTGGCCGTTCATGATGAAGATATTTTTGAACCCCGTGTCGGCCAGTGAACCGAGCACATCATGAACATAAAGACGAAACGTATCCGGTTTGATCGTGAAACCACCGGGATAGCGATACAAAGATCTGGTGATACCGTAATTTATGGTGGGAGCTATCAGGGCGTTTAAGCGTTCCGCGATTCCCCCGGCGATGTCTTCAGGAATCCTGTTATCCGTGCCGAGGCACGATGAGCCGTGGGCCTCCACCGTGCCTACCGGCAAGATCGCGGTGTCAATCCGCGAAGGTACCGTATCTTTCACGGCCAGCCAATTGAGGCGGTCAAGGTGACGCAGCAACTGTCACTCCAGTTTGGCGAGAATTCGTTCGAGGACTTTTTCGGTTTCGCGCGCGGTCTGCTCGTCTCCCTCGAATCGGAATTGATTTATATCGCGAATCATCATCTCGAGTTCCTCGGCGTTCTCGACACAGTACCAGATCTCCAGTTCCGACCAGGCCAGATCTTTCTTGCTGAACGCGTCGGCGACTTCGGAATAAATGGCCGGCGATTTCCAGTCGAAGTCGGCCAGGCTGATTTTGTATGAACCGGACATACCAATCAGATAATAACGGCCCTCCGGCGTCGGTCCAAAGACGGCATCGGATTTCGTAAGCATTTTCAAAGCGGTACTGAACATGCCGGCCGCTATGGTGGGCGTACGACTCCCGGCGACGAGGACGTGTTTGTATCCTTGTTCGAAGCAGCTCTGGAACACCTGCTCTATACGAATGCCCCAGCGGTTTTTTTCGAGTCCGAAGCTCTTGAAGCGCGACTTGAAGAAATCTTCGTGCTTGCCCGTAAGTCTTTTTGACAGGTAGTCAGTTACTATTTTGACCAGACGAGCTCTTTCCGGATTGTCGATATAAAACAGTCGAATGTCCGCGTCTTCTATAGCCGAGGCGTTTACGATAGTATCGGTGATGAAAGCCTGATGAAGAAAGCGCAGATTATCACCCTGAATCGGTCCGAAATCCATCGAGGAGCCATCTTCCATCGGCTCCTGTATGCATATAGCTATTACAGAATCTCTTTTCTTCTTTTGATGCATGTGACCATGTTGAGCGTATGGTTAATTTGCTCACAATATATGCCTGTCGATTTTGGCAGTCAAGATGATGCGGTCTAAAAAACAGACAAATATTTTTTATCCGACATTTTGAAGAGCCGGCACCTGTTGCAGGATAAAGGCGGAGATCAACTGGAGCCAGTTGAAGAATATCATCACACCGACAATCATCAGCAGTGAACCGGAGATGATCTCGACGGCGCGAAAATGCCTTTTGATGAATCCGAAGGCGCCTATTAAGTAGTTAAATAACAGAGCGGTAAGTATGAAAGGTATTCCGAGTCCGGCGGAATAGAACAGCAGGAGCACTACGCCGTGACTTACTGAACCCTGCTGAGCGGCGAGAGTCAGAATAGCGCCGAGGATGGGGCCAATACACGGGGTCCATCCGAACGCGAAAGCGATGCCGATAGCCATGGAGCCCAGAACCCCCATGCTTTTTTGACGAGCATGAACGCGTTTTTCGTAATTGAGAGCCTTGATCTTAAACACACCGGCCACGTGCAGACCGAACACGAAGACGACGACACCGGCAATCTTGTTAAAGATGTCGAGATTGGATTTCAGCACCGTGCCGATTTTGGTCGCTCCGGCGCCGAGCAACACGAACACCAGTGAGAACCCGACCACGAAGAAGACAGTGTTTATCAACATCTTCCATAACTGCGAAGACGACCGTTGTCTGGAACTGAGTTCTTCGATTGAGACTCCTGATATAAACGACAAATAACCCGGTATTAGGGGCAGGACGCAGGGTGACACGAATGAAAGCAATCCGGCCAAAACGGCAGCGGGGATTTCGACAGTAGGTTGATCGAATACCATCAGGTCCTCATCTCTTTGAACGTCTGAAAGCTTTTAAACAACTGAGTGAAGAAAAAGTTTGGGCTCACTGATTTTTTTCAAGGTGCTTGATGATTTCGCGCTTGATCAGTTGCATCAGCTTTTCGCTATCTATTTTGGCGGCAATTAATTGAGCCACCTTGTCGGCCAGCTCGGAGATAAAGCGACGGGTAAAGAGCTGCACCTGTTCAGGGGTCATTTTCTCAACACTGTCCTGCCAATTCAGCGGCTTGCTTCTCCCCTTTGACGAGGATGAATCATCGCCTATGGTCACGCTCTCGGGCTCGTCGGAACGAATCTTTTCGATCTCTTTCTTGAACTCGTCAATGAACTCGTCCACACCGTGAGAATCACCGGCGGATTTGCCCGCGCTCTTTTTTGGCGGAGTCGAAGGAGTGATCGGATCGACCATTGACGAGGGATCCGAAAAGGACAGTTCGTCGGGTTGCTCGGTCTGACGCGAGGCGGGACTCTGCCCCGAAGGGGACTGGTTTTCCCTGCGTACTTCATCTATGAACCACTGATAATCGTGGGCGCGATCTTCAGGCTCCAGACTCGATGCCTCTTTGTCAATCAGGCCGTATTGGTCATTAAGGATCTCCAGCTTGCCGGAGGAAGCCATCCTGTCAGGTCGGTTCTTGGCCGGTCGGTGTCCGATCTCGGCATTTTCATCACGGATGAGAAGAGATTCCACCCTGCCGGAGTCACTTGCGTCGGAATCGTTATCGTAGTGGTGGTCAAACCCAACCATCTTTTCGGCCCCGCGCGGCTTGTTCTGCTTCGAGGCAATCTGTGTTTTATCCATTACTTCAGAATCAGTCACATCGATCTGATCTAATCCAAGCGCAGCATCCAGAAACTCATCATGAAGATCTGCACCGCTGAGAGGGTTGGAGGCACCAGCGGTCTGCCTGGCAGCAGGCTGACCCGCAAACGCATTTACTTTATCCATAAACTCACCCGGATCAAAAGGTCTTGAAATTATGATCTCCTGCGGAAGCGGCAACCCGGCTGAATCCTTATCAGCGAACACAAGCATAGGAATCGAAGCTACACGAGGGTTTTCCTGGACATACTCGTACAACGGTTTATGCCCCTTGCCCTCCAGTTCGCCACCGACCACAATAAGATCGGGCCGAGAGAACTCCATGACCTCCAAAGCCTTTTCGCCCGACATTACCGAAATGACCTCAAAGCCATTTTGTCTTAGAACGGATTCGGCGACACCTCGAATGGTATCGGATTCTTCGGCAAGTAAAACTCTTTTATGCATTGTATTCTCTACCACCGTTAGTCATTTATTTTTCGATCCGAGAGTCTGGACGAAGCTTCTTCAAGGAATTTGCGGTCTTCCTTGCTGATATTTTCGATGCCGACCTCATTAATTTTGTCGAGGATATCATCTACCCTCTTCATTATTTCTTCGGCTTTTTGTCGGTTTTTCTCCAGTTTCGCAGATTGGCGTCGATAACGCAAGTCTTTAATTTTTCGGCCGAAAGACAGCCACCGCCAGCTGGACTTGAAGTAAATCAAGCCAAACAGAGCGCCTCCGAGATGAGCGAAATGGGCGGTGTTCGGTCCGCCGAAGAGAAATCCCAAAAGCAACAGGCCCGGTATGGCCCATTTCACCATCACCGGGAACAAAAACCAGATATAGAGGTAGCGATTGGGAAATGAAATCCAGTAGGCCACCAGCACTCCATATACCGCTGCCGAGGCTCCGATCATAGGCGCCATCTGAGACGATTTAACAATAAGGGTCAATATCGCTCCAGCCAACCCTGATAATATGTAGAAACGCGCAAAGCGCCTGGTGCCAAGGTTATACTCGATCTCGGTGCCAAACATCCACAGGGCAAACATATTGAAGAAGATATGCCCGAAGCTTCCGTGAAGGAACATATAGGTAAACGGCTGGTAAAGCAGATTTGGGAAATCCGAGTAGAAGCGAGAAGGGGTTAATCCAAGGAGGTCCGTTAAGCGCGGATAGAAATATTGAATGATAAATACCGCGAGATTAGCGATAATCATCACTTTTATGAAGGGCGATAAGGCTCCGGGGCCAAACCCAAAGCTCCGTCGCGGTCTGGGTTCTCTATCTTGATAATATGCCATTACTTAACTATATCGGAAGCCTGACCGGATTTTTTACGAACCGCCTATGTGGTTGCCGGCTATCCGGTTTCGCGGCCGTTTCTGCTTCTGCCATTTTTGGTTTCATTATCTCCCTCCGGGAGATCGCGCGGAGGCGCAGCTCAAGAATGGATTCCAAACCGCGGAAATACTTTCGTTACCAGAAAAAACCAGACCGCCAAAAATACGGCCAACGAAATTATGTCATACCAGTCCATCTGTCTTATCCCGGTGCCTGCTCACGGGCACATCATACAATGTAAATATAGGTAACATCTTCCAATTATTGAAATGTAATTTGTCGAAAGAAGTTCCATTGACGGTTAATCATTAGCGACGGTTTCTTCGACAAAGAAAAACAGCCGGCTCACGCAAGTGAACCGGCCGCAGTCAGCCTTTGAAACTTATATTCTAATTGAAAGCCCTGTCGATACGCGCCATCAACTGGGCCTTGGGTATGGCGCCCACGACCTGGTCAACCATTTCTCCGCCTTTGAAGAAAAGCAGTGACGGGATCGACATTATGTTATATTTACCCGCGGTGAGGTTGTTGGCATCAACATCCAGCTTAACGACCTTAACCTTATCCGAGTACTCAGTGGCTATTTCTTCCAGAATAGGGGCAATCATCTTGCACGGCCCGCACCAGGTTGCCCAGAAGTCCACTATGACAGGCTTGTCAGATTGCAAGACCTCCTGATCAAAGGTGTCGTCGGTAATGTTCAACGGTTTACTCATCAAATGCCTCCAATCGATATCCAGTATTCAAATATTTTTTCTTTTAACAATGACAGTCACCGGTTGTTCCGACAGCGCATAATAATCTTGCCCTCGTCGCAACCCGCGCTCGAATGGTAAGTTTTTGGGAAAATAATATCAAGTTAATATTGGCAGCGCTTCGGAAAGTGTGAACGGTGGCCCTGGTATTAACCTCCGGCCACCTCTTTGAGCTTTATCGCAGGATGCTGACCCTGCTGAATCGCCTTGACCTGTTCGGCAAAGGCTTCCAACCTCGTCTCTTCGCCAGAGTCGCGAAGGCCCTCGTAGCTGATATTGAGCCACGGCACAAAACCCAGGTCTTCAGAGATACGTTTGGACAAGGACGACACAACCGTTCCGGGCATACAGTTGAACGGCATGGCATTAACGACTCCGCAGGCGCCCTCGGCGACCATTTCCATAGCCTTGCCAATCGAAAGAACAGCTTCTCCTTTATAGTCCAGCTGCAAATATCTCTGAGCCAGTCTGAGGACTTTCTCAATAGGATAATCCGTGCGGAAATCTCCGTCTTTTAAAAAGCTTCTGATAATCTTGTGCTCTTGTCGTTTCTGGAATTGCAGCTGAAGAGTTCCCCGTAATATGCCTTTCAGATCCAGATTGGATATCGAGTCGCGGCGATAGGTGTATGAGGTATACATCGGCCACTCCGTGAACGTTGCCAGCCATACTTCGAGACCGAGATTCTCCAGCGACTCAATCAGGTGATTGTTTGAAAAACGGTTATTGCGCAGATATATCTCACCCACTACCCCAACTACCGGTCTGGTTCGCTCGGTCGTTTTGATTTTGGCGAAATCACCGGAGGCCCATCGAGCCAGGTCCGCTAAAGACTCATCGCGGACGATTGCATTATCAAGGCGATTGACATAGTGAAGATACAACTTCTCCGTTTCTCCCTTGTTTATCTCATACGGGCGTGTGCGAAGCAGCAGTTTTTGCAGGCAATCAATAAATACCATACCACGCCAGGCGGTTTTGCGAAATTCCGTGCCATCGAGACCGAAGTCAGTATATCCGTTTTTCGAATTGGGAGAATATATGGGAATATCGGTATACCCCAGGTCATCGAGTACAATCCTGTGGAACTGGCTATACAGTCCGAACCGGCACGGCCCATTGGCGCCGGGCATGAAGAAAATTGTTTTGCGCGGGTCGCTGTCTTTAGAGCGAAGTTTCTTGATCATATCGCCGGTGGTGATGACGCAGGGGAAGCACTCTTTGCCGGTGGTGAATTTTTTGCCGTATTCGAGAGTCTCTTCATCCGGTTCATCAAGCACTTGCGCCGTAAGGCCACATCTCTCGAAAGCGGCTCTGAGCGCGTAGGCATGATCACACATATTGGGAATATAGATTGTCTTCTCGAAGGGTCGAAAATCGTCGTTGGCGATGCTGAAATGGGTAACCGGCGTTCTGAACTTGTAGAAGCGCAAAGAATCTATAAAAGCCTCACACCGGGTTATGAGACCCGCATCGGCCGAATGCTCATCAAGCTCAAGCTGCAGGTAGGGCTTACCCGCCATGGCCTTGCGGAAAAAATGAGTAATGAATGAATCCGGACCGCAAGCGAACGATGTGATATAAACGGCATAGAGGTTGGGATGCTCACGGATATACCGCGCGGCCGAGAGGATTCTCTTTCCGTAACGCCAGTACATAAACGGGGTGTCGTCCTGACCGTTTTCGATATCGAGGAAATCCACAGGAATGGCCTTAACGCCCAGATTGCGGATCTTGTCGGGCAATTCCAGAGAGAGCTTACGGTCGTAGCCGTTGTATGGTCTGCTGACGACTACCAACACCTTTTCATCGGGGGACAGTTCTTTGAGAAACTTTTCGCCGGTTGCCCGCAACTCTTTTTTGTATGCCTGGTAGGCGGAAAGCCCGGCGGCTACCGCCCGATTGTACTCTCTATCGGAAAGATGGAAATCAGATGCCAGGCGTTTCAGTTTGTGTCTGAGGTCTTCGGCATTCTGACTCAGGTGTATGGGACGGTCAATGAACTTGACCCCCGAGCCGGCAAAATCGAAACGGGCCGAAACAGAGGAACCTATTGTCTGCACGTAAGGACATATATAGGCTCCGCTGTCGATCTCTTCCTTTTCCTCAACAACTTTTATCAGCGAAGGCAAGAAGATATAGTCTATCTGCTTTTCCAGCAGGTTGGCGATGTGACCATAGACAATCTTTATCGGATAGCATGTTTCCGCGCTGAAAAGTTCGAGCGCCTGAGAAACTATCTTATGGTTGGAAAAATCGGAGTTCACTATTTCGAAACCGGCGGACTCAAAGAATGCCTTCCAGAACGGATAATATTCGAAGAAATGCAGGACTCTCGGGATACCTATTCTGCCTTTATTTTTTTCCACGCGGCTGGCGTCGTAATAGCGCCGGTACAGCAGTCTCTGTCTGGCCCTGGCATAGTCGAATGGCAGGTGTTTTTTTTCATTTCGGTCAACCTCGAATTTCTCGCAGCGCGAACCGTAAAACAGCGGCTGTTCCCCCTCGACTTCGACCTTATGAATTTCGCACTGGTTAGGGCAATCCTCACACGGGAAGGTATCTATCCGGTAGCGCTTCTTATAGAAGTCAAAGCCCTTGAACGAAGTCTCAAAGCCGGGTTCGGAGAGCTTCTCCTCGGCCAGAATGGCTGCTCCGATGGCCCCGGTAACATCATGGTGCGGCGGCACGGTAACATCTTTACCCGTCAATTTCTCGAAAGCGGCCACGACAGCTTTGTTCCAGGCCACCCCGCCCTGAAAGAAAATGTGCCGGCCGATTCTTCGGTCTCCCACAACCTTCGTAAGGTAATTGCTGGCAATGGAATAGGCCAACCCGGCCAAAAGGTCATCCTTGCTCGCGCCACTTCGCTGATGAGCTACAAGGTCTGATTCCATGAAAACTGTGCATCGTTCCCCGCAACCGACAGGACATGTGGCTTTAAGGGCACGGTCCGAGAATTCAGTCTCGATGTTGATATTTAGTTTTTCCGCCTGTTCCTGAAGAAATGAACCGGTCCCGGCGGCGCAGGCTTTATTCATTTCGAAATCGATCACTGATCGATTATCAATCGATATATACTTTGAATCCTGGCCGCCGATTTCGAAGATTGTATCAACCTCGGGGTCGATATCGACAGCCGCTGTAGCCTGGGCGGTTATTTCGTTACGGACAACATCGGCCCCTATCAAGTCACCGATTAAATATCTGCCCGAACCGGTTGAGCCAACGGCCCTTACATTTACCCTGTCGCCCACCTCTTCGCCGATCTCTTTGAGTCCGCAACGCACCGCCTCGATTGGCCGGCCTTCTGTCATCAGGTAGCGCCGGGCGACAACGCGGTGGGACTCGTCGATCAGCACCAGGTTTGTGGAGAGGGAACCAATATCAACGCCGAGAAAGACATCGAGGTCGTCGAAATCACAAGGACTTTTTTCCAGCGTAACATCATAATATTTGGAATGAGGAAAATCGAACGAGAGAGCGTCGCGCCCGGCCTGTGCCGACCTGCGAAAACCGAGATAGGATTCTATTTTGCCGATATCGAAGTTTTCGACCACCAGGTCATCATCGGCGGCAAGAAGAGCGGCGCCGATGGCTCCGATAACGTTATGGTGCTGAGGGACAATCAGCTCACCTTGCTCGAGCTGCAGTATCTCGGTAAAGGCGCGAACCATACCGGGGTTAGCCGCCACACCGCCTTCAAAAACAATTGGCTTTTCGAATTTCATGCCGCGGGCGATTGAGCTCTTGAAGTTTCGCGCCACGGCAAAGCAAAGGCCCGCAACGATGTCGTAATCAGGGGTGGCTATCTGCTGAAGATGAATCATATCGGACTTGGCGAAGACCGAACATCGACCGGCTATGCGCGGGGGATTTTTCGACTTCAACGCCATCTGCCCGAATTCACCTTCTATCGATATCTTAAGGCGGTTTGCCTGCTGATCGAGAAACGAACCGGTTCCAGCGGCACACTGGGCATTCATCGAAAAGTCTTTAACTACCCGTTTTCCGCTATCGAGGATTATTAATTTGGAGTCTTCCCCTCCCATCTCGACAATCGTGCGAGCTTCGGGAACAACATGGTAGTTACCGGCCGCGATGGAAGCGATTTCTCCGTAAAACTTGCCCCCGAGTACCGAGCAGGCTGTTTTGCCTCCGATACCGGTGAGACCAAGTTTTAGCGTCGCGCTCTGAAGTTCACCGAACCGGTCTCCGAGCGCTTCAAGCAGTGTCTCGAATGGTCGCCCGTGAAAGCGCCTGTAAACGGTTCGTGTCAACCGGCCATTTTCGAACAAGGCCAGCTTGACGGATACCGAGCCGACATCGATGCCGAGAGATTTAGTTGTCGGTGACATATAATCAATCAACCATTCGCCCGCCGAGAAGGCAAGCGATTTATTGAGGGCATGAATGGTCCCCTTTTAATTTTGTTGTCTTTATAGATAGATACGGTATATTCCGCTGCGATGAAGGCATAATAATGCGATTAGTTGTACAGCGAACATCCGGCGTTGAGGTCGTTATCGACGGCAAAGTTCTTAGCCGCACAGGGCGAGGACTGCTGGTTTTAGTGGGCAGCAGAAAGGGTGATAACGAAAAGTGTTCTGAGTGGCTGGCGGACAAGGTCGTCAACCTTCGGATTTTTGAGGACGATGACGGCAAGATGAATCTATCGTGCCTCGATGTTGCGGGTGAAATCATGATTGTCTCGCAGTTCACTCTCTACGCCGACACGCGTAAAGGACGACGACCGGCTTTTACCGAAGCCATGGAGGCGACCGAAGCCGAGAGACTTTACAATGAGTTCGTGAGACTGGTCGGGGCATCCGGCCTGAAAGTGGCGACCGGTAAGTTCGGGGCCAAGATGGACGTGCGTTTCGACAATGACGGCCCGGTAACGATAATACTCGACTATGACATATAAGTTTATCAATCAGCTTGCCAACAAATATGAGATAATCCTCGGTTCCGGGTCGCCGCGCCGGGTGGCTCTTCTCAGGGAAACAGGCGTGTCTTTCAGCCAGATTGTCCCTAATCTCGAAGAACAGCAGCTTGAAGGCGAACAGCCGTTCACGTATGCGGAACGACTGGCGCAGGACAAAGCTCTTCTTATTTGCAGGAAGCTGGGCGAGAACCAGGCCGTGATAAGTTGTGACACGATCGTGGTTCTCGAGGGAAGAGTGCTCGGAAAGCCTTTGGACAAGTATGATGCGTTTAATATCCTCACTCTCCTGTCCGGGAAAAAGCATGTCGTATGCACTGCTCTGGCGGTGGCCGACCGTCGCGGCATTCTGACAAGCGGCTACGAAACCACAAATGTTTTTTTTAATCATGTTTCCCCGGAGCAAATTAAGGATTATATTGCCAGCGGCGAGCCGATGGACAAAGCGGGCGCCTATGGGATACAGGGGATGGGGGCATTTTTAGTTGACAGTATTGAGGGTAACCTGGATACTGTTATTGGGTTTCCGCGCGAGTTGTTGGAGCGTCTGGCAAGCAGGATAGTTGGATTACAGTAACCCTCACAACCCGAACAAAATGAGCGAATTGTACAAGAAATTTGGCGAGCTGCTTAAGATCGAAAGAAATCGCAAAGCGCTGAAGCTCGAAGACCTGTCGGAGCAGTTAAAGATCTCGGTAACCAATCTTGAGTACATAGAAGCCGGCGAGATCGGTTCACTTCCCTCGAAAATTTACTATAACCTTTTTGCCAAGGCCTACGCCGAGTCGCTGGGTATTGACTTTGAGCGCACTATCGAAGCGATCAAGGAGGACCTTGGAGAACTTACGTATAACGGGGACACCGGCTCCTCGAAACCGGCGCCGGACAAGCCCCAAAAAAAGAAACCGGCCGAGCAAAAGAAAGATGCGGAGGAGAGAGAAAGCGCGGCATCCATCAAAAAGCTCCTCTACCTCTTTGGGGCGATCGTTGTCGTGTTCATAATTTTTCTGGTAATATTCCTGATATTCTTCTCATCCGAAAAACCGATCACCGACGAGCAAACATCCACCCGGCAGGCATCGCAGCCTGCAGTCGTGGATTCCGATCACGTTACTTCAGACACCGGGGGCACATCGTACGACTGGAACGTACCGGAATACCGGGTGCCGCAGAAGCTCAGGTTAAAACTCACACCGAGAAACGAAAGCTGGTCGACCGTGCTTGCCGACGGCGACACGGTTATATTCCGCAATCTGATACCGGGCCGCGTCTATGACGCCGAAGCTGATTACCGGCTGATAGTGTCGGTCGGGATACCGTCTCAGGTGGATATCGAGCTTAACGGGAAAGCAGTGGATCTTAGCGACCCGGGCACGGGAAGAATCTCAAGGGTCGAAATCAACCAGGTAAACGCAGACAGCTTTTTTAACCGGGATGCTTTGGAGTCCGTATCTGCCACCACGCCCGGCCCGGCGAATGATCAGCGACCGGCTGATACCGCCGGAAACAGTGGTGGGCTTGAGGATGATGAAACTTAAGAGCATAATCGCCGGCATGAAGCTCAGGCAGGCGGCGCGGCGAATGGAGCCTGCGCAGGTCGAATTTCCCAGGTCTTTGAAAGACCCCAAGCATGTTCTGGTGTGCCTGCCGAGCGGTTTGCGGGAGCTCACCCTGGTGAAGCAGTTTCTTCCGGCAATAACAGACCTTTTCAAGCCGGCCGATATCACCCTTCTCTGCGTGCCCGGCATTCGTGTCAGTGATATCTTTCCACGAAAGGGATTTCAGATTTTGACGCCAAGCAGTGAGCAATTGACCTGGGCGGGGCTTCCGAAGAAGAGTTATCTTGACAGCCTTCGTGAAATGAAAATTGATTTGGTTCTGGACCTGAATCTGGATCAGTCCAATTTTACTTCCAGTGTCTTACTGACTTTTCCCAGGGCGGTCAGGATCGGTCGAGGCAACCATCTGGGTAAGCCATATTACAATCTCGAGATAAAGACCAAGTATTTGCGCGACGAACGCAACATTTACATGTCTCTTTTGGAGACGATCAAACTGATAAAGAGCAGTGACAATTGAGGCACGATTTGCGAGTGACAACAATTTGGAGGCGGTGTGTACCTTAAGAAATTAGATATAGTCGGCTTTAAGTCTTTTGCCAATAAAACCACGATTCATTTTTCTCCCGGAATAACGGCCATTGTAGGTCCGAACGGCTGCGGCAAGACAAATATACTTGATGCCCTTCGCTGGGTTCTCGGCGAACAGAAAGTGACCATGCTGCGCGGCAGCAAGATGGAAGAAGTCATTTTCAACGGAACGCGCGAGATAAAACCGCTGGGAATGTCCGAGGTCACGATATCGCTGGTCAACAACCGCGGGGTGCTTCCGACAGAGTATACCGAAGTACAGATTACGCGCCGGCTTTTCCGCAGCGGCGAGTCCGAATACCTGCTCAACAAGGTGCCTTGTCGCTTAAAGGACATAACCGAGCTCTTCTATGATACCGGTGTCGGGGCGCACTCCTATTCCGTAATTCAGCAGGACATGATCGAAGCCGTCATCTCGGACAAAGCCGAGGAAAGAAGATTTCTGTTTGAAGAAGCGGCCGGGATTACCAAGTACAAGCAGCGCAAACGTGCCGCGCTGCGCAAACTCGAAGCGACAGAGAATGATTTCCTTCGTCTCAATGACATTTGTTCCGAGGTCAAAACACAGGTCAACTCTCTTCGCCGGCAGCAGAAAAAGGCCGAACGCTATCAGCAGATTGCCGACGAGATCAAGGCCTGGGAACTTTATCTCAGTTCGAACCGTGTCCGCAACATTGACAGGGAGATTAGAGAACTGAAGGCCAGGCGGGACCAGCTCAACAATCAGCTGGTGGAGAAGAGTACCGCCACCGACAGCCTCTCCTCCAATCTCGAAGGCCACCGCAGGCAACAAATCGATATTGAGCATGAGCTGACGAAGGTCGGTAACGAAATCTATGAAATTTCGGACAGGGCGCACAATCTTGAAAAGGATATCTCCGTTCATCGGGAGAAGAAATCGAATGCCCGGTTATTGATAGAGCGAAACCACAACGAAATTACCGCCCTCGAGAAACGCGCCGAGCTTCTGGTCGAGCAACAGAGAGAGGCCGAAGCGCTGTTAGTGTCACAGAAACAGGACCTCGGGGCGATCGAAACAGAATTGAAGCAGGCTGAGGCGGCGCAAGCCGACGCTGACAGCAAACTTCTGTCGGCCAGGTCGGGCAAGGAACGCGAAAATGAGTTGCTGATCCAGCTTGAAGGCCAGTTGTCTTCGGGCAAAACGGAAGATGATACTCTCCGTACTCAGATTGAGGAGCTCACTGATAGTGTCGCGGCCACTGAAGAGTCGCTCAAGCAGGCCAATGTCGAACGCGAAAGTGTCGTCAGGCGTGTCGCAGCGCAGCAGAGCGCGGTCGCCGAGATCGAAGAGCAGCGTCGACTTCGCGAACAAGAAAACTCACAGCTCGGTGAGAAGCTCAAGAATCTACTCGAGCAGACTGAGGAGCACTCGGCAGAAATATCAAATCTACAGGCGTCTATCGAGGCATGCCAGGCACGCAAGAATCTGCTCGAAGAAATGATGCTCCATTACGAGGGCTATGAATCCGGAGTCAAGGCCGCCATGGATGAGCGGAGCCGCTGGCCCGGCATTTACGGCACGGTGGCCGAAAAGTTCGTGCCGGTAGAAGGTCTCGAAATCGCGGTTGAGGCGGCGCTGGGCGAGATGGCGCGATTTCTCATCTGCGATAAGCGCGCCACCGGTGAATCCATAATAAACTATCTCAAGTCCGCCAACAAGGGACGCATCGGCGTTTTGGTTCCCGACAGCGGAACGATCACCCCGGCGGTGAAACGTCCCGAGCTCGAAATGCCGGAGTTTATCGGCTGGCTTGACAATCTCGTTACCACCGAAGATCATCTCCGCCCGCTCATGCAGGCGGTCCTCGCGCGCACCGCGGTCTTCAAAGCCGGGTTCAACCCCGACGAAATTCTGCGGCGTCTCCCCTACGGTTTTCAGGCAGTGTCGGATCGCGGTGATGTATACAGCAAGAACATCATTTCCGGAGGCTCTCACGAACAGCTTCAGCTTTTCCGTCGCCGGGAAAAAGTGAGCGAACAGGAACAGATGATAGTGCAGCTCGAACAAAGCCTGAACGAGCTTAGCCTGAAGAAGAACAGAACCACCGCGGAGATCGCGCAGGTGAGGTCCGACCTCAGCAAGCTTGCCGACCAGCTTGACTCCCTTGGCGAGGACATAGAGTCCGCCCGCTCACAACTTCATGAACTCGAATACGAGTTGCGCAGTCTGGACACCGAAAAGGCACGCCTGGACAAGGAGAAAAAAGGCCTTGCGGACAAGCTGGACAAGATCGCGCACCGTCAGTATACCCTCGGCCTGGATTTCAATCAGCTTACCAGTCGCCGCAAGGAACTCGCGGCGAGCATCGCCGAGTCATCACAGCGCCTTTCGGAACTTGAAAAGGAAGCCAACGTCGCCCAGCAGCGTTTGGCAAGCCTCCAGGTCAAGCAGGTAGAGTCGCGCTCCAGGATAGACCAGACCGAGAGCAAGCAGAAACATCTTGCGGAACTGCAGGATAACATTACATCGACAATCGAGATCAAGACTCAGGAGATCGAAAACGCCAAACAACAGATCGTCACATCCGATGAAAGCATCGGCCGGCTGGAAACCGAACTGAAGCAGACTTTCGAAAAGCGACAGGAAGCTAATTCCCGTCAGACCGAACTGCGCGCCTCGCAGGGTGAGATACTGGACAAGGTGTCCGTTATTGAGAGTCAAATAAAACAGGTACGTTCGGAGCGAGAAACGATAAGCGAAGAGATGCATCGCCTCGATATCCGCCTGAACACCATCGAGGCTGAACTGGGCAGTATCGGCGAGAGAATTCGGGAGGAATACGATGTCGACATAAAGGCGGTGGATGCTCCAAGTCCGGACGAAACCGTTCCCGAAGAGGAGGCACGTAAACTGCTGACCGAAAGGAAGGAAAGGCTGAAGTCCTTCGGAGCGGTAAATCTTCTGGCTCTCGAAGAATACAAGACTGCTTCGGAGAGAAAGGATTTCCTCGAGGCTCAGCTTTCGGACCTGTCGACGGCGAAGGAAGATCTCCATTCGACCATCACGAAAATCAACCAGACAGCCAGGCAACTGTTTTTGGACACCTTCAATCAGGTGAGGTTAAACTTCAAGAGCCTCTTCGTTGAGCTGTTCACGGGCGGTGAGGCAGATATCTTCCTCCGTGATCCGAGCGATCCGCTCGAATCCGACATCGAGATTATTGCCCGCCCCCGCGGGAAGAAACTGCTCGCCATCACCATGATGTCGGGCGGCGAGAGGGCGCTGACCGCGATTTCACTGCTCTTCTCGCTGTATCTGGTTAAGCCGTCGCCTTTCTGTATCCTCGACGAGATCGACGCTCCTCTTGACGACGCCAACTGCCACCGGTTCTTGCGGATTATTCGCAAATTCTCCGAGCAGACACAGTTCATCATAATCACGCACAACAAGATCAGCATGGAGGCCGCCAACAACCTTTACGGCGTCACCATGGAACAATTTGGCGTATCTAAGATCGTGGCCGTCAAGTTCACCGACGGCGACGAGGCCGAAAGTTCTGCAGATATTGTGGCGACTGACGAAGAGGTGGAAGTGGATGCCGATTCGGAGCCCGGTAACGGGCATTCGAAAGCGATTCAGCCCGAAACAGCGCCCGATAACCTCGAAGATGTCCCGCAGCGAGTCATAGAGCGATTGAACCGTCCGATTGGCACACCATCCAGCAGCGAAGACCAGCAGGATTAGCATTCGATCCGATGTTCAATTCGTTCGAGAAACTGAAGCTGTCGCTTACCAAGACCAAAGACAATATTCTTGGGAAAATCTCACGGGTCGTGTTGCGTCGACAAATCGACGATGATCTGCTGGACGAGATCGAGGAAATTCTTATCGAAGCCGATGTCGGCGTGGCCGCCACTCAGCGTCTGATCGAAAGCGTCAGAGACAAAGCCCGCGAGCAGCATCTTACCGAGGGTGAAGACATAATCCGGCTACTGAAAGAGGAGATAACCGGCATACTTGTGCGTGAAGAGTCCCCCTCCCCTGTTCACACGAGCGCAAAACCGGAAGTCTGGCTTATTGTCGGGGTGAACGGGGTGGGCAAGACGACCACCATCGGGAAACTGGCCACCAGTTTTTCATCGGAAGGCAAGAAGGTCATAATTGCGGCGTGTGATACTTTCAGGGCCGCGGCGATTGACCAGATCGCCATATGGGCCGAGCGCAGCAATGTTGACATAATCAAATCTCAGTCCGGTTCCGACCCGGCATCGGTGGCCTTCGATGCCGCCAAAGCGGCTGTCGCCCGCCGCGCGGATATGTTGCTGGTCGATACAGCCGGTCGCCTTCACACGAAAGCCAATCTCATGGAAGAGTTGAAGAAGATTAAACGGGTGATTAACAAGGCCGCTCCGGATTCCCCCGTTTACAGCAAGCTTATTATCGATGGTTCGACCGGCCAGAACGCCATATCGCAGGTTAAGATCTTCACCGACGCAGTCGGATGCGACGGAATTATCGTTACCAAACTCGATGGTACCGCCAAAGGCGGAGTCATGATTGCGGTTGCGCAAGAGCTCGGTGTTCCCGTAGATTTTATAGGACTGGGTGAAGGTATAGATGACCTTCAAAGATTCGATGCCAGACAATTCGCGGAGGCGTTGTTTTCCTGATGGAAACATATACGGTGGAGACTCATCAGAGGGAAGAACTGGTCGATGTTACTCCCCTGCTGCAGCGGGCCATTGAGCAGAGTAGGGTCGAGTCGGGTATGGTTTACTGCCTCGTTCCCCATACGACTGCCGGCATCACCATTAATGAGAACGCCGACCCCGATGTTAGGCGCGATATCCTTTACAAACTCAACAAGGAAATACCCCAGAGCGATGGCTATCATCACGGTGAAGGCAACTCCGACGCGCACATCAAATCATCCCTGATGGGCTGTACCCTTCAGGTTCTCTTCGAGAATAAGAGGCTGGTTCTGGGTACCTGGCAGGGAGTGTACTTTTGTGAGTTCGATGGACCACGGCGGCGGAAGTTGATTATCAAGGTTATTCCAGTTGGTTAAAATCAAAATCATCGCCATCGGCAAAGACAAGGACACATGGGTATCGGATGGCTGCGCCCATTTTGTCAAGCTTCTCGGCCGATGGGCCAAAGTTGAATTCGTCGTTGTACCTTCTCTAAAAAACACCGCTTCCCTCTCCCCTACATTAATAAAGCAGAAAGAGGCCGAACGCCTTTTACCCGCCATTACCACCGGGCATGTCGTGGCGCTGTGTGATTCCGGCCGCAAGATGGATACATCGGCTTTCTCCAAATGGCTCGAAGGCACAGCCTCGAAAAGCGGCGGTACCATCACTTTCATCATCGGTGGGGCTTACGGGCTTGATGACAGAGTGTTGGACAAGGCGGATGAAGTTTTGTCGCTATCTTCGCTCACTTTTTCTCATCAGTTGGTCCGACTTGTTCTGCTGGAACAACTCTACCGTGCTCTCTCTATCCTTCAAGGCACGGACTACCATAAGTAGTTGCCTGACATAGCGGTAACGTCGGGCGCGGCGAACAAGACACATTTTTTGGCTTTGACGAAATCACCGCCGGCCTTATATTGTAATTGTCTCATCGAGCGTTGTCGGACGGTTCTAACGATTCTTGCACACATGCCCATGTTGTACGTCTATATGACAGCGGGGGATACAAGCAGCACCTCTGATTATCATGGAACCCCGTAATCCTCACCGATTAGTGGAACGTAGGCTGACAAAACAAAAATAACTGCAAGGGAGGGAACGTGAAGTTCCTGATAGGGTTAATCTCGGTCATTGCGGCACTCACGACCGTCACGGTCGCGCAAACCATTGGTGATGAAAGGTTGCCGGTCTACCTTGAGCAGGACAGCATTTATACCGAAGTCAAATTACCGTTCGTAACACAAAGCGCGGGGTTGTCGTTCGACGGTACGTTTCCGTCCTACGGCGCGATTCACCATACCTCCAAATTTGCGGCATCCGTCTCCAGCCAGGGAATTCTCGGCGCGCCGTTCATCGACCCGGCGACTGATGAACTGGCTTTGGGCTTCGAATTTCCTTACGGCTCGGGCATAGATTACATGTGCCGGGGAGGGCTCTGGATCGGAGGCCTCATTGGCAGCGATACACTAGTGTCCGTTGCCAATTGCACGGAGATCGAGATCGCCGACGGTGTTCCCAGTATCTACAACTTAAATGAGATGTTCCCCCCCACCGCGTATACATCCATGCAAGCCATTGACCCGTTTGGCTCTGATACCGGCAGCTGCTTCCGCGCACTATTCGTGGACACCTTCACTTACGGACTCCCCAATCTGAACCCCCCTGCATCCGATATACAGCATGTACCCATGAATCTCTCCATAGTGCAGAAGTCTTATTCCAGAAACGACTATCCTTACCGAAACATAATGCTTCTCGACTATATCATCACAAATATCGGGCAGTCTCAGATACGGGAGGTCTATATTGGCCTGTATGTTGATGGTGATGTATCTGACTCCGATGACGACCTCGCCGGGTCATTTCGTGATTTGAGCACCGCTTATATTTTTGACAGTGACGCCAATCTGGTCAATACGTCGTTCTCACCTACAAGCCCTACGGCGGCGATGGGCACACGGCCCGTCATGGTATATCCGCCAGTGACTGACACGAATTTCAACTGGTGGGGGAGCTATTTCCCTGTCGACTTCGGCCCGCGACAAGAGCCTACCGAACTGGAGCCATATCGAGATTTCGGGGATGGGTTGATTGGCACACCGACCGGAGACGGCAATAAATACTATATCATGAGTCATCCGGAGTGGGACTATGACCAGGTTATGACGGCCCTGGTTCCGTTTGGCGACGATGAGTGGGTGGATCCGGATATTTTTCAGGCCATGGATTATGCCAACGGCAAAGACGCGCGTTTTCTGCTATCGGTCGGACCGGTGGATATCATGCCCGACAGCGCCATTAGAGTAGTGTTCGGTCTGTTTGCCGGTGAGCTTGTCCATATCGATCCGAGCAATATCTATCGTCTTGCCGAGGGTGATTATGCCGGATATTACGATGGATTGTTCTTTGATGTTTTTCGCGCCAACGCCGAGCGTGCCTGGTGGTTCGCGCAGGAAGCGCTTGATCCTGCTTTGCCGCCTACCGGCTTGACGGCAACTATTTTGAGTAATGACGAATTCATGATAAGCTGGGACCGCTGGGTTCTACCCGACGTATCGGGGTATAACCTGACTCTAATTGACCCATCGAATTCGAGTAGTGTCCTATTTGTCCCGGCCGGTGAGAATTCCATAACAATTTCAGATGTCGAACCCGGAGCGACATATGTCGTCACGGTAAGCCACGTGGGTGATTTCGGCCAGGGGCAGACTAGTCCGCCAATCACCGTCCAGATGCCCGTTATAAGTGTCGTGCCTGCGCCGGTGACTTTCGAGACCGAGATCGTTACTTACTCGTTCGGAGCATCGGCGGTAGCGTTCTGCTGGATTGATTCCGGCAGTGATGATATCCACCATTACAATATCTATAAGTCGACAGCGACAGAAGGTGCTCCGGCGACACCGACATTGTACGCAAGCGTACTCTATCCATCCACCTGTTATGCTGACACGGTGCCTGTCGACGGCGCATTATACTATGTAACCGCTGTCACTCAAACCGGCGCGGAGTCGCCCTTCTCAGCGGCTTTGCAGGCAGCGGAAATACACACGAAGACGGCTGAGTTGAGGCAGAATTACCCCAACCCATTTAACGCCAGCACCAGCATTTACTACCAACTCGACAGTCCGGGCTCGGCAAGTTTGGAGGTGTTTAATATTCTCGGACAATCTGTGCGCAAGCTCGTGGACGGAGAAACACAACCAGCCGGGCTATACCATGTTGTCTGGGACGGGACCGACGAAAGCGGACAGATCGTATCGTCGGGGATGTACTTCTACCGCCTGGTCACCGACGGGCAGACAGTCTGCCGCAAGATGGTGCTGCTGAAATGAACGCCGGGCGTTACCGCATGATGGTGCTGGCCGCTGCCATCACCTGCCTTGCGGCCGTGGAGATTCAATCCAGAGGCAATCCGCTCATGGGAATTCGCGCCTACGACCTGTGGGAGCCATCAGCGACCGATACGAGCGAATGGGATACCATAGTTTTAGAAGACTACATCGATCTAACCACTGTGAATTGGCCGACCAATCACTTCGTTCTCCAAACTGGCACAATTAATACATCATTCAATTGTTATGGGACTTTTGGCGATCAAGAGTATGCTCGCCTTGAAGACTGGCCTGAGGTCGCATTTGAGTCCCCGCCAAATAGCGCTAATGAGTATATGTTCGTGGGAGCCATCTGGATCGGTGGGATTCTTGGGGAAGATACCGCCACTTCTGTTGGAGTTGATGGCTGGTCGGGCTGGGACCACGAATTTCACCCGCCTCATTACCCTGACAGTGGTTCCGTACGCCTTATTCAACACGCCGGAGACTGCGCGCTCAGAGCCGAGTTCTGCGATACAATTCTGGAGCCCCGCGCTCAAGAAGTTCACACACCTCTCGGCGTCCAATGTATACTTAGAAGCCACGTTTGGCGAACCCCGCCATACCAGGATATCGTGTTGTACGATTTGACGGTGACCAACATACAAAGCGACATCATCAATAAAGCATATGTCGGTCTCTTTTGTGATGGTGATGTCTCCGGTCCATTCAGCGGCGCGTACTCGTACGAAGACGATATGACCGGTAGCATTAGAGCAAAAGCGATCGCCTATGCCATCGATAACGACGGCGATCTTGATAGGGGCGGCGTCCGGAAGTGTTTTGCCGTTAGACTACTCGCCTCATCCTACCAGTTCCCTGACACCAATTTTAACTGGTGGGCGAGTGTCCGTTCAACCGTGCTAATCGATTTTGGCCCGAGAAAGCGAGGAACTGAGACTGACCCGTTCAGAGACTTTGGCGATGGTACGCTTGGCTACCCGAATGGAGACCGGAACAAGTACTATGTCTTAAGTCATGACGAGTGGGACTACGACCAGGTTCAAACCTACAGCATCCAACCGGATAATCCAATATGGTGTTATCCCCCGGAGGATCTGGCCGCTAATATTACCGACGGAATAGACTCAAGATTCTGCCTATCATTTGGACCAATAGATTTATGCCCCGACTCAAGCCTCAGGATAATATTCGCCATGTTCACCGCTGACTCAATCCACCTTATCGAGGACAATCTGAATTACCTTCCGGAAAATGTGCCCAAGTACCTTTGCAACCTGGATTTTCGAGACATGTTGGTAAATGCTGAGCTTGCATCCAACCTTGTCGACTCGGTTTTGAACCCCCTTCTTCCGGTTACAGGCCTGCAAATAACTCACGGTGATTGGGACTCGGTTGTGGTTAGATGGGATCCATGGTGTTTCGATCATGTGAAGGACTATGAGCTGTATCTCTCCGAGGTACCATCGGATTCGATATATTATCCCGGGCTGGTTCCTCCCTGGCTTCGCCCACTGACGTTTGATCACCTTCCCCCCAAGGGCAGAGGTCAAAGCCCCACCGCGACGTTTACCGATCTGGATCCGAATAAATTCTATTTTTTTAATGTCGCCAATCGCACCGGCCCAAGGGTCGGTGATCCGGGAGACCCCATATTCCTCAGTATGCGCCAGCGCTATTCCGCGCCGGTAACCGATGGCCCGTATGCTCTATATATCGCAGGTGGAACCGCTGAACTCGTCTGGGACAGGCCGGCGATTGCTGACCTCCATCGTTACGACATCTACATGTTTGAATCCGAAAAGGCTTATAACGCCAGATATCATCCCTTCTACAGCGAAAAACGCTTGGCCGATAAAGAAGAACCGGTAGACACTTTTTTCATTGGTGACTCGACGACTTACTTCTACTACGCCCTTGAGCCTTTTGTCAGCGTGGCGGCCAGCGACACCACCTTCACGATCACGTCGCCGGTCGAAGGCTACTGTTACGCGGTCACGGCGGTTGATAAGTACGGCTTCGAATCGGAGTTTTCGGAATCGGTTACACTCCTGGAGACAGTTCCTAGAACTCAGGACATAGTGGTGGTCACGTTGTCACGAATCAACAATCCCATCTTCACCACCCGCGAATGGATCAACTCGTTCTATCACGAAGTCCTCGACGGCTACGATTACGATATCTATTACTACGCCGATACTATGGCGGCGCTCGAAGATTGTTGGGACGACGATGCCGAGTGTTTCAAGTGGACCGATCTGGCTCGGTATAAATTAGCGATTCTCGATGAGGACTGGCGCGATGTCGCCCTGAACTCGGTCTACGAAGAGCGGGTCATGCCCCTGACCAAGTACCTCATGTCCGGCGGTAAACTGGCCTTTTTCGGCAATCTGGCGGGCCTCAACCCGTTTTTCTCCACTTTGAGCACATCAAAGTATTATGAACAAAACCACTGGTTTGTCGAAAGATTCTTTGGTATCGATTCGCTGTTTTTCTATCCCTACAACTATTATTCCACCCGCACTGCCAGGCCCTATATAGACACCTGTTTTGGTTTCATTGGGGCTGTATCGCAATCGGGAGAGTACCCCGACCTGGCCTTTGATACTCTGGGTAACCTGCTGAGTCCTTTCATACTCAACTACTGGCCGTCAAACACCGTGCCCTGTGTATCGACCTTCAGGCCCAATGACATGGGAGAAGTTACTCACCTGTATCGGGCCAGATATCCTGAGACCTCGTGGCTTGATGGTCATCCGGTGGGGATTCACACGGTCACGTCTGAGGCGGAGACATATCTTTTCGGGTTTCATTTGTGGAGCACCGAGCGCGCCCAGGCAAGACTTCTTATAGATCAGATGTTCGGCAGTTACCCTGCGACGGCAGTGAGCTCGCCGTCGGTGGAGTTGCCAAACGAGTTTAATCTTCGTCAGAACTATCCCAATCCATTCAATCCCTCGACGGTGATAGTTTTCGATCTTCCTCGCAGCAGTAGCGTTAGTTTGGAGATTCACAATGTTCTTGGCCAGAGGGTGCGGACTCTTGTGGCCGACAGGAACCTGCCTGCCGGTACCCATACTATTGAGTGGGACGGCAACGACGGAAATGGAGTCCGGGTTGCCTCGGGTGTATATTTCTACACCCTCACGGCGGGCGCAAACTCAGCACACAGAAAGATGCTATTGCTGAAATGAAGAAAAGAATCCCTTACCCACTGGCGGTGACAATAACAATCTTTTGTCTCGCCGCGTTGAGCATTGCAGGAGATAAATATCCCGAGAGGCCGGGACCGAATCCGGTCTGGGATCAGACCGAGACTGACAGCATCCTGCGGATCGATCAGACCGTATGGCCGGCACTCTACGCCGTTCAGAACACGGGAGCGGTGCGCGCTTCGTTCACCTGTTTCGGTACGATCGGGGAGTTGGTACCCGGCCGGATGACAGGCTGGCCCGGCGTCGCCTTTGAAAGCCCGGTGAACAGCAGGCATGAATATCTCTTCACGGCCGCCCTTTGGGTCGGAGGAATCATCGGTGACGACACTCTCGTATCGACCGGGATTGCCGGCTGGACGGAGGTGGGACACGAGTATTACCCGCCCCTTTACCCGGACACCGGTTCAATAGAAATCATACACAACGCCGGCGACCTGAGTATCCGCGCTGAATTCTATGACACCGTTGAACAACGGGTAAACTTTGAACAGCATATTCCTCTCGGGTTGAAGTGCAGCATGAAGAGTCATGCCTGGAACGCACCTGCCTATCGCGACATGATTCTTTACGACCTGGTCATAACCAATTTTGAGGGAAACGACATCAGAGAGGCTTATGTCGGCATCTACCTCGATGGCGACGTGTGGGTTTGGTGGGAAAGTCACGGTTACGGCGACGATCTGGCCGGAAGTATCAGAGACAGAGGCATCGGCTACATAATAGACAATGACGGCGATATGCGAGCCGATGATCCTGACCTGCGGAATTTGACGAAATGCGTGGCTCTCAAGTTGGTCGCCTCGTCACAGGAATTAGCGGATACCAATTTCAACTGGTGGGTCAATAGCGCTCTTCCTGAGAGGGATTTCGGACCCCGACGACTGGGAACAATCGACGACCCGTTTCGCGATTTCGGTACGGGGGGGGTCGGCACTCCTTCCAGGGACAAAAACAAATACTACACCCTGCGACACCCGGAATGGGACTACGATCAGGTCTACACCTTCACCGTCCAGCCCGATGACCCGGTATGGTCTCTTCCCCCCGCAGAGATGTCTCCGGGCACAAGTAAAGGGGCGGACACGAAGTTTCTGCTTTCGTATGGACCGGTTAATCTTGAACCGGACTCGAGCCTGAGGATGATTTTCGCCATGTTCACGGGCGACTCTGTCCATGTGGTCGCCGACAATATCGACAATCTTCCGTCAAATGTCACAAAGTACGTTTCGAATCTTAATTTTGGCGATGTTATTCTGAACAGCTATCGCGCCGATGAACTCGCTGACAGCATTCTCAATCCCATGTTGCCGGTGACCGGTCTACGGGTAACCTATCAGAGTTGGGATTCGCTGATGGTCGAGTGGGATCCCTGGGTTTTCGATGACGTTAGACACTATGAGTATTACCTGACGGAGGTTCCTTCGGATTCCATATACTACCCCGGAGTCGTTCCGCCGTGGCTTCGACCGGAGTCCTTTGACAGACTTTCGCCGCAAGGTAGATCGCCGCGGCCGAAGACTATTTTCACTGATCTCGATCCCGATAAGTTCTACTTTTTCAATGTCGCTCATCGTAGCGGTTCTGATGTCGGAGATCCGGGAGAAACCATCTTTCTTAACATGAGAGAACGTCACCGCGCACCGGTGGTAGATCGCTTATATGCTCCCTACTTCCCGGGACAAGTTGCTCAATTCTACTGGAGAAAACCGAACATCTCCGAACTCGACCATTTCAACATTTACCGATTCGAAAGTGAGGACGATCTCGAAGACCGTCATCTACCCTTCTACGACAGGGGGCAGATGCTCGGACAATTACAGCCCAAGGACAGCTTCTTCATAAACGATACCCTTCGTTATTACTACTATGCCAAAAAACCCTTCGCCGTAGTCGGACCCGATGATACAACATTCACCGTTACGTCACCGGTTGACGGACACGCCTACGCGATCACGGCTGTCGATAAACACGGATTCGAATCCGATTTCTCCAATGCTGTCTTGCTTCTTGAGGCTATTCCCAGAACACAGGACATCCTGGTGGTAACGGCATCCAGAGTTATAGATCCCCTGTTCACGACTCGCGACCGGATCAATTCGTTTTATCAGGAGGTTCTTAATGGCTACGACTACGACATATACTACTACGCCGATACGATGGCCGCTCTTTATGATTGCTGGGACCCCCAGGCAGAGTGCTTCCGATGGACCGATCTTGCTCGTTATCGTATGGTGATCCTTGATGAGGACTGGCGAGATGTAGCGTTAAATACCGACTACGAAGACAGGGTGCAGCCGTTCACCAAATACCTTTGCTCGGGCGGCAGACTTGCATTCTTCGGAAACCTGTTTGGCCTCAATCGCTTCTTTTCGACTCAGAGCCAGCCGGAATACTATCAGCAGGACCATTGGTTTATCCAGCGGTTTTTCGGAATCGACTCTCTGTTTTTCTATCCTTACAACTACTATTCCACCCGCACATCGCAACCATACGTGGACACCTGTTTCGGTTTTATCGAGGCCGTATCGCCCGATGGTACTCTGCCGAATCTGGCTTTTGACACCGCCGGGGCCCCTCTCAGCGCTTTTATTCTAAAGTACTGGCCGTCCAATACCATGCCCTGCGTCTCAACTTTCATCCCCGGTGAGGCGGGCCAGGTGACCCACCTGTATAAATCGAGATACCCAGAGACATCGTGGCTCGACGGTCATCCGGTCGGCGTGAGGACTATTACGGATGAGGCTGAGACCTATCTTTTTGGTTTTCACCTCTGGTCGATCGAGCGCGAGCAGGCCCGGCAGTTGATAGACCGTATATTTGACAATTCGCCTACCGCTACTTCAACGTCATCCCTGACAGAATTGCCGGATAAATTCAATTTGCGGCAGAATTATCCCAATCCCTTCAACCCGGCAACGACCATTGTCTTCGAGCTTCCTCACGGATGCGAGGTTTCGCTGGAAATTCACAATATCCTGGGTCAGAAAGTCAGAACACTCTTGTCGCGGACACGACTCGCGGCCGGTTCGCATTCGATGGAATGGGATGGAACAGACGGCGCAGGCCAGGAGGTAGCGTCGGGAATTTACTTTTACACCCTGAAAACCGAGGAAAACACGGCCCACCGCAAGATGCTGCTGGTTCGGTAAAAATGCTCAAACAATCTTAATAAAAAAGACCTGCTATACGTATATTTGGCAGTCAACCCATCAAGCTGCAAGGAGCTTTAAAGATGGCAAAAACTGCCGCGGGCAAGCAGAAAACCAAAGAGTCATCACGAATCGGCAAGCTGCTGGTTGAAAAACGCAAGTTCAAGCCTTCCATTGTCTTTGTCAAGAAGGCTCACGCCAACAAGAAAGATATTTACTCTGCCGCCAACTCCAACCCGGCTGAATTCTGGGAGAAAATGGCTTCGGAGCTAGTTTGGAAGAAAAAATGGACCAAAGGGCTTCAGTGGAATCCCCCCGATGCCAAATGGTTCGTCGGCGGAAAACTCAACGTAACCGAGTCCATTCTCGATCGTCACATCACCGGCTGCACTCGCAATAAAGCCGCCATAATGTGGGAGGGCGAACCCGGAGATAAACGCACCATCACCTACTACGAGCTCTATCGTCAGGTCAACAAGTTCGCCAACGTCCTCAAGCATTTTGGTATCAAGAAAGGTGACCGCGTTGCTATATATCTGCCGATGATACCTGAACTTGTCGTGGCTATGCTCGGCTGCGCCCGGATTGGCGCGATACACTCAATCGTGTTCGGCGGTTTCTCCCCCGAATCACTCCGTGATAGAATTAATGACGCTCAGGCCAAGATGCTAATCACGGCTGACGGTTCGTTTCGACGCGGACAAATTTTACCGTTGAAACACGACGCCGACATCGCCATCGCCGACTGCCCTTCAATTGAAAACGTCATCATAGTCAAGCGAGGCGACTTTCTTCTCAGGGTCAAAGAGGGCCGCGACCACTGGTATCATCGCCATATGCAGGATGCCGATAACTACTGCCCTCCCGTCTACATGGACAGTGAGGATCCGCTCTTCATACTCTACACCTCGGGCACAACCGGCAAACCCAAGGGTATCGTGCACACGTGCGGCGGATATATGACCGGCGTTCATGCGACAACGAAATACGTTTTCGATATCAAGGAGGATGATGTTTACTGGTGTACGGCGGACATCGGTTGGATCACGGGACACTCTTATATCACCTATGGACCGCTCTCAAACGGCGCGACACAGGTAATGTACGAAGGGGCTCCGGACTGGCCGGATCAGGATCGGTTCTGGCAAATTGTCGAAGACTACGGGGTCTCCATATTCTACACCGCGCCAACCGCCATCAGATCATTCATGAAATGGGGCCGTGAGTGGCCGGACAAACACGATTTGAGTTCACTTCGGCTGCTTGGAACGGTAGGTGAACCGATCAATCCGGAAGCTTGGATGTGGTATCACGAGGTCATTGGCCGCAAGGAGTGCCCGATTGTCGATACCTGGTGGCAGACCGAAACCGGCCACATCATGATTACACCGCTTCCGGGTCTGACTGCCACAAAACCGGGTTCCGCCACCCGCCCTTTTCCGGGCATTGAAGCCGCGATACTTGACGAAAACGGTAAGCCGACCAACAACGGCGGTGGGTACCTTGCCGTAACGAAACCATGGCCCGGTATGTTGCGGGGAATCTGGGGTGACAGGCAGCGCTATATAGATACCTACTGGTCAAAGTGGCCGGGTGTCTATTTCCCCGGTGACGGCGCGAAGGTCGATGAAGACAGGTACTTCTGGATTCTCGGTCGTGTCGACGATGAAATAAACATCTCCGGGCATCGCATCTCTACCATGGAGGTGGAATCAACTCTTGTCGCCCACCCCAGTGTTGCGGAAGCCGCGGTGGTGGGAATTCCCCATGATTTGAAGGGTGAGTGTCTTGCGGCTTTCGTTACCCTTGGCAACGGCGTTGAGATCAACGACAGACTGGTAGGTAATCTAAAAGATTTCGTCACGCGAAAAATCGGCGCGATTGCCAGGCCGGAGAAGATTATCTTCACGCCGGACCTGCCCAAAACGCGCTCCGGTAAAATCATGCGACGGCTCCTGCGCGACATAGCTGCGGGAAAAATCATGGGCGACACCACCACTTTGGCCGATCCGGACGTATTAAATAGGATCAAAAAACGTTACGAAGACGATTAGCAGGGTATGAGGGCTAGAGCAGGGCGAGGGTTGTGTGGCCCGGAGCGTTACATAAAGACTAAACGCTCACTGTGGGAAACAGGGGTTCGAGATACCGAACCCCTGTCCTTTTACATTGTTTTCCTGAGACTGAGATTACTGCCCACCGAGAATGATCGGCAGGCTGCCGGCGTCGTTGCCGACTATAACCACCTTGGTATTGGGTGACTCGGCGATTTTGAGGGTAGCCTCAATACCTTTCCATTTCAACAGCGATGGCGTTATGCCGGCCGAGACAATTTGCTGAAAATCGGCGATACCCTGTGCCTCAATTCGTTTTCGCTCTGCCTCGAGCTTTTCTTTCTCGATCGTGAATTGCATCTTCTGCGCTTCCTGATCCGCCGTTAGCTTGAAATTGATAGCCTCGGATATTTTGGCGGGTATCACTACATCTCGAACAAGCACCTTCTCGACAATAATGTACTTCTCTGCCATAGCATCTCTGAGCTGGGTCAGAATTTCATCATTCAGTTGCTCGCGTTTAGTCGAATAGATTTCTTCCGGTTTGAATCGACCGGCCACAGCCCTGGCAATCCCCCTGATATTCGGAGCAACGGCGACCTCATAGTATCGCGGACCGATTTCAATCTGCAGCGAATCGAGCTTGTCAATTTCCGGGCGGTACAGAATAGACACTTCCATGTTGATCGTCGCGCCATCGGACGATAGTACCGTCAGATCCTCCCTCTGCTCCATCACTCTCGTCGGATACACGAACATGGTGTTCCATGGCAGATGCCACGCGAAACCTTCGGGGTAAATCTTCCCCATCTCGGTACCATCACCGAACTTATAGTAAAACACGCCCCGGTGGCCCGATGGAACCTGGGTACCGCAGCCGACCAGCGTGGCCGACAGTATCAGAATTATCAGCAGCGGCAGATGTTGAAATTTCTTTCCCGACATAAAACCTCCTTAATGGATAATAACGATTTGCTGATTAACTGTCATATATTACCGGTCTGGCGAACACATATTCAACAAAAAAACCATCTCAGTCGGCAATCGATAGCTGAGCCAAACCGACCGTGCTTGTGGTTCAGGCCAGATCAAACAGCAGCAACTCCATCGACGAATATGCCGCAAGTTTTATTTGTGATTCGCGGCTGACAGCGACACCATCACCGGCCCCAACTCGCACGCCACCAACGGAACCATCACCACGCACAATCTGAATCCATAGATGTCGTTCGGGCCCGATGTCATACACCAATTCCCGCCCGGGATCCAGCACGGAGCCATAAAGCTGAACATCCTGATTAACGTGTATCACTTCGTCCGCGAAACGATTCGAAGCCAATAGGTACAGATCGTTGCGCAAACCCTCCTCCTCAAAGCTTATTTGCTGATAAGATGGCTTGAGGTTCTTCTCTTCCGGAAAGATCCATATCTGAAGAAAATGAACCGGTTCGGTCTTCGAGTGATTGAACTCGCTATGGGTCAGGCCGCTTCCGGCCGTCATGCGCTGAAGGCTGCCGGGACGGATGACCGATCCCGTTCCGAGACTGTCTCGGTGCTCGAGGGCGCCTTCGATGACATAGGTCAGAATTTCCATGTCACGATGCGGATGTTGCCCGAAGCCGCCGCCGGGCGCGACACGGTCTTCGTTAATCACACGTAGTTTCCGGAAGTGAGTGTGCTCCGGATCGTGGTATTGGTTGAAGGAAAACGTATGGTAACTATCCAGCCAGTCAACAACTGTTCGCCCACGTTCGTGGGCCGCACGCAGTTTTATCAATATTAAGCCCCTTTTTCAATGTCTTAATTAAATATCCTGTCAGATGAATAAAACAGCCGAAGACGGCCATTTGTTCACGCGGGGAATCAGTCGCTCACGCGATAGGGGATACACCACATCTTATTGGTGAGGTTGTGGTGCTGGAAAATCAGTATATTCAGGGGATTTTGATTGTTGTCCACGGTGTTGATGGTTACACGCAGTATGGAGTCATCACCGGGTACAAAGGCATATTTGTGAAATCCGTTGTCGGTCTCTCCGGCAACAGTATAATGAGGCGGCACGACAGGAGTCGTTACCGAAAACTCCAACGCCTCACCATCGGAAATCACTGCAATCCCATCCTCGCCGGTGATGTCGAGATATACATGGTCAGTGTAATATGTAGTCGGCAAGGTATCCGGCCCCAGTGTATCCCACGGAACTCGGGAAACGTCAATCAACAGGTAGTCGTTGCGCTTTTGCAGAACACTATCCGCCCAAAACGTAGTAGCGTCTTCGCGTTCAGCTAGCACTCGCGTCTCAGATGCCGTCCCGCCACCTCCAAAGCCCATGAGCTTCCATCCGACAAAAGCCTTACTGTCATCACCTATCTTTATGAAATAGCCATAGCGAGTCAGTGTGTAGCGAGATGATGTTTCGCTCGAGTCAGTCCCCTCAATCCTGTGCTTCGTGACATAGAAATTGTCGACAACGGTTGCCTCGGCATCTCTGGATACCGATATCGGCGGACCAAAGTCCTGCACATAGGATGCTCCGTTTTGCGACATCTGCTCGGTGATTATGTCGACGCTGATCTCGCGTTTGACGGAGTCATCGACATCAAAATAGATCACCCCCGGTTCATCGGCGAAAGTGTACTGATCTTCCGGGATAATATTGGTATTGCGAAATAGGGCTATGGCGTCATCGGATTCGGATATATACCGGATGATTTCTTCCGAATCGACTATCACCGGTATATCAATTTCGTCACACGCCGACATAATAAGTGAGCCGGCGACGAGCAGTGTGAAAGTGCTAACCCTGTTTAATCTCATAAGTGTCAAATCTCGGTGTTAAGACAGTGACGCTTAGCTACCGAGTTTTGTTTTTTCCTTTTTTCAGATCGGCTTTCAGGTCTTTAATTTCATCGCGGATCAGCATGGCTGTCTCGAAATCAAGATTGTCGGCGGCCTGCTTCATCGCCTTCATCATAAACGCCACCTGATCCTCTTTCCGCATGGTATCAAAATAATCCGGTTTTTCAAACCCTTTTTCTTCTACCGTCTTGGCATCGGCAAACTGCGTCGCCCTGAGTATCTCTTCCCGCGTTTTGAAAATGGTCTCCGGATTGATATTGTGCTCTTCATTGTAAGCTATCTGTTTGGCCCGACGGCGGTCGGTTTCTTCGATCGCTTTTCGCATCGAATCGGTAATTTTATCCGCGTAGAGTATAACTTCGCCATCCTTGTTTCGAGCGGCCCGGCCGACTGTCTGAATCAGCGAACGTTCGGAACGCAAAAAGCCTTCTTTGTCGGCATCCAGAATGGCCACCAGAGAGACCTCCGGAAGATCCAATCCTTCCCTGAGAAGGTTAACCCCAACGAGGACATCGAATTCCGCCAACCGCAGATCGCGAATAATCTCGGTTCTGTCGATAGCGTCAATTTCGCTGTGAAGGTACCGCACTCGAATACCGGCCTTTTTCATATAGTCCGTAAGGTCTTCGGCCATCCTCTTGGTCAGGGTGGTAACCAGCACGCGCTCAGCTTTGGCCTGCCGGATTCTTACCTGTTCGAGAAGATCATCTACCTGGGTGCCGAGGGGCTTGACCGTTATTTTGGGATCGAGAAGGCCGGTAGGTCGAATAACCTGATCCACAACCACACCTTCGCATTTCTGCAGCTCATATTCGGCCGGTGTGGCAGAGACGAAAATGGTCTGTTGCGTCACAGATTCGAACTCCTCGAAAAACAGCGGTCGGTTGTCCAGCGCCGATGGCAGGCGAAATCCGTGCGCGACCAGCGTTTCCTTGCGGCTGCGATCACCGGAATACATCGCCCTCACCTGCGGAATTGTCTGGTGCGACTCGTCTATTATCGTGAGAAAATTCTCCGGGAAGAAATCTATCAGGGTGAAAGGCCTCTCCCCTTTGCGTCGTCCGGTAAGATGGCGGGAGTAGTTCTCGATTCCCGAGCAGTAGCCGACTTCTTTGAGCATTTCAAGGTCGTACTTAGTCCGCATTTCTATACGCTGGGCTTCCAGCAGTTTGTTCTCCGTCACGAATTGCTCAGTTGTCTCTTTGAGTTCAGCTTTGATATCGGCAATAGCCTTCTCAAGCTGCTGCTTGGAGGTAATGAAGTGTTTGGCCGGATAGACCGCTATTTTATCGCGCTGCTTGATAACCTCGCCGGTCAGCGGGTTGACCTCGGTTATTCGGTCAACAGTGTCGCCGAAGAATTCAATCCTGAAGGCGTTTTCGTGATAAGCGGGAATCAGTTCAACCGTATCCCCGCGAACCCGAAAATTGCCTCTGGCGAAGGCTATATCATTGCGATTGTAATGGATCGCGATCAGCTTGTGGATGATCTCATCGCGGTCAACCTCCATACCCTTTTGGATAAACACAAACTGCCGCTTGTACTCCTCCGGCGAGCCGAGGCCGTAGATGCAGGAAACCGATGCTACTATTATGACATCGTCGCGCTCCAGAAGTGACGCGGTGGCCCTGAGGCGCAGGCGATCGATATCATCGTTGATTGACGTGTCTTTCTCGATATAGGTATCAGTGGTCGGCAGGTACGCTTCCGGCTGGTAGTAATCATAATAGCTGATAAAGAACTCGACCGCGTTGTTGGGGAAAAACGCTTTCAATTCACCGTACAACTGGGCCGCCAGAGTCTTGTTGTGAGAGATAACCAGGGTAGGCCGGGATGTCTGGGCGATCACGTTGGCCACCGTGAAAGTCTTGCCCGAACCGGTCACGCCCAGCAGAGTCTGGTACTTCTGCCCGGAATTTACTCCTTCGACCAGTTCCCGGATGGCGTTAGGCTGGTCCCCTTTGGGGGTAAATTTGGACTGTAGTTCAAATACACCCCTTGGCGATTTCCTGTCTGTATTCGTCCCTTGCGGCATCTTTGGCATCTAACCCTTTTAATGTCCGAACTCTCAATATAGTTGGGCCTTGCCCCGGCGGCAATCACAATTCGCGGTTACAAAATGCCCTAAATTAAACTGGAACCATGTTTTATCCGGGTAGTTTAAAGGCTGAGACAAAACCGGCCAAGCCGGCAAGAAGGAAAATTTGCCTTGACTTGATGGGTGTTTTTATTACCTTTTGCAGCTTAACTTTAAGCCTGAAAATAATTTCGAAATTTCGGAGGATAGAATGTACGCTGTTTTCAAACTCGCTGGAGTACAGTTTTCCGCACAGGAAGGTGAAGTAATAAAAGTACCCCTGCAGAAGGCCGAGCCCGGCGCAAAGATTGACATCACCGATGTCATGCTGGTAAAGAACAACGACAATATGCTGGTCGGTACACCGTATCTGAGCGACACGAAGATAGAAGCTGAGCTTCTCGGTAACGGCAAGGACGACAAGGTTGAGATTTACAAATACAAACGCCGGACAAAATACCGTCGCAGACAGGGGCATCGCCAGGATTATAGCGAGATCAGGATCGACAAAATCATTGCTCCGGCCGCCCAAAATTAGGTAAAATGATGCGAGAAAGCGGAGCACGGATAGCTCTAACGATAATTCTGACCCTGCTGCTGACTGCTATCGTAGCGCAGTCCCAGCAGGTATATAATGTTGTAGATATCGAAGTAGTAGGCAACCGGGTTGCCTCCAAGTCACTGATACTCGGAGTCTCTTCGCTTCATCTCGGCTCTCCCCTGACTCCCGTCAACACCGCGGAAACCATACGCCGTCTATACGGCCTGGGTATTTTCTCGAATGTCAAACTCGAGGCCGAGGAGGTCTCAGGCGGACTCAAAGTCTATGTCATAGTCGAAGAACTTCCCAAGCTGGCGGGCCTTGAATTCGTCGGAAACGATAAGGTTGACGATAAGGATTTCAAGGAGAAGCTTAATCTTGGCGTGGGCGGCTATGTTTCCCCATATCTGGTTGAAAAGAAAAGAAACGAAATCAAAAACATATACGCCGAGAAGGGGTATTTCCAGGCGACCGTTACGCCATCGCTGGAATATAATTTCGATTCTACTGAAGCCATCCTCACTTACAAGATAGACGAAAAATCGAAGGTTAAGGTCCAGCAGGTCATCATGACCGGCAACGATCGTGTGCTGGCCGATGACGTAATCGGCGTCATGCGTAACCGCAAGAGAGGTTTCCTGCGGAGTTCCGACTTTGCGCAGGATAAGTACGAAGAGGACCTGGAGAAGGTCATCACCGAGTTCCACAAGCGCGGTTTTATCGATGCCTACCTTATGTCGGATTCGACTTCCATAGACACAACCATCAACCGCATGACGATCTATATCGATGTTTACGAGGGGCCCAAATATTACTTCGGTAACGCCGAATTTGTCGGCAACGAAGAGTTGCCGTCGGAGCTTCTTCAGAAGCTGCTCAAATATGACGAGGGTGACGATTTTAACGCCGAAAAATATGACGAATCCATTCAGGAGATATACTCGGCCTATTACGACATAGGTCATCTCAATATGCGCATGCTCGACGACCGCGCCACGAAAAACGATTCTATAATCGACATAACTTATACCATCTCCGAGGGGCTGCCCTCGCATGTCAATCTGGTCAAGATCGTGGGCAACACCAGGACCAAGGATAAGGTTATTCGTCGCGAAATATCGACCCTTCCCGGCCAGAAATTCAGCCGGGCGCTTTTGATTCGTTCCATTCGTGACGTGATGGCGCTTAACTACTTTGCCAATGTCGAGCCGACACCGATAGGGCTTCCCAGCGGTGATGTCGATGTCGAGTTTAAAGTTGAAGAGAAGCAGACCGGGCAGGTATCCGCCGGAGCCGGCTACAATAGCGAAGACAAAGTCGTTGGCAATCTCGGATTGGGCATCCCCAATTTCCGCGGTATGGGACAGAGTGTTTCGTTTAATACGACTTTCGGCAGCAGGCGCAATTCGCTATCGATTTCGTTCACTGAGCCGTGGATGTTCGGCCGGCCGACATCGATGGGCGTTGACCTGTACACCACTAACCGCAACTGGTACGGGGATTATCTTGAGGGCCGGCAGGGTGCTTCCCTGCGTTTGGGACGAAGACTTCGCTGGCCCGACAACTACTTCAGGGTGTACACATCCTATCGCCTGGAACGGGCAAGATATTATGATTTCGATGATGCTTTCGTCGAAAGCAATTCATATAAAGGCTACTATCATTGGGCGCGTGAAGAATTTGACTCCGACGCCGATAGCTTCGTCGTAAAAGACACTGTCCTGCTTACCGAAGTTAACGGCCCCTATCCCGGTTCGTTGCTGCAGTACAATGAAGAGTACAATTCAGCGTCCAAGCTTTCATTTACAATTGTCAGGGATTCGCGCAATCTACCGGAATTCGCCACCTCGGGATCGAAAATCGTATACACCTTTGAGAACACCGGCGGACCGCTGGGCGGATACTGGAAGTATCAGAAGCACTCGATATCGATAGCCAAATTCATTCCACTATTCTGGAAATTTTCTCTGGCCGCCAAAGTCGAGTACGGTGTCATTGTGTCACCGGGGGTGAGCGATGACCGGATACTTGTATCGGATCGCTTCACGCCTGGTGGAACGGCTTACGACGGGATCGTAAGAGGCTACTCAGACGGGAGCCTCACACCGGATTCCACGGTAACTCAGTCAGACACGTTATATTACTACAGTGATTCTTCCGCGATATTCAGCCCTGACCGCCCCGCGCCCGACAGTATCAAGACAGCAGGCTCCTATCCGGTCAGGGTGCGCGGCAAATACATGCTCGTAACAAATGTCGAAATCCAGTTCCCGATTGTCGAGCAGCAGATATACGGACTGCTGTTCTTCGACGCCGGCAATTCGTGGCTGCGTAAAAGAGATATCAGACCGTTCGCGGATTTGTATAAAGGAGCCGGACTCGGTTTCAGAATTGCCGTACCGGGAATAGGTACGCTCGGGTTCGACTTCGGGTACGCTTTTGATGGAGATGATCAGGGGTGGAAACCGCACTTCCAGATAGGAACTACGTTCAGGTAACAATAATCTTAAGGGGATACATATGTTGAGTATCAAAAGGACAATTCTGTTGGCTCTCTTTGCGTTCTTCGCGCTTTCGGTGGTCGGGAGTGTGGTCAACGCACAGGGGCTGAAAATCGGATTCGTTAGAGACGATCTCATCCAGACCCGCTACACCGCCTGGCAACGCGCTCAGGAACAGTGGGATCTCGAGCAGAAAGCTTGGGATGACGAGGCTATGGCCAAGAAGCAGGAGATTGACGATCTGATTGTCGAGTATGACAAGCAGAAACTGATTCTCTCCGAGGACAAGAAAAAGGAGAAGGAAGCGGCTATCAGGGCCAAGCAGGAGGCGCTCGACGCCTACACTCGCCAGGTATACGGCCCGGGTGGAACTGCCGAGACAAAAAATAAGACCCTCCTTGAACCTCTTTTGGAAAATGTGAACCGGGCTATCGAAGCGGTGGCCCTCGAGGGTGATTACGACGTTATCTTCACCATGCAAAGCGGACTGGGGTATATCAAGGAAGGTTACGACGTAACTGAAAAAGTCCTGGAATACCTTGAAAAGCAAGAGGAATAGCGCGGCGCTGACTCTCAAAGAGTTGGCCCGTCAAACGGATTCGATTCTGGAAGGTGACGGCGGCATCGAGATCACCGGTGCCGCCCCTATCCACACCGCGATCGCGGGCGAAATCACTTTTGTCGCCAACACCAAGTACCTCAAATTCCTCGATAGCACAAAAGCCTCCGCGGTCGTTCTCGATAAAGATACGCCCTGTTCTCAGGTCGCCGTAATCAGAAACCCAAACCCCTATCTCACTTTCGCGAAGGTTCTGGATATACTTTATCCGGAGAGTGTTGATGTAGCTGTTGGAGTCGACAAATCATCGGTAGTAGCCCCCGACGCCCAAATATCCCCCGAAGCTTCAATCGGCCCCCTCTGTCACATAAAAGACGGGGTTGTGGTGGGCGAGGGCAGTAAACTCGTCTCGGGCGTGTTCCTCGGCAAAAACGTCAGCGTCGGCAAAAACTGCATCCTCTACCCCGGTGTGTGTATTATGGATGATTGCTGTATCGGCGACAATGTCATAATCCACTCCTCGACTGTAATAGGCTCCGATGGTTTCGGGTTTGCGGAATCCGAGAACGGCCTTAAGAAAATAAAGCAGGTCGGCTGGGTAGAGATTGGAGACGATGTAGAGATTGGTTCGAACTGCTCTGTCGATCGAGGCGCGCTCGGGCCGACCGTGATCGGCAAAGGGACCAAAATTGATAATCTGGTGCAGATCGGGCACAATGTGGAGGTGGGCCGTCACTGTATCATAGTCTCTCAGGTGGGAATATCCGGCTCGACCAAACTCGGCAACGGAGTGATTCTGGCCGGGCAGGTGGGGATCGTGGGACACATCGAAATTGGAGACGGAGTAAAAATAGGGGCGCAGTCAGGAGTATCCCATTCGATCCCACCCGGCAAGAGTTATTTCGGCTACCCGGCCCGCGAAATCGGGCAGACGGCGCGCATTGAAGCCGCGCTCGTCCATCTGCCGGAATTGCTCAAGCGCGTCAGAAAAATCGAGAAGAAACTACCGGATTAGTTCAGGTCCGAAACTTTTCTTCAATCTCGGCAATCATCGCCCAGTTATCTTCCATCTTTTCCACCAGCTTCTTCAGGGCGGGATTGTGAGCATCGAATGATTCGCGGCGTATACTTTCGAGCAAATCCCACTGCTGGCGGTTAATGATCTTCCACTGGGCTATCGAGCTGCTGAGCATACCGATAGTATAATTGAGTTCGCTGGCGACCTGACCCAGATAGGGGTGTCCGCAATCAAGTCGTGATTGTGTCGTCAGGTCTCCATCGGACATGCGCGCCAGCCGGGCGTGAATCTTGCCCGCCATCTGCTTGCTCCGAATCATCGGCAGCATGGTCATTACGGCCATCGTAGTCAGTGTCGCGACCACGGCTGATATCATGTAGGGCATGAAAGTGATACCGGCTATTTCAATGGAAGTGTAAACGGAAGCTATCTGTTCGTAGTAGAGCTTGTAGTTATAATAGATAATTGTCGCGGCCGAAAGCAATATAGCCGACGCCACCATCAGTCCCATGCGTTTATAGTCGCTACGGACGTCATCTTCGAAGACATTCTCATATGGCAGTGAAATCTCTTTAGACATCGTCTTTCCTCCTATGCGAAGAATCTGTTGCCCGCTTTGGTTTCCCCTTTTTTTATGCTTAGCGTATCTTGGTTCGGCAGAAGAAGGTGCGGAATTTAGTATTTCTTGAATACAACCTGATGGTGGTTTTTGAACAAGATAAATGCCCCGCAAACATGAGCTTACGGGGCAGCAAATTAATTGAGCGCAAATTCTGATCAGAACGGCAGGTCGTCGTCCCCTTCGGAAGCCTCAGCCGGTGGTGGCGCCGAGGTGTCCGGCGGAGCCTGTGAATAGTCACGCTCATCAGAACCGGCCGAGCCGCGGCTGCCGATGAACTGAAAGTTCTGCACCACTACCTCGGAAATATACCGCTTGTTGCCATCCTTATCATCGTAGCTTCGGTTGACAATGCGTCCTTCGATATAAACTGATTTACCTTTGGCGAGGTATTCTTTCATGACCTCGGCCTGTCTTCCCCAGGCTACGATATTGTGCCACGTTGTCGACTCATTCTTCTGGCCATCCTGGCCGGTCCAGCGCTCGGTGGTCGCCAGTGAAAATGTGGCTACCGCCTTGCCGCTGGGAGTGTACTTCAATTCCGGATCTTTTCCCAGGTTACCGATTAAAATCGCTTTGTTGACTGACATGCTTCCCCTAACGCTTTTAAGTAATTGACTGTTCGTGCAATATACGCAACACCGGCGGGCTATGTCAAGCGAGCCGATATTTTGCTTGATGGCTTGGCGCTAATGGCTTATCGTTGTCATAATTCCATGAAAGGTAGCTCTATATGACCTATACATTTGACGCTGATAAAGCCCTGACGACTATGAAGCGGTTCCTGGTGGGCAAACTCAACCAGTCCGGCATGGATGGCTACGTGGTGGGACTTTCCGGCGGCATTGACTCCGCTCTCTCGGCCACCCTTGCGGTTGAGGCTGTGGGGGCCGACAGGGTTTTTGCCGTTTTCATGCCCTATAAGACTTCTTCGGAAAATTCCGTCACCGATGCCCTCGCCCTGGTCAGCCAGCTCGGCGTACAGTATCGGCAGATCGATATATCCCCGATGGTTGACGCCTACTTCACCCATGTCGACAAGCCCGGAGCCGTTCGCCTCGGCAACAAAATGGCCCGCGAGAGGATGTCTATCCTTTTCGATATCGCCCAGGAGAAGAGCCGGCTCGTTTTAGGAACAGGTAATCGCACCGAAATCGCGCTCGGCTATACCACTTGGTACGGGGATTCCGCCTGCTCGTTGAACCCTATCGGCGAGCTTTATAAGACGGAGGTGAGGCTGCTGGCGAAAAAACTGGGCATCCCTCAGTCGATTATTGACAAACCGCCGACCGCGGACCTCTGGGTCGGGCAGACCGACGAAGGCGAGATAGGTGTGACTTACGAAACTATCGACAAACTGCTGAGGCGATTGGTCGACGATGGTGAGACATCGATTTCCGCGCTCGAACGGGAAGGTTTCGACACCGCTGATGTCAGCCGGGTTGTCTCACTTTTGACGCGGTATTCTTTCAAGCGCCATACTCCGGATATAGCCCCGCTTGGCCGAGTGAACATTCCCGACAGCATCGAGCTTGAGGAGTAGATTCATCCGTGACGTCCTCAAAGGGGAAAATTTACCTCGTACCCACGCCGATTGGCAACATGGGCGATATCACGCGGCGCGCGGTGGAGACGCTGGAGTCGGTCGACCTGATTGCCTGCGAAGATACCCGCCACAGCGGACGATTCCTAAAACAACTCGGCATATCGAAAAAGCTGATAAGTTATCACGATTTCAACGAGGCAGCCCGGGCCCGCCAGCTGGTTGAGAGAATAAGTGAAGGCCAATCGGTCGCGGTTATCACCGATGGAGGCTCTCCTGGAATCTCCGACCCGGCCTACAGAATTGTCCGCGCCGCGATTGAAAATGGTATCGACATAGTGCCGCTGCCGGGAGCAAGCGCTCTGGTGCCCGCCCTCACCGCTTCGGGATTGCCGACCGACAGGTTCTTCTTCGAAGGCTTCCTCCCTCCGAAATCATCGGCCAGAAAGACGAGGTTGGCCAAATTAAAGCAGCTTAAACACACTCTTGTATTCTATGAGTCTCCGCACCGGATCGGTAAAACGCTGGACGATATTTGTGAGGTTCTCGGCGTGCGCCAGATGTGTCTGGCCAGAGAGATAAGCAAAAAATTCGAAGAGTTCCTGCGCGGAAGCACCGTCGAAATCAGAGACCGGATATCGGGCAGATCGATAAAGGGAGAAATCGTGATTATCGTGGCCGGAGATATCGAATGAACCAAATCGATCCGAAGACAATATCGCGCATTCGCGTCTACCTTTTCGACCGGCTGATTATCGGCTACTGTTTGCTTATGGCCGTGCTGGTGGCGGCAGTGGGCCGCCCCGTTGAATTCTACTATGATGAAATCATATTTTACTGCGCTATGGCGGGTATCGCCGCCCTGATTGTCCGCTATGTTGATGAAGAAAAAAGCCGTCTTCACAAACTCGTCCGACTCTTATATCCGGGGACGATGTTCACCTTCTTCTATCGGAAGACCGAGGGAACGATCTTTCTGCTGTTCGATCGCTTTCTGGACCCCGGGTTGACGAATTTCGAAAGAGCGATCTTTGGAGTCAATCCCACAATCTTCATCGATCAGCATCTGCTCAATGTATGGCTCAACGAGATATTCTCCTTTTGCTACTTCGCCTACTATTTCATGATTATCGTGTTCCTGCTGATACTCTTTTACAGGAAGAACTATGACGTGATCAAAAGTTCACTGGGGGCGATGTGTCTGACTTTCTTTTCGTCTTATCTCCTGTTCTTTCTCTATCCAATTGAGGGGCCTCGCTGGCACTTCGGGAACGCTTATGTTAACCAGATAGAGGGCCCCGTTTTTCGCCGGCTCGTCGAATTCGTTATCGCCAAGGGGGCTGTGCATGGCGGGTGTATGCCATCGTCGCATTTCGGCATCGCTCTGGTTATTCTTATGTACACCTATCGGTATTATCGCCGGGCAGCATGGGTTTTAGCCCCTCTGGTCGCTGGACTGGCGGTAGGGACTGTCTGGGGACGCTTTCATTATGTATCCGATGTAGTAGTCGGTGGACTGATTGGTCTGATTTCCGTATTTTTTGTGTGGAAATACTGCACCATTTCACCCGATAGTGGTTATAATGCTTCTAAGTCAAAGGAGATGAAAACAGAAAATGTATCCTGAAGTTTTCCATATTGGTCCGCTGCCTATAAGAAGTTACGGTTTGATGCTGGCGGTCTCGTTCTTTCTGGGTGTCTTATACATCGCCCACACAGCCAAGAAATACAATCGACCGTTCGAACCGCTGTTGACCATAGCCTATATCATGATCGGCGGGGGAGTGATAGGGGCACGGCTCTTCTACGTCGCCACACACCTGAGTGACTTTTCCGACAACTGGCTGAGCAGTTTCAATCCGTTTTCGCAGGGCCAGTTCGGCATCGCCGGCTTGAATCTGTACGGCGGAGTTATCGCGGCCGTTTTGGGAACAGTTATCTATTGCCGAATAAAAAAAATGTCGGTGCTCGATGTTTTCGACTTCTTCTCCCCCACGCTCGGTCTGGGCCTGGCTTTTACACGTATCGGGTGTTTTCTTAATGGATGCTGTTTCGGCACTCCGACGGATCTCCCATGGGGAGTGTCTTTCCCGGTTGGATCAATCCCATACTACATTTTCGGAGATACTCACCTACACCCTTCGCAACTGTACAGTTCATTATACGGGTTATTTCTGTTCATCCTGCTTCACATCATGATGAAGCACCGAAAATTCGTGGGTCAACTGGTCGCGGTGATGTTTATGGTGGAAGCAGTGTTCCGGTACGCGATTGAATACGTACGCTACTACGAGTCAGAAATGCATGTTTCATTCTTGGGCATGAATCCGACTTACAATCACCTGGTATCTATCGGGCTTTTCCTGCTCGGTGCGGGTATTTATATCGTCCAGAGCAAACGAACTCGGGCCGGCTCCTGAGATTTGAAACCGGCCCGGCCATTCATTCGGTTATATCAGCATTCAGATTGAGGCATAGTCGCAGTTGGCGCTAATTTCCCCCTGAAGTTGTAAAACGTATTGTTCCCAAATCTCCCACCGCCCATCCGAGTCTGTCATTAAGGAAGTAAACGCCATAGAGCCAGTCCTCGGTGCCGGAGTTTTGCTCGGTCCATGTCTGACCGGCGTCTTCGGTGTACAACACTTTCCCCGACTGACCGACGATCCATCCAGTTAACTCGTCGACAAACTGAATCGCCTGCAAATATGTATTGGGCAACCCGATATCTTTCGTCGACCAGGTGAGGCCGCCATCGGTAGTGAACGAGATGGAACCAAGATTGCTCGTCTTCCCTACAATCCAGCCGTTGTTGACGTCTGTGAACCAAATATCTCTGCTGTCGTAGAAAGGACAAGCGTGTACGGACCAGGTATCGCCGCCATCCGAAGTGCGGATCACGCGTTTGAACCCACTCACGGCCCAGCCGTTAGCGGCGTCGATAAAGTGGACACCATACAATTCCTCTGTAATTCCACTGGTCTTCTGAACCCAGGTTTGCCCGCCATCGGTCGTTTTAAGCACCACGCCGTACTCACCGACAATCCATCCTACATCAGGAGAAACGAAGCAGATATCATTGAACGTCACCACGGTATCTTCCAAACCGGACGGTATATTTTGCCAGGAATCTCCATAGTCCGAACTTCGGTAAATAATTCCACTTTCGCCCACCGCAAAGAGCTCTTCACCTGCCAAATCAATCGCCGCAAAACCAAGCCCCTGTCCGGGGCCGGCCGGCAGAATAAGCCTCACGTCCCAGTTGTCGCCACCGTCGACCGTACCATAAATGTACCCCTCCCTGTAATCGGCGTTGGCAATAAACCCAACCGCCCAGGCCATATTACCATCAAGAGAAACCACATCGTGAATATTCTGTTCGAAGGGCGCCTCCTGTGTCAACCACGGCGGGACCGTCAAACGGCAGACGACAGTCTGTGGAGAACCGCTCATATCATCCGAAGTCACTGTCAAATTCGCTACCTGAGTACCGGTACCCACGATGCCGGGATGCGCTGTAACCAGAATGTTATCCGGCGTAACACCATCGTAACCTGAAATAGTCACCCACGATGGAGGATCGGACAAAGAATATGTCAGCGCGGAGCCATCGGCACAAGATATCGCAAGGTTTAAAGGAGCAACCTCTTCGTCCAGATTGTCAGCTTCAAAATCGAGAATCTGCGGGCTAACAACGAGATCCGGTGGAATGGGCGCCACCTCAACCGATACCACCACATACTGGGGTGAGTTGTGGGCTCCCGACGATGTCACCACCACAGAATCTATGTAGGTACCGACCGGCAGAGAACTGACATTAAGGACCACCGCGAAGCTGTCCTTGGTAGAACCGAAGTTCGTCCCCTCCAGATTGGCAAGAGTGATCCATGAAGCATCGCAGGCAAAGCCGAACCCGATAACTGCATGCGGAATACAGTCCACCTTGACCATATTGCCTTCTATGGTACAAACCCAGAACATAGGTTACAGTTTAGACTCATGACATAGGTAACACTTATAATACGGTACAAATCAAGGAGGATTGGTTGTGCCGTGGAAAGAGAGCTGTGTCATGAACGAACGGATGA
>JBFLZR010000010.1 GCA_040756055.1 Candidatus Zixiibacteriota bacterium
CCGGAGACAGAAGTACCAACGACGGCGATGATGGTATTTTAACAGCTCTTGAGGTGTCGGGGTTGAATTTTGTGGGAACGGATCTGGCGGTGTTGTCGGCGTGCGAGAGCGGGGTAGGGGATCTGGTGGATGGCGAGGGGATCTTTGGTCTTCGTCGGGCGTTTCAGCACGCGGGGGTGAACAGTATTGTGATGAGTTTGTGGTCGGTACCGGATCGTGAGACCTCGCAGCTCATGGAGGGGTTTTACCGTCGGTGGCTGGGGGGTGAAAGCAAGCGTGACGCTTTGCGCGGTTCGGCTTTGGAGCTATTGAACCAGTCGCGGGCGAAGCGCGGCTGCGGCCATCCTCTTTTGTGGGGCGGGTTCATTCTGGCCGGAAATCCTAATTAGGAGTTGTCCGGTCCGCTTTCGGTCACGGCCGGTGATACTCTGCCCGAAAAGTGTCCTGTCGGATTTTTTTACTTGACATAATATGGATAGTGTGGTATCCTTTAGTCGACAATCGAAAGGAACAAAACACCGTTCGGGTGAGGGAGTGCTTTTGTCCGTCACTGATTCCCGACATTGATTTGCTGCTACCAGCTTAACTTGAGCCTGTTTCTCGGGCTTTGTTAAGGTGTACATCTCGGGACATTCAGCATTTACTCATCACAATCAAACGGCTTTGGAGCCGCTTTCTTACCCGACCGAATTCAGTTGGAGATATTGTGTTATGAAGCAGTTTGTGAAAAGCGCTTTAGTCGCGCTAATGCTGGTGGCCCTCGGGGTTGCCGTTTTACCTCCAACCGCCACAGGTGAAGATACATTACCGTATACCAGAATTGAGCAGGATGCTGTGGATGTGAGTGATGAACATCCATGGGGCGATAATTCTAATCCCGGGTCGAGTCCGGGTGTCTACCGCATTACGATTCAAATTGCCTTATCAGTCTATGATGCGATTTACGGTGGACAGATCTCTAACGAGTCAAACGTAGCGGACATGCATAAGAAGAATAGGATCAATGACGATACTCAAAACGTCACAACTTTTAGATAAAGCCAGGCAGCATCTCCGAAACAGAGACCATAAGAAGGCTCTGGATGTTCTTCGTGAGATTGATGCTGGATCGCTAGGCGACGCTCAACTGGGGCTGTATTACCTGGCGAGCGGCGAAGCTCTCATATTGGCTGGCGAGTGCGGACACGATTTTATCGAGAAGGCTATCGCTATACTGAAAGGTCTGGACGACAATTTTGCCTTTGCTCATGCCAAGTTTCTGAGGGGATGGCAACTTCAAGCGATAGGAGAGCCCCTGAAGGCGAAGGAACCGCTGATAGAGTCTTATACCGCGTTTCTCCGGATTGATAATTTCGACTCGGCTGCCAGAGCTTTGAACAGGCTGGCTATGATATCTTTTCATATGGGGGATGTTGATCAGGCTTCAGAGAGTCTTTCCAAGAGCATTACGTATTATACAAAGGCAGGAAACGATAGGTTGAGCAACGTTGCCAAGGGTAATCTGGCGCTCGTGCGTTTCTTGAGCGGCCAGGTGCAGGCAGCGAGGAGGAACTACGCGGAGATCGGAGAGCAGTTGTCGCTCCTCGATTTGAAAAATAGATGTGTCTTCCTCCTAGGTTACGCGATGGCGATAGCTCTTTCGGGCGACGTGTCTGGCGCGAAGAAGAAACTGGCAGAAGCAGGGAAACTTGCCGCGGACTTCAGGAGAGAAGAGGCAAGCTACTACGAATACCTCGGATGGATAGAAATCCTCGATAAGAACTACAAGGCGGCCGAAAAGGCGCTTGAGACGGGATTGAAGCTCTCGCTCGAGATAGCCCCGGAGTCGGCGCTGGTGTCGCAGATAAAGAGACTTCTTGCGGATACATACGTAGCGACCGGCAAGTTCGATGAGGCTGAGAAAGTTGGCAGGGAAGCGCTGGCAGTCGCGGAAAAAATAAACGAGCGCGTAGAAATCGCCGCCGTGTATCGGGTGTTCGCGCAGGTTGAAGCGCACAGAAAATGCAGCGCCAAAGCTTGCGAGTGGTACCGTAAGGCTATCGATCTGTTCTCGATGGCGAGCTCCCGCTACGAGCTTGCGGTCACAAGATACCTGGCGGCATCGAGCGGACTTCTTGAAAATGGTGAACGCACGGCAATGCTTTATCTGGCGCGTGAGTATTTCGTGTCGGAACAGCTTGACCACTGGATTAAGAAGGTCGATGAGGAAACATCGCGGGTGAGTCAGCCCGCTCCCGCCAAATCCGAGCGCGCAAATGAATCCGATAAGGAGTGCCCCACGATCATAACGGTCAACGACCGGATGAAAAAGATTCTGGCCATGGCCGAGCACGTGGCCCGGTGTGACATGACGGTGCTTCTTACGGGGCAAACAGGGACCGGCAAAGATTTGCTGGCAAAATATATTCACCACCACAGTGGGCGTAGCGGCAAATTCGTGACTGTCAACGCCGCGGCTATCCCGACCTCGATGATTGAGTCGGAGTTGTTCGGTTACGCGAGGGGTGCATTCACCGGGGCCGACAAAGAAAAGCCGGGGCTTTTTGAGATGGCCGATGAGGGGACATTCTATCTGAACGAAGTGGCCGATTCTACACCGGAGTTTCAGGCCAAGCTTCTGGAGGTGCTTGAAACCCGCGAAGTGCGTCGTCTGGGTGAAAACAAAAAGCGCAAAGTGGCGTTCAGATTGATAGCGGCCACGAACCATGATCTCGACGCGAGGATGCGTGAAGGCGCGTTTCGCCCGGATCTGTATCACCGGTTGAACGAAATTCCGATAAGCCTGCCTCCGCTTGACGAACGGCGAGAGGATATCGCGCCGCTGGTGGAGTATTACCTCACCAATCTGGGACTAAAGGTTGGTTCCAGCGGGAGCGGCGATGCCATAAGGCGGTTGGTAGACATTCTCTTAAAGCAGGATTGGCCCGGCAACGTGCGGGAGCTGATAGCTCAGGTACGGTATCTTCACATCACCGCCCAGGGGAATCTCGAGCGCATGATTGATCTGGCGCTGGGAGATGGTAGCCGGTCGGAGATTGAGAAGCTGACACAGGTGCTGGAGATGACCGGTTGGAACCGCAGCCGGACAGCATCGATCCTCGGCGTGAGCGAGGGGACAATCCGCAACCGTCTTCGCAAGTACGGTCTATCGCGCGACGATTCGTAGGGTTTAGCGCCCGATTCGTAATTTTTTCCATTCAATTCGTAGAATTTTCAAGTGCATTCGCAGTTTTAGGTCAGTCTCGTTTTCTTATTCGTAAGCTAAGCGGGGTGATTCGTAAAATTTCGACATTCGCGGTTTGCCGGCGTGCTTATTCAATCCACCTGCCAATTTACAACAGTCTTATTTGAAAGCACTTAGAGGTTTGTTGAGGTTTTCGCGTCTGACCGGCACGTGTTTTGTGGTGTGATTTTTCGAAGCGGATTTCTCATCCGTTCCTTTCGAGAGTGAGTCATCCGGGTCGGGGCCGTCAGCCTTAAGACTGTTGGGATAGATGTTGATGCGAACTGACAGTCGGTCCCGGCCGGGTGGCTGCTTGAACAAGCAGAGGGCAATCGGGGGACATACATTAATATAAAGGCGTGACCATCAACTTCGATCCAGGCCTATATAGGGTACTGGAAAAACTGCAACCCATCAACTGCCATAGAAGGGAGGTGAGTATGAAGGCAAAGAAAGTCATGGTGACTTTAATTCTGGTGTTTGCCCTATCCTTGGTTGGGACTGTCGCGACAGTTCAGGCCGGCCCTCCAGAGACAGTCACGTGGATCGGTGACTGCAACTGGAGTTTTTGTACAACGGAAAACTGTGTCATACACACAGTACTTTCCTGCGCTGCCGGTTTTTTGCGGTATATGTAGTCCGGGCTATTTAATAAAGAACCCTGAAAAATCTTGAATACTTGTGTTAGGCGCTTTGGCGCGGCGGAGGCCCCGGAAGGTTCCGCCAACGCAAGTTTTGAGCCTGTCATTTCTTTTCAAGTGGTGATTCTTTTGGCTTTTGCTACTGGTATTATCACTTCAGAATTTATTGACCTGGCAAGTACAGCGGTTTTTTAGATCTGGTTCTTTTGCCCCGACTGTTATCGCAGCAATCGGAGTTTTTTGTCCATCCCCACACCAATGCGTTTAATGAACCTTATCTTGTGAAAATTTCATGGTCATTGGTGTGGGCTCGGTAAATTTAGCTAAATCTTAGCATAACGATAAGGTAATTTGCTGGATTTGTGAGTTTATTTTCAGTAAAGAGGTGTAGTGACAGTACGTGATTAGTTGAGCAAATATGGCAACTTGACAAGCCTCATATGCTGCTATATGCGGCATATATCAACTAACTTCACCGCACCGTATTTATAACGGGGACAATCCTCAACCCCAAACCGCCATAGAAGGGAGGTGAACATGGAGGCGACAAAAGTAATCGCGACCTTGTTAGTCCATTGTGCTTTGGCTTTTACCTTGACCATATTGCCGGCCCGCCTGCGTCGTATACCTCGATCGGGTCATGGGACTGCGATTCTAGTTCGTGCAATACCGAGAACTGTGTGGTCTATGTACCTACTTCTTTTTGGTTCAAGGAGTTTTTCACCTAACGCGTTTTCCTATGGCTGTACAACGATCGGTATGAAACGAACTTCAGTGGTACTTTACGCTTTACACCAGTGAGCTCGTTTCATCAATCACAGTTGGAAAATCTATAAGGAGGCGATTTCAGATGACGGATTTTCGTCGGGAGTCAAGCCGGCATCAGATGAAGCAGAACTACCAGCCGAATATGGCAAAAGGCTGGGGCGTAGTGTTCGTCTTGGTTGTGCTTTTCGCCATTTGGACGGCCAATTGGGAGCAGGGTGAAATAGTTCGCCTTGATGTGAAGCAGGCTGGTCTGCCGTCCGATATCCGCTTTGACCCTGAGAGGGTTGAGCGATCATCTGAAATGGCCGCTAAGCGGTCGATCGGCGGATACAATCCACGCGCCCATGAGCATGACGGTTTTCTCGGCTTTGACGTGAAAATAATCAAAGACGACCAACCTCTTAGGATTGACATCGAGAAGCCGCCGGTTTATTCCACTGAAATAGAAGACGAACTGTCAGTTGGAAGTGATATTTCATTCTCGGTTATAGAAGCAGAAGGCGGGGGGATTTATGTTCCCGAGGGAACTGATCTGCTGGCTGAACACGAGGAGCAAAGCCAGAAACCGGTTGTGAACAGCGACGCTTGCCTGATCCGAAGTGTCAAACCGGAGGTCCCCTGGATAGCCCAGGAGAACAAAAAGGAAGGCCGGGTCGACGTATTGGTCCTAATTGATAAAACCGGTCAACCAATCCCATATTCCTGTAAACAGGCGGACGGGGTAAGTACAACGCCGGAGTATATGTTGGATTGCCGGATGAAAGACGGTAGCGTGGCCACTCTCGAGTTCTGTGTTTCTCCGCAAAGCAGCGACAATAAACTCCTTTATGTCGTATTGCACGAGGAACCGAAAGGTTACTATTTTGCCGAAAAATTAACCGAGAAACTGCCGGATTGGAAGTTTGCTCCGGCCATTCGCAACAATGAACCGGTGGTGCAGTTCGTTATCGTGCAGTTCAGATTTTGCAATCCCGATGACCCGGACTGCCAGTCAATTATTCTGGCCGGCGCCTCTACCTGAGGCCAGCTCTTTCCAAGTGTGACCGCGATTGTTAACGGTACACTGGGTTGACACTTTTTCACAACAAGCTATGCTGTTTTATTGGGAAAAGAGATGTGAATAGAGCCTTAAAATAGAGGAGGGAAAATTGAAGAGAATTTTCTTTATGCTGTTGCTGGCCTTGTTTTTGGTTGACAGCTTGGCTTATGCGCAGGATGTGGATTATGATCCCAATAATCCCAAAGCGTCAGATTCAGCCGGCATATTCGGCTATCAAAGCGGCAATTGTCCCCCGGTCAGGGCGCTTGATGGCCCTCTTCAGTTGGTGATAAACCACGATGGCCAGGAGCCGGTTATCAATTTGGTTCTCGATCCAAAACAGCGCTATCCCGTTTTCTTTGACGTCGGCAGAATATATTCCGATACTTTGCGGATTGAGGCATACTTACCTCCGGAAATCCCGAATAAATTTCCGACGCCGCCTGAATTCCGACCGCCGGATGGAAATTTCACGCTACTGGTCGTTTATCGGTTATCTAATGATACAGCCGAGTACCGGGTATCTTTTTCAGGAGATCCACTCACGCTGAATGTGGAAACAGTTCGTCATGCTGAATTCCTGAGGCTTCAGAAATTGCGTCAGAAGCCGGAGAATATAGCACTGCTTATTTTTAGCAGTTATGATCAGGCGATGGGTGCCAAGAAAAAGCTGAAAAAGTACGTTAAGTGTACCAGGCTGAAGCCGGGAAACTATGAAGGAATACCTTTCTTGATTGCCAAAGGCGAGCACGGGATGAATGAAGTTCCCTGCCGCTGTGTTATATTGGCGGTAATACTGCCGAAGGACGCCGAGAAGCGCCGGTTGGCCGAGGAGCAGTTAAGCCGATACCAGGTTATCGGCTGACAGACCTCTTTCGCCACCAGACCAGACTCTCTGTATGGAAGTCGGTTCTACTATACCGCCCCCACACCAATTGCTTTTGCAGTAGAACGAGTAATGAACATTTTGCCGGATTGGTGAGGGGGGCTTGACAAATTACTCTGCCAGGATAAGGCAGAGTATTAGAAATAATGAAAGATATTACACCTTTGAATAAAGGGTAGGAGGGGAAATGGCTAAATTTAGAGTACTAGCCTTTTTGATGGCGTCATCGGGCAACTTCGCTGGTACGATAATTTCTGCATTATTGTTTTTATCACTTGGCAACGAAGATCCGGATGGCATTGACACACCTTTTGGGGTGGTTATTGCCATATCGTCAGCAATTGCAATCTGGATACTGATAGCGAACTGGAAGACCCGGCTTAAGCTGATTCATCTATTTCTTTTTGCGGGCCTCTTGGCTCCCATCAGCTATCGTTTTTTGGTGGCGGGGAATACCTTTTTTACGATATTAGAGATAGTTCACGGACAATGGATGCCTTATCCGGAAAATCTTTTCTACAATCTAGTTTTGAGCGTGCTGGTCAACGGTACAATGATCATGGCGTTAGCTGTATTAAATGAGCCGGACAATCAAATTGAAAAAAGTTGACGACAAAACTATAACCGCTTTCATATGCTTAAAGCGACCTTCCTAAATTTCATTACACCAATGCTGGCAGGAAGGTGAGTCCCCGCCGTCGGGTGAATTCCTTGGACCGAACAAGATATTCCTCGTCAACGACGAAGAGGGCGGTCCGTCAAGGCCTCTTTGTAGAGGCTCGCTAGTTACTGCCAGCCTGGGCAATTCGTGGCGATATTCGAGTTATTCGTACAGTTAGGCGCAAAACTCGTAAGTCATTCAATCCAATTCGTAAAAAAATGAAGCCTGGTCGCAGGTTTTCGGAAGATACCAGCCCGGATTCGTAACGATAGGGCCGAAATTCGTAAAACCGGGTGATCGGGCTGATGGCAAAGACAAGGCCTGATTCCGTGCGGCCGCGCAATTATCTCGTAGATAACTACTTAACATTGAAATTTAGATTGAGGCGACGGCTGGCACGGGGTTTGTATTGCACTATTTTTGAGAACGGACTTCTCATTTAGTTCCTTTTGTTGAGTAGGTCGTCCTGGTCGGGTCCGGCCTTGCGGAGGGCAGTGGGACAGTGGAAAATGTAACATCGGGCCCGACCGGGGGACTAAAAAAGTTCGGCTTAAGCAGCAGTTACTTCGGAAATACTTAGCGTCGATGGTAAATATCACAGATAGAGATGTCGCAAGCCTGGCTTTCGGCATGCCCGTGCAGTTAACGTGGGTTGTGTTGGCTGGGAAACGTTTTGTCAAGGTTCGGGCAGACAGAAACCGGGGCAGCGATTTTCTCTGTTGATGGTGAGGGGATGTCCGATTGGAGGCGGCGGGTGGCTTACTTGTAGCTGGTGACCACCTGCCGCTTCTTAGAGGACATTCTTTAAGAGCAATCTTTTGAGAGGAGGTTTTGAGGAGATGGAAGACATCAGGAGGAAACGAACGACGGGCGCGGTCTTGTTGCTGCTGACAGTATTGCTTTGCGCGGCATTTATGACACCTTCGGTTGCAGCAGGTCCGCCGAATCAGTTGGAGTCCCGGATTGTCGCGGATGACCACCCGTGGGGAGACGAGCATCCGTGGGTCGACGCCCTGGCAGCATCGGATGATCACCCGTGGAATGACGGAAAGCCAACGATTGATGATCATCCGTGGGGAGAGGGTAAGCCGAAATCTGATGATACTCCTTGGGGTGATCGCGGGCCGAAAAACGACAATGATTCCGGAGACCTCGGAGCCATTGGCGAGATATTTTTCTACCTCAACTTGTGGATGGTAAATTTCTAATTGGCAACATTATCTGTTGAGGAGGCCGCTTGAAGACCCTTCTGATTCTCAACATCGTATTCGTGTTTGCAGGTATCGTTTTGCTGGCGATGGCGTATCGGGAGCGCAACAAAGACAACGCGCCGTTCAGTTTTAAGCTGTCCGCTTTTCGCGGTATCCGCAACCGGTTTACCCAAACCGGTCACCGGTATTATCTGGCCGGTGTTTTATTCGTATCGCTCGGATGCCTGTCGTCTTCTATCTACTGGCTTTCAAGATCAGATTAAACCAGGGAGGCCGGGCAGTCTTGGTCCAAGCGCTGTCCGGCCGATTCTTTGGGCATGTTGATAAAGTCCTCGTGTCTGGTTGAGGCAGGTCCTGTAAATCCGTGTAGCGAATTTATGTGACCTGGCGCTTGTGCCGCTCTTGGACTTATGTGTCAGGTCACAATTTCTGCAAGCAGAAATCAAGACCTGACACAACGGCGTAAAGGTTATTCAACAAGCCTCTGTGGCCGGACCTATCTTGAAATTACGTCACAATTTCAGCAAGCAGAAATCAAGACCTGACACAACGGCGTAAAGGTTATTCAGCAAGCCTCTGTGGCCGGACCTACCTTAAAATTTTGCCAAAAACAAGCTCGTTGACAAACAGGGGGAACATCGTATATTTCGTCGATTTTGTCCGCTTAAGTTAAAAAGCGAAAGGTCGTCGAAAACAGCGGTATGTCATTTTTGTCAACCTCGCGCAATCGCCTTGTTCTGGTCCTCTGGCTGGTTGGTATACATTCGATCGTTGTCGGATTCGGTCTGATCTTCCTGCCGCCGTCGTATGTACCGTTTTTCGGCTTCGCACCGTTTGCCGAAAAATTCTTTCCGGTGCAGGGGGGAGTATTTCATCTGGTTATGGCGGTAGCCTATATTATGGCGGCGGTAAGGCCGGAGCGTTATCCCGGGCTGATAATTCTCTCTTTTGTAGCCAAGCTGATGGCGGCCGCGTTTCTGCTCACATACTATATTCTAATAGATCGAATCTGGATGGTGCTTTTTTCGGGAGTCGGCGATGCCCTGATGGGGCTGGTGATATACCTTTTGTATCGCGCCTTCAACCGCGAAACCGCGTCATAGAATCACCGTATACAATAGTCATCGACGGCGAAAATAACGGGCAATTTTGTCCGAAGATTGAATTTCAACTTTGTTTGAAGGGGAGCGAAGTATGTTTCACAAGATACCGCAGGCGATAGCCGAGCGGATGATGTTTCTGGAAGAGCTCGACAGGCGCGATCGTCTGGATGGCACCAGTCGCAAGGTGCGGCTTCGGCAAATCCCGCCGGATACCGGGAAGTTCATAGCGTTGCTCGCGTCCGAGGCGCCCGATGGCGCCCTGGTGGAGATCGGCACGAGCGCCGGGTATTCTACTCTCTGGTTAGCTCTGGCGTGTCTTGAGACTGACCGTAAGATTGTCACGATTGAGATCGATGATGATAAGTTCCGGATGGCAACAGAGACTTTCCGTCTCACCGGCCTTGGCGGCACAGTTGAGCAGGTTCACCGCGACGCCCGGGAGGTGCTGGACGGATTTACGGATATAGCGTTTTGTTTTCTCGATGCCGAAAAGGAGATTTACGATAGCTGTTATGAGCTGGTGGTGCCGAGGATGGTACCGGGAGGTATCCTTGTTGCCGACAATGTTATCAGTCACCGGGAGATTCTCCAGCCGTTTTTGGACAGGGTGGAGGCTGATGAGCGGGTGGATTCGGTGGTGGTGCCGATCGGCAAAGGGGAACTTCTCTGCCGCAAGCGGTAGCCGGCAGGTGACACGATAAATGTTGACAGGCCTTTTTTATTTGATATAATAGGGGTGACTTTTAACCAGGGTCCGCGGATGGCGGATGGAAAGGAGGCGTATTTTATGACAGCGGTAGTTGAAAGAGTAGTTGTAAAGTTACGCCCGGGAGGCGGTCGGTAAACGACTTTCAGGACCATAGTCCAATTTATTGATAACCGCGGGTGTAGCTTTGGTCCGCGGTATTTTTGTATCTGGTAAACGGTGAGCCGCGGAATTTAATCTTGCGGCTCTTTACTTTTATAAAGGAAATTGACAAGCGATGAGTAACGATAATTCGAATACATCGATGATTTCACTTGGGTGGGATCAGCATTTCGAGAAACATTTTGAACCATACAGCCCCGACGGGCTCGTGCCGGGAAGAGTGGAAGCGGAACATCGCAATCTATACCGGGTGGTGTGCGAGTGCGGGCATTTCAGCGCCGAGGTATCCGGGCGGTTCATAAACAGCGCCGTATCGCGGGGTGACTATCCGGCGGTCGGTGACTGGGTGGTGATGAACCTTCTGGAGAAGGAACAAAAGGGTATCATTCAGGCGGTGCTTGAGCGCAAGAGTTGTTTTTCGCGCAAGGCGGTGTTATCGGGAGGTATGCCCGATACGGGTGGCAAGACAGCCGAGCAGGTGTTGGCGGCGAATATCGACACGGTCTTTCTCGTCAGCGGTTTGGACAATAATTTCAATATCCGTCGTATCGAACGCTATGTGACGGTTGCCTACAACAGCGGGGCGACCCCGGTTATCATATTGAACAAAGCGGATCTCCGCGATGATCTCGATGAGTGCGTGAGCGAGGTTCAGGAGATTGCGGCCGGTGTGGATGTTTTAGCTGTCAGCGCAGCTTCACACGCGGGCCTGGATGCGCTTCAGAGATATCTTGCGGTGGGAAAGACCGTGGCGTTTCTGGGGTCATCGGGAGTGGGCAAATCCACGATTATCAACACGCTGCTTGGTGAGCAAAGGCTCAAGACCAGGGAGGTTAGTGGTGAGGACAGCCGGGGCAGGCACACGACCACGCATCGTGAGCTGATTGTTCTCCCCGGCGGCGGGGTGGTGATTGATACACCGGGAATGCGCGAGATCAGCCTGTGGGATGATACCGGCGGTCTTCAGAAGGCTTTCGATGATATCGAGGCGTTTGCCCGCCAGTGCCGGTTTCATGACTGCACACACGAGAGCGAACCGGGTTGCGCCGTGCAGGCGGCGCTTGCCGATGGACGGCTCGATGCGGCGAGGTTTGGCAATTACGTGAAACTTCAAAAAGAGATCAGCGCCTTCGCCATCAGGAAAGACAAACAACTGTACCGGCAGACGACAAGGGAACGGGACAAGAAGCATCGCCGGTATTTTAAAGAGATGCAGAAGGTGAACAAGAAGTTTCGCGAGAGGTGAGCTCATTCGCGTTTGGAGAGAGAATAATGGATCAACAGACAGAGAGAATATTTGCCGACAACGAGCAGAAGGTGCTTTCTGAGGCAAGTAAACGATATGGTATGGCGCCGGACAGCCTGAAACGATTGGGTTCGTTTGAGAGTTTCGTGTTTGAGTATCGCTATCAAGACACAGACCAGATTCTGCGGGTCACCCCCGGTTCGCACCGCCAGGCGACTGCGATCAAGGGAGAACTGGAATGGGTCAACTATCTTGCCGACAACGGTGTTTCCGTTTGCCGGGGACTGCCATCGAAAAACGGTTCGTTGGTCGAGGTGATCGAACTGGACACGATCGATTCCGACCCGGATGCTTTTTACAGCGTGGTGAGTTTTACTAAGGCTCCGGGAAGGCGGGCGATCAAAGAGGACTGGAACGAGAAGCTGTTCACCAACTGGGGGCAGGTCATCGGCAGGATGCACGCCCTGACCAAAAACTACCAACCATCGGATCCATCACTTGTGCGCCACGTTTGGCACGAGGACGGTGACTTGCGAGCCGACAGGTATCTGCCGGAGTCTCAGACAAAAGTCCTGGCCAGGCACGCCGATCTGATGGATTATCTTCACAAGCTGCCGATGGATACGGATTCGTTCGGGCTGGTTCACGAGGACATGCATCACGGCAATTTCTTCGTCGATAACGGCAGTATCACGGTTTTCGATTTCGACGATTGTCAGCATCACTGGTTTGCCTCGGATCTGGCGATGCCTTTGTTTTATGTCATGCGCAACCTGACTCTCAACGACCAGTCGCTGGAATTCGCCCATCACTTTTTCGGTTGTCTTATGGAGGGTTACTCCCGCGAGAACAGGATAGAGAAGTACTGGCTGGAGCAGATCCCGCATTTTCTGAAACTGCGGGAGATGATTCTTTATATCATTCTCTATGCCGAAGAGGCGTTTGAAGCCAACGAATGGTGTCGGGCGTTCTTTAGTGGCAGAAGGGAGAGAATCGAAAACGGTGTTCCGGTACTCGATATGGATTTCGGACAGTTTGCTTAGTCCGTAGTATCTGTCGGGCACGCCGCTCGCCAAAACAGTTTGCTTTCACTCAGGTGGGACCGTACTTTTTTAGGCAGGCAATCTCTGCTGTCTGATTCGGCTAAAGCTAAATTGAGTCAGGGCCGATACAGTATATATTGGATAACCGGGCCCGTTTTTTCCAAGATTTATTTCTCTGCCGGCCCAATTCACTGTATAGACATTGGGAAATAGCCATATAAGCGGGCCGCATGAGGTCAGATCGTGCCGGCTGGAGGGAGAAAAGCCATGATCAAAACTTCTATCATCACAATAAGCTCTGTCATTCTTTTGACTACCGCGTCGGTCTGGGCGGTGTCATTTGAGATAGGGGAGAGTTATTCCGCCGGACAGGAGCCTTTCTGGTTGAGCAAGGCTGACTTTAATAGTGACGGGCATTTGGACTTGGCAGTCGGCCATTGTGATGAGCACCTCTATCCGGAGATAGACGCCAACAGCGGGATATCGGTTTTCTTCGGCAATGGCGACGGAACGTTTGCTGAGGCGGTTCAATACGTTACAGGTTTCGGAACGTTAGCTATTTGTGCTGGTGATTTCGACGGTGATGGCGATATCGATCTTGCCTCAACACGACCGGATAGGATCGGCTTCGTGGAGCCGGACTCGCTTTGCATATTGCTGAACGACGGCGAGGGAGTCTTTGAGCTTTCCCCAAGGTGCGAGACAGCGGTGGTAGGTTGCCTGGGTATGTGTGCTGTTGATGTGGACGGTGATAGCTCGGATGATTTGGTAATGACCGGTTATATGAACGACACTCTTTGTATCATGAAAAACGGCGGTACCGGCAGTTTCGCTCTCGACACATGTTTCGCAGCAGGAGACTATGTGACTCGGGTATGCGCGGGTGATTTTGACTCCGACGGAGACGATGACTTGGCCCTGGTAAACTTCGATAATCTTCTGATATACACCAACGACGGATTTGGAGACTTCACTTTTGCCGATGGATACAGTAATTCTGATCAAACCGATATTCTTGTGTCGGATTTCGACAGGGACGGGGACGGCGATCTGATGACAGTTTCACAGGCCACGGATTTAGTGACTGTCCGGCTGAATAGCGGTGATGCAACATTTCCATTCACGGCTTATATTCCAGTTCCATTTATGCCATTCTCGGGAGCCCTGGCAGATTTTGACGGCGACGGCAATGAGGATCTGGCTTTAACGTGTCATGTTTGGGACAGTGTTTCAATTCTGCTTGGGACCGGCGACGGGGCGTTTGTGATGGATTCAAAATATTCGATCGCTGACAGACCAATTTCTCTGGAGGCCGGTGACTACGATGAAGATGGTGACTATGATTTGGTTGTAGTAAACAATTACTCCAACGAAATTACAATCATGCTGAATACGACCGTGGTAACAGATGTGACCGAGGAGGATAAGGTTGCAGAGGTGCCGTCGAGCTTTGGACTGCGTCAGAATTATCCCAACCCGTTCAATTCATCGACGAACATCCAATTCGATTTGTCGCAGCGGGCATTTGTGGAGATGACGATTTACAATATCGCAGGTCAGGTCGTGCGCTATCTTGTGACTGAAGAGATGTCAGCCGGGGTTCACACGGTTGAATGGAACGGTTCAAGCGACGCCGGCGTGCCGGTGGCGACGGGGATTTACCTCTGTCACCTGAAGGCGGGTGACTTTGTATCGATGAAGAAGATGGCGCTCTTGAAATAGGGGTTCGCGTTTAGACACGACTAAAGTGTTCTAAAATCAAGAAAAAGCCGCCGCGAAGTGAACGCGGCGGCTTTGATATATATGGAATGACGTTCGGAAATCAATCGGAATTGACAAACCAGTCTTTGGCGAGATGTTCCGTGGCGGCGATTATCTCGCGGTCCTTCTCGTTGAGCGCTCCGCGCTCGATGAGGGTTTCCACCGCTTTGTGCAACAGCACCATCTTGTCGCGAACCGGAATGATGGCCGGATAGTATTCGTTGTTGAAGAATATCCAGAACCGCTTGGCCAGACGTTCATTCGAAAGCATCTTGCCGATAGCTTTCTCCAATTGAGCGCCGCCAAGGTCCTCCAACTCTTCCTTAGGGGAACTCATCAATTCGATAGTGTGCTTGAGGCTCTCCTTGCACTTGTATCTCATCTGCCATACTTCGACCATACCCAGCGAATTGACCAGTAGAACATTGACGCTGATCTTGTTGGTCTTGGGGTTGCCCTTGACTCCATCCATGAAGGGTATATAGTAGTTGTCGGTGATCGAGCCGTAGGCGCTGATGCCGCCGGCGAAGGGATCATCGATAATATCGCCGATAGTGAAATAAGGTTTGCGCTCGAAGCGGGCGTCCTGAATCTGCATGAACTCTTCTTCGGTGAAGTGGAAACGTTCCTTCCAGAGTTCTTCGGCGCTGAGGTCTTTGCGGGTGAGCGATGACTGGCTGGTAAGCATACCGATAGCCTGTCCGCCGCGCCACACCAGCGGCAGCACGCCAACGGCCCATTCGGCGGAGCCGCCAATCTCACCAATCATGGAGCACAGGCCGCGCTCATCGGGGAACTGAAGTCCCGCCAGACCGAGCAGCACAGCCGGCAGCAAGTCACCATCCTTATCAAACGGCGTGGCAATGCCGGCCTTGTTCAGCTCATCCATAGCCGGGTAATGGCGGGAGCGATCGAGGAAAAAAGCGCTCAGTTTGTCAACGCCGGAGTAGCCGTAGGCGTTGGCAATAATCTCGGCGGCATCGGTAAGTTTAGCTTCGCGCGGGTTGAATTCCGGAAAATAAGCGCCACCCATCCAGCGCTGGACATAAATATCCGGCAGATGACGTTTTACGTTGGCCTCGGTAACGAAGAGGGCCGTCAGGGAAGAATGCAGCCCCTTGATCGATTTCGTGGTACCATCGATAACGTCGTTGCCCATTGACAACTGCGTTACATTGCGCGGCATGCTCAGGCCATACTGGGCGCGATGTTGATCTTTGCCGAACACGGCGCCGACCGCGATAGTCGGGTTACCGCCGGCTTCCTTGCCGGGCTTAACTCTGACACCCTCGGTGATAGCCGACTCGATCAGAACCTCTTCGCCGACCGGCAGGGTCTCCGTCGTCTGCTGAAGGACTTCGGCCATAATCTGAGCGGCGGTGCGATCGTTGGCGCGCTTGAGATTGTTGGACAGTTCTTGGGTGACATGGTCTTTTGGAACGCTGTTGATGCTTCCCCGTCCGTTCAGTCCCACCGCTACAGCGGCAAGGGCCGCCGAGAGGGTGACAGACTGACGGACCTGGCGGTTGCGCAGGGCGCCCAGGTTGGAGTTGTGGCTGAACTTGTCGCAGAGCGTGGTGATAGTGAGGGCGTCGAGGGTGATATCGTAATTGTTGAGAACCGCCATGTGGCGATGGTTGAATTCGATCAGTTTGTCGCTGTTGAACTTGTAGTCGTCCTTCTTACCCTGATAAGTTAGTCTTTCGTCGGCAATGTTATAGCGAAGCTTATTCGGCATTTTGCCACCCCATAGTGTTTCAGGCCGGCTGGCGGTCTGAGATGAACGTTGTCACATTAATATTAGCATATTATCACTTAAGCGGCCGGTTTTCAAGCACTAACTTGTTAAGCGGGAACACACAAGGTCGGTCGGGCCGCCCTGGGATGCATTGTCCGCTTGTTGGCGGTGGTTTTGGGCCTTGTAAGCGGTTGTCATTTAATGTCTTGACAAATGCGGATAAGTTGGTTAATTAAGGTTTCATTTGTCGAACCAATTCGGTGTTAATGTGTACTTTATAGTAAGCTCTCTATTTTCAACATAGAACAAAGAGGATGATACCTATGGCCGAAAACTCATCTCCGACCATGATTGAGGCTCGCGGACTAAGCAAGTTCTACGGTCCATTTGTGGCTATTTCGGATATCACCTTTTCGATACCCAGGGGTCAGGTGGTGGCATTTCTGGGGCCCAACGGGGCGGGCAAATCCACCACTATGAAGATTCTTACCGGGTTTTTGTCCGCCAGTGAAGGTCAGGCGCTGATAGCGGGTGTGGATGTTCGCACCGACAGGCTCAAGGCGGTTGAACGGCTTGGCTATTTGCCGGAGAACGGTCCGCTGTATCTTGACATGACCCCTATGGATCTTTTGAAATTTTTTGGCGAGGCCCGGGGCCTTAAGGGCAATAAGCTCAAAAAGCGCCTTGATTGGGTAATCGATCTTTGCGCTCTGGGGCAGGTGGTGGGCAAACCGATCGGGAAGCTCTCGCGGGGGTACCGTCAGCGCACCGGCTTGGCGCATTCACTTTTGCATGACCCCGATGTCCTTATCATGGATGAACCCACGGCGGGTCTGGACCCTAATCAGATTCGTGACTTTCGTTCTCACATAAATAAGCTTGGCGAATCGAAGACGATTTTGATTTCCACGCACATTCTTCAGGAAGCGGAGGCGGTCGCTCAGCGAATTCTGCTGGTAAACAGTGGTAAGCTGATGTTCGATGGAACGGCGGCTGAGTTGAAGCAGAACGGTTCGTTCGAGGAAGCTTTCTATCGGCTCACCGATTATGGTCAGTCGATCGGTGGCGGCAGAGGGGGGCGCAAATGAAGATTAACTGGAATCTTGTCGTTGTAATCGCGAAACGAAATCTTCTGTCGTATTTCAGCAGCCCTACCGGTTACGTGTTTATCACGTTGTTTATCTTTTTGAGCGCGGCGGCGGCTTTCTGGCAGGGAAGATTTTTCGCCAACAACCTGGCCAATCTCGATCAGCTTAACGGCTATTTTCCATACTTGCTGTTGTTTTTCGTGCCGGCTCTGACAATGAGCATTTGGGCCGAGGAGCGCAAGCAGGGAACGGATGAACTGCTTTTGACCTTGCCGGCGACTGACCTTGAGGTCGTGCTTGGCAAATACCTCGCGGCGCTGGGAATTTACACGGTGTCGCTATTGATATCGCTGAGCCACGTGATTGTGCTTTTCTGGCTGGGCAGCCCCGATATCGGTTTGATGTTCTCCAATTACCTGGGTTACTGGCTTTTGGGCGCGGCGTTGTTGTCGGTGGGGATGTTCGCGTCGCTTCTGACCGCCAATGTCACGGTAGCGTTTATTCTCGGCGCGGTGCTCTGTTCGTTCTTCATTTTCGTGGATTCGGCCCGGGTGGTGCTGAGCGATTGGCTTCAGTCGATGCTGGCGCCGCTGGGGATATTCGAAAATTTCGAAGACCTGTCGCGCGGAGTGGTGAGTCTGCCGTCGGTGGTGTTCTTTGTCTCGATCGCCGCAACGATGATTTATTTCAACACGTTGATACTTGGCAGACGGCACTGGCCGGTGGAAGCCGATGGACGGAAATTCTGGTGGCATCAACTGGCGCGCGCGGCGGCGGTTATTGTCGCCGTGGTGAGTTTCAATGTTGTCATGGCCAACGCGTCGTGGCGACTCGATGTCACCGCCGAGCAGCTTCATTCGCTCTCGGATCAGACGCGCCAACTGATCAGCGAGTTGCCCGATGACAGACCGGTATTGATTCAGGCGTATATCAGCCCCGAGGTTCCCCGTGATTACGTGGAAACGCGTTCCAACCTGATAAGCAAACTTCGCGAAATATCAGCCATCGGCGGCGACAAAGTCCAGGTGCTGATTTACGACTGCGAACCGTTCACCGAGGCGGCTCGCGGCGCGAGAGAGAAGTACGGCATCGGTCCGCGTCGAATGGTCGGTACCGAAAGCGCGCAGGCAAGGGCGTATGATGTGTTTCTCGGGCTAGTGTTCACCAGCGGCGTTAACGAGGAAGTGATTCAGTTTTTTGACCGGGGTCTTCCGGTCGAGTATGAACTGGTGCGCAGTATCCGTGTGGCGGTGAAGTCGCAGCGAAGGAAGATCGGTGTTCTGGATACCGGCGCCCGTCTCTTTGGAGATTTCGATTTCCAGACAATGAGCCGCGTGGCGGCCTGGCCCGTGGTGGCGGAACTTCAAAAGCAGTACGATGTCGTGCAGGTCAACCCGCGCGAACCGATCTCCGAGCGGATGGACGCTCTTCTGGTGGTGCTGCCGTCGACCCTTACCCAGATCGAGATGAACAATCTGCGCGACTATTGCTATTCCGGTCATCCGGTGATGCTCATGGTCGACCCGCTTCCGATGTTCGATATTGGCTTGTCGCCGATACTTCCCAGCGATTACAACCGCAATCCTTATGCCGAGAACCAGGCGGTGCCGGATCCGAAAGGTAAGGTTGATCAGCTTTTAAAGGATATTGGTATTATCTGGAACAGCCGGGTTGTCGTGTGGGACGCCTACAATCCGCATCCCGACCTCAGTCAACTTCAGCAGGAGATTGTTTTTATAGGTGAAGGCAACGGCAGCAGCGAGCCTTTCAACACCCGCAATCCGGCGACCAATGGTCTCCAGGAGATAGTTGCCATGTATCCGGGTTATGTTTACAAAGGGATGGAGCAGGGATTCAGGTTCCAGCCGCTTTTGCGGACCGGCATACTTTCGGGCATAAATGACTGGAGTCACTTGGTTGGTCCGGGCTATATGGGGACGGGCTTCAGCCTCAATCCGAATCCGCGCCGACCACCCTCGGCGGAGTCATACATTCTGGCGGCGGAAATTCAGGGCATCGACAGCGTGATGAATGAGGACTCCACGTGGACGCACAAAAATATCAATGCCATTGTCGTGGCCGATGTGGACATGATTTCCGATCAATTTTTCCAAATGAGACGCATGGGTATCGAGGGATTGAATTTTGATAACGTGACGTTCTTTCTCAACTGCATGGACCTTCTCGTCGGCGACCAGACCTTCATAGATCTTCGCAAAAAGCGAATCAAGCATCGCACGCTTGAGACGGTGGAAGCTCAGACGAAGGAGTTCGTGGAAGAACGGATTGAAAAAGAAAGGCTGGCCGAGGTGGAAGCGCGCAAGGCGCTTGAGGAAGCCCAGGCCCGCTTGAATGAGAAAATTGCCGAAATTGCGAGCCGGACCGATCTTGATGAGCAGGCCAAGCAGATTATGGCGCAGAACCTTCAGGAAGTCGAGAACCGCCGTTTCGAAGCCTTGAAGGCCAATATCGAGGCGAAGAAAGAGGCGACGATCCTGGCCAGCAAGGAGGTAACGGAGCGGGAGATTCGTTCGATTCAGACGCGGATCAAGATGCTGGCGGTGCTTCTGCCGCCCATACCGGTTCTGCTCGTCGGCGTTTTCATCTTCGTGCGCCGCAAGAAGCTTGAGAAAGAAGGGGCGATGGCTGCCCGGAGGTTAAGGAGCTAAACTATGAGTGAGAATAGAAAGACGATCATCTTCGGCGGGGTGGCTCTTGTTCTTCTGATTCTGGCAATCATATCATCGCCCGGACGGATAACACCGGAGGCTTTTCAGGATCAGGGGGACGAGTTCTTCCCGGCCTTCAAGGACCCCAACGAGGCTACCACGCTCGAAGTGGTGGAGTATGACGCTGTCAACGGCACGACCAAACCGTTCAAGGTGACATTTGACGGGAGCCGTTGGACGATACCATCGCACCACAACTATCCCGCCGACGCCAAGGAGCGCCTGGCGCGAACGGCTGCCGGGATAATAGATATCAAGAAAGACGAGTACCGCACGGACAATGTTTCCGAGCATGTGGCGTGCGGTGTCGTGGATCCGCTGGACGCAACGGCCGGTACGGCAGGACGCGGCAAGCGGGTGACAATGAGAGGCGAGGGCGGCAATGTGCTGGCTGATTTCATCATCGGGCACAGTATCGAGGGTCGCCCGAATTACAGCTTCGTCCGTGTGCCGGGACAGAACCGGGTTTATGTTGCTAAAGTCGATGCGGACCTGTCGACACGGTTCGAGGACTGGATTGATACCGATCTGCTCCGGCTGGAGAAACGTAAAATACAACAGCTCGTGCTAAGAGACTACTCTATTAATGAAGCGACCGGCAGCGTTGACAACCGCGATAACGTGGTGTTGAGCAAACGCGAGATGGGATGGATCGCGAACAATTTGAGCAAAGGTCAGTCGGTCGACTCGGCATCGGTGGATCACCTTTTGAATTCGCTGGTGGCGCTGAGTATCGTAGGGGTGCGTCCCAAGCCCGAAGGACTGTCGGCCAGTTTGAAGGTGCGAGATGTGGAGAAGCCGCTGACACAGGCCGATGTTACCTCGCTGCAGGATAAAGGCTTCTATCTAACCCGTGACGGTCAACTGCTTTCGAACGAGGGGGAGCTTCAAATTTTCACCGCCGACGGATTGGCTTATACGCTGAGGTTCGGCGAAGTGGTGTATGGTTCGGGACTGGAGGTCTCGGCCGGTACTAATGACGAGTCTGCCGGAGACAAAAAGGGCGGGGAGAATAGATACCTGTTTATCACGGTGGATTTCAATCCGGGTTATTTCCGGGAGCCGGAAAAACCGACCGACACTTCATTCGTAAAACGTCCGGAGAAAGAATGGTCAACGGCCGACTGGGAGAATAAACGTCGCAAGGACGAGCATGAACTCTGGCAGCGCAAGATGACCGAGGGTCAGCAGATAGCAGCTGACCTGAGCAACCGGTTTGCCGATTGGTACTACGTGATATCATCGGACAGCTACGATAAGGTACATCTTAACCGGGCGGCTCTGGTCGTGACCCGATAGGGAAACGGTTAGATTGGATTGACGAGCGGGCTTCTGGCCCGCTCTTTTTTTGCATATAAGCTCGTTGTACAGTAATAAGTTACTATATAAAAAGCGATTTTTCTGGCCGATTTTTACACAAACAACACAGGGCCATCGTCTTTTATGTGTAATCCCCTCATGACAGCATTTTCGGGAGTAAAGGCTTGAGGAGGTGGGTTATTTTACGCAACATCACAGCAGCTACTATCGTAGTCGTCATTTCGGTGCTACTTATCAGTACGGGCCATGCCGAATCATCGGGAACGATAACCGGTGTTATCATCGATGCCGGATCAGGTGTGCGTGTTTCCGGAGCTTCGGTTATGCTGGTCGGGACCAATCGCGGGGTTCTGTCCGATTCGGAGGGCCGGTTTAGTCTCGAAGGCGTTACGCCCGGTTATCACGAGATATCAATTACCCACAAAGACTATCACAGTACGAAGGTTCCGGTTAATGCTAACACGACAAATGCTGGTCCCGGGGAGTGGTTACTGTTAGTGAGGCATGGAGAATTCTTCGCACCCGATCAGAATTCGAATGTCGACGGTAACCCGTGCGCCAAAGAAGCAAGAGATGATCAACGAGGAGAAGAAATACACAAATATCGTTTGGACGAATTGGGGGCGATACATGGTAGGCTGACAGATGCAGACAACGGCGAACCGATCGTTGGTGCGATCGTGTGCCTCGAAGGAACAGCGCGAGGAGCGATGACAGACCCAGACGGGTACTTCCTGATTCTCCGGCTGGCTCCGGCCGGCTATACCGCCGTATTCACGCACATGGAATATGAATCTGATGCGTTGCAGAACATAGAAGTAAGCCCCGTTAAGATTAGTGAATGCAGTTTCAGACTCAAGAAGAGGCCTCAAGGCAGTCTACCGATTATCGACATCCGCGATTAGGATCATTATGCAGGGCTTTGAATAAGGTCGATAGGTCGAAAAATGGAGCCTCCTCAGTTGAGAGGCTGAGCGGTTCAAGATAGGTGGGAGGGAGCGAGAAGGGACGGAGAGCACCTTGGTGTGCTCTCCGATTTATTTTTGCATGAAAATTGAAATCGACGCTTTGACTATAACCAGCGCTTGAACAACTTGAGAATGCCCTGATCCCATCCTACCCGGTGTGTGACGCCCGCCTTCTGGTGCTCCAGCTCATCCTTGTGCTCGAGATACCATTTGTGAGAGGTAATCAAAGCATCCTGGTTGGAGTAGTTGGATTTCCATCCGAGTTTCTGTTCGATCTTTTCCGTAGAGACATAGGAGTCTTTGTCGGCGGTTCCATACACCCATTTGTATAGCGGGGAGATTTTCATGAACTCGAACACCGCCAGAGCGCCTTTAACCAACCTGGCCGGCGTGGGCATAACTCTCGAGCCGTTACCGGCGAAATCGCATAGCGCGCCGACATCGAGTTTGACTTTATCATACATCTGCGCGCCGACATTGAAAGTGTCGTTGACGATTTCACGAGGGGCGGACGCGGCCAGAGTGATGGCCTCAATCAGATCACTTACCTCAAGCAACTGATAGAGATTCTCCCCTTTTCCGATGATGGGGATGCGTTTGCCGGAGTCGACCCAGTCGTAGAGAATCTGGAAGACGCCAAGACGGGCGGTGCCGATGAACGTTTTCGGACGAATTACCGGAACGCACATTCCTTTGGCGCGAAATTCCTCACAGATGCCTTCGCCGGCAATCTTGCTTTCACCATAGGCGCCTACGCCGATGAGAGGGTCGTCTTCGACAAGGGGGTGTTTCTCCGGAACGCCATAGACGGCGGTCGAGCTGATGAAGATGACTCGTTCGACATTGCATTTCTGGGCTTGTTCGAGCGTGTTGCGGACGCCATCGATGTTGGTCGTATAGATTTCGCTTTTCGGCCAGAGGGGAAGGGCCGCGGCGCAATGGATTACAATGTCAATTTTGTTGTCGTGGATGAGGCGATACATGCCATCGGGGTCGCGGACATCCTGATTTACCAGCAGCATATCATCGGAATATTCAGCTTCCAGAAACGGGGCGATATCGTTGAGGGCCAGGAAAGATATCCCTCGCCGGGGAAGATTCATGGCGAGGTGATAGCCCAGAAATCCGGCGCCGCCAGTGACCAGTACTCGTTTACCTTGCATTAGATTGTGCCTTAAGAATCCGAGTTAACTCAAGCATAATAAAGCCGCCACTGTTAGATGACGGCTTTTCAATATATGTCAGATTATACCAAATTTCAAGGATCTCAGACCGAAAATTCCGGTCTTTTACCTATCCTGGCTCTAATCCTTCTGTTCGTACGGTCCGCCTGACCAGCTTCCCATGCCGGGCCCGTACAGGATAGCATTGGCCAACATCTGGCGTGTGCCCTGAAAATAGGCGCGCAGGTTCGGCGTGCCGAGGAACATGATAATCTGTCCCCCGCCTTTGTACTCTCTGGTCAGGTATGCGGTGCCTGCCCAGCGCTGGCGAGCCTCCGGCCACAGCAAACCCGACAGCCGAAGCTTGGTTTCATCGACACTGAACCGCCCGACAGTTTTTACATCCTCTCCCGCCATCAAAGCGGAGCGGGTGTATACAATAGCCGGGACACTTTTGGTCATACCGAACGCGAGCCAGTCCTCGGTGTCAAGATCGACCCTGAGGATGGTTCCGCGAGGGAAGAATCTCCTCTGCCATTCGTCGATTTTCTTAAGCTCCTCTTTGGAAGCTGGCGGCTGTTTTTCATCTTTCGACTCTAACGGGGCGACTTTATCCGGGTGCCACAGCGCCATCGTATCGACGGTCGGCGCCTCGGCGCGAATTTCTCTGTCTGTCAGTTCTTTGTATTCGCCCAGTTTATCGAGCATATCGCATTTCAGCCGGACCTGACTGAGATTGTTGCTCGAGTCGGCGGCCCATATCGCCGCGTTGCCCGTGCATATGAGAGTGCCGCCGTCCTCAACCCATTTTGCCAGCGCCGAAGCGCCTTCCTTGCCCATGTAATGTCCGAGTGCCTGTCCCCAGGCGGATGGAATGACGATTACATTGAATTTGGCGAGGTCGTGCCAGGCCAGTTCGCTGAGTTGAATGAGAGAATGCGGAATGGCGAGTTCTCTGTCGATAGCGTACCAGATGGCTCCGAAATCGGAGAAGTCCAGTGGCATGCCGGTGAGCAAGGCGACTTTCGGGCCTATTAACAGTCGAAATGTAGGTGCGCCGAGATATGAACCCTCGGTTGCCAGTCCGGTATTGACGCCGTATATATCGAGGCCGATTTCAGCAGCCATTTTTTCGAGAATCGCCGGAAGGTTCTCGACATTGCCACGCTTGCGGACGACAAGAGCTCCGGCATTGAAAGAGCGGCCTTCAACCGTGAACCGCTTTTCCGAGGCGTAGATTACAAGCTCCTTACCGAAGAGCTTGTTGAGCATCAGGTAGGTTCGCTCGCCGACCATGTCGATAACGAAACCAAACTGGGCATCGGGGTTGTAAAGCTTTCCGACTTTCGGCTCGATCGCCGTAACCGGTTCGGTCGCGACCGAGAACATGGTGGTCGTTTCGTAGGCATCGAGATTGTACGCCACCGGAACCGACCACGCCGAAACTTCGTACATCCTCGTCTCATCGTATTTCTCAAGTTCCCGTCGTTCTTCTTTCAAGAAATCGAGCTTGAGATGCGGGTCGAATTCGAGGATGGCTTTGGCCAGTCCTCCCTGAATTTGAGAGGTTCTCACGATATAAGTGCCCGCCGGGAATTTTTGCGACGCGTGTTCGTTGAGCATGATATCCCGAACGCCGCGGACGGTGAAATCGGCGGTGGCCTTTTCGACTTTGATCCCCTGCTTGAGCAGCGACTCGATGAAGCGGTTCATCTTGAGGTCGTCCTTAATCGGGGCGAACAGATAAGTAAGACCGCTTTTTTCCCCCTGGCGGATAATATCGCGGCGAGTGTTATAATAATCGCGCAGAATTTCCGTGCGGTTGTTGGCCAGAGTGTGCAGATTCGCCAGCGACGATGTGAACTGGTGGTTGACGGCTTCGTGGTATGTCAGAACGTAGCCGTTGGGCTGGCGCACCATGCTGCCGTCGACACCCGCCTGCTCGTAGAGTACGCCGATACCGCCTGAGAAAGTGAGCCAGCTCGACCCGTAGCCAGGGTACCAGTGCTCGTGCCACTCTTTGACGTAATACGGCCAGCCGCGTTTGTCGAACGCCTGGGCTTGATCTCTGCTGACGACCTCCCACCATTTGAATACACTCTGCGGGGTATTGTAGTTGACCGGCTGGCGGGGCGGAGAGAACAGGAAATTGTCACTGGAGCCCATCTCGTGACCATCAACCATAAGCTGCGGATTCCATTTAAGGAGTGTCGAAAGTCTTCCTTCCGTTTCCGGCTGTGTCACGACAACCCAATCGCGGTTCATATCGAAAAGATAGTGATTGCCTCGTCCCCACGGCCACACGCCACCGTGCTGCTGGGCCTCGCGATCGTAGTTGGGGACATGGCTACGGTAGGTTAAGAGCATCGACATATACCGCTCGCGACCATCGGGGTTCTGAGTCGGGTCGATAATGACAACGACATTCCTCAGAAGGTGCATCGTGGCGGAGTCGGTTCCGGCAGCCAATTGATAGGCGAGTTGTACTGCTCCGTCAACGCCGGAGACCTCGTCGCCGTGAATGCCGTAGCCCATCCAGGCGGTGGCGGGAAGGTCGGCAAGCAAGGCGTCGAGTTCAACCGATGAATTGAGATTGGCCGAGGCGAGTCGCGCGGTTTTCTCGCGGATGGTCTCGATATCTGCGATGTATTCGGGCAGGCCGATGATTATGGCATAGAGGTCGCGGCCTTCGTAAGTCTTGCCGTGTTTTTCGACAATAACCCGGTCCGACCCCGCGGCCAGGGCTTCGATATAGTCGACCAGCTCGTTATACCGAAGAGGCCACTCGCCTATCGGGTGGGCGAGATAGTCGTTGGGTTTGGGAACAGACTGATCGTAGGTTCCATCGGGATAAAATGGTACGGTGTCTACCGGCACCTGGTCGGAGTACGAAGGATGGGTAGACGATGAGAGACCGGCCGCCAGTATCATCGTAAAGACGAATGCGACGACGGCAATAAGGTGAGAATAGCGCGACATAGCGACTCCTTGAGTGACATTAAACTCTGGCCTAAAAAAACCAATAAAGACAGATGTCCGCCCCGTGTAAAGAGCAAAATTGGGATAGGCGGTAAGACTACATTTCCAGTTCCCGGGAGAGGGCGGTCTCTTCTTCAGGATGGAGTTTGAACTCGAAGATTTTAAGAAGAGTCACGAAGACAGCGGCGATGAGCGGTCCGAGGACGACTCCGAGCAGGCCGAATAAATAAATGCCGCCGAGTATGGTGAAAAACAGCAGCAGCGGGTGCATGGAGGTGCGGCCGGAGATCAAAATCGGGCGAAGAACATTGTCGACCTGGCTGATCACGACCGTGCCTACGGCAATGACGATAATCCCCTTAATATATGAACCGCCGATGATGAGGATGATACCGGCGGGGATATAAACAATAAAGGCGCCCACGAACGGGATAATGGAGAGAAAAGCCATGATCGCTCCCCAGAAGACGGCTGATGGGATGCCAACGATAGCGAACAGAATGCCGCCGATGAGCCCCTGAATGAGGGCAACCACCACGCCTCCATACATCGTGGCCTGGATGACATCGTGAAGCTGCCGGAAAGTGACATTGATCTGGTTGGGTGTGAGGGGCATGAGGCGTTTGGTCTTGTTTATGATCAACTCACCATCCTTGAAGAAATAATACATCGTGAAAATCATCAGGGCGAAGTAAAACACAAGCCGCGTGGTGTTGGTGATAAGCCAGCTGGTCTGGTTGAGAATGACGCCGCTTATGCTTTCGATGGATTGCTTGATCATCTGGTCGAGATTGATTTTGGACAGGTCATAGTAGGGGGAGAGTTTCTCTTTGATAGTGTCGGCGAGGGGGAAATTGAACGCAAGAAGCTGCTCGAGTTCACCACTTTTGATCATGGCGTTTACTTTGGCTACGGCACTGGCAGCTTCGCCGACGAGGGCAACCGCCAGATAGGCGATGGGGCCGATGATCAAAACAATGATGATGATGCACATGAGAAGCGATGCGAGCCCTTTCGATTTTACTTTGGACAGAATCTTTTCGTAGAGAGGGAAAAATATGATCGCGAATACACCTGCCCATGCCATCGGCGCGAAGAACGGCACTATCAGTTGATAGAACAGATAGAATACGATTGCCGCTATCAGAAAGAACAGCGAAACCAGAATGTATTCACGTTTCATGAGTGATGCTCCCGTCGCATGCGAGAATAATCTAATCCAATCGGATTTTTGAGGCAACCATTTAAACGGCGTCTGCGAGAGCGTTTGTAAGTCGCACAGTGCGAGTGGATCGCACCGCGTCGCTCTGGCGGGTGGACCTTCAACTTGTTGTAATCAAATAGGTTCGTAGCTTCTGACGGATGAGGTGCGGGGCAAAATATGATTATAGGGCCAAATTAGTCGTCTTTCGATTTTGGTGCGGCAGGGCTTATCTAATACTAAATCGGTCGTCTTTTCTGGATAAGAAAATATAACCGATTGGGGTAAAGTATCTTAAAAAAATGGACGATTATAGTTTTATGACATTTGTGTACTGCGATTCGGTTCAGCCATAACCGTTAATCGTAATCTTTAACTTGTGAAACAAGGAGTGAATTATGGCTACGCGTAAGAAGACCAGAACCACCCGCAAAGCAGTTAGTCGCTGCAACAAAACCAGCCGTCCGTGGACCCGGGAAGAGATCGCATTCATGCGTGCCTGGTATCGTCGTCACGAGACCTCCTGGGTAGCCCGTCAGCTTGGTCGCACGGTGTACTCGGTCCGTTACAAAGCGGTCGACCTTGGTATTCGCAAGGCCAATCCGTCTGTCTGGAAAGGGCAGAGGGGTCCGGTCAATGCGTTTAACAAGGGCAGAGTCTCGGTTCGTCGGTCCAGACCGGTCAGCCGCAAGAGAGCCGCTTCGCGCAAGACATCTCGCACTCGCTCCTGGCGCGCCACCTCCAAACGTCGCACGGCCCGCAAGGCTTCCAGCCGTCGCCGCCCGCGTCGTCGGTCCCGCTAAGACAATACCCGATAGCCGATATAGACTATTTGGTTGGAATTAAAAAACCCGCTTCCGCCCGGAAGCGGGTTTTTTCGTGACCGACCGACAGCCGTTGCGTATATTCGGTGAATATAAGGAGGAAATATGGCGGTTATAAAATACGGGAAGATGAATCTCAAGCCGATCCGGATGGATAAAGCTGATAAAGTCTCCAAGGCAATCGTGATCGGCAAAGATGAGGGCTGGGATGGTTACGCGATGCGTGTGTTCAGCATCAAACCGGGAGGATTCACCCCCAAGCATCAGCACGACTGGGAGCACGTCAACTACATAATTAAGGGGAAGGGGAAGCTGGAACTCAACGGTGAAATGAGCGAAGTTGTCGAGAATGACTTTGCGTTCGTCCCACCGAACGCGGAGCATCAGTTTTCCAACCCCTACGACGAGCCATTCGAATTTATCTGTATCGTTCCCAATCGTGGGGAGTACTGATTGTCGGTTTTTCTGTGAGTGTCAGGTCACACCCCGACTTCGTCGGGCCAAGACCTGACACAAAAGGATTGGCTTTATCGCCCCGTGTCAGGTCACACCCCGACTTCGTCGGGCCAGGACCTGACCTCACGGGCAGGGACACATTTTATCATTAATAAAAAAGGCCGCCCCTGTGAGGTTGAGGCGGCCGGAATGACTTATCTGAGCGAGGCTCAGGCGGCTACAGCCGATTTCTTCGCCTGCTGGTACAGCTCGTTCACTTTCTCCCAGTTGATGACATTGAAGAAGGCCGAGATATACTCCGGACGGCGGTTTTGGTATTTGAGGTAGTAGGCGTGCTCCCAGACATCGATTCCCAATATCGGGGTTTTGCCGACCGACAGCGGGGAATCCTGATTGGGGGTAGCCATTATTTCCAGCTCGCCATTGTTTAAAACCAGCCATCCCCAGCCGCTGCCGAACTGGTTCGCGGCGGCGTTGGAAAACTGCGTTTTGAAATTGTCGAAGCCGTCGAATTTATCGTTGATAGCGTCGATAACCTCGCCTTTGGCCTTTACGTCTTTGCGGAGGATCTCCCAGAAGAAAGTATGGTTGACGTGGCCGCCGCCGTTGTTACGGACGGCTGCGCGGATAGATTCCGGCACGGAGGACAGGTCGCTGACAAGCTCTACGGCCGATTTGTCGGGCGCGCCCGAGTGCTGGCCCAGGGCGGCATTGAGCTTGTCGACATAGGCCTGGTGATGTTTGGTGTGGTGGATGGTCATCGTCTGTTCGTCGATGAACGGCTCCAGGGCGTTGTAATTGTACTGTAATTTCGGTAAGGTATGTTTCATTTCAATCTCCCTTTCTCTTTTCTGGTCTCACAATCTGTGTTGTTTACAACAAGCCGGAGCGGCGGGAGTTCCCGCAAACGGGAATTAACTTGACTAAATTGGTCCATACACTCCCGCCGGGGAGGGTATGCCGGTAAACCGGTGGGGGCGTTCGCGTTTTGCGCCGGTTTTCGGGCTGGTCCTGAGGCTGGTTTCGGCGCGGTTTTGCCGGCCGCGAAAAGGACTTGCGGAAATTGGCCCCGCGCCTTATTATTGGCCTGCGAGAAATTCACTTCGAGTGAATACTCCAGACACAGCAAATGCGCCATTAGCTCAGTTGGTAGAGCAGCTGACTCTTAATCAGCGGGCCCAAGGTTCGAGTCCTTGATGGCGCATTTTTTCTATTAATCCCGCTGGTTCACTCGGGCTGACGTTATACTTAGCCCTTGAAATATAGGCCTGATTATGATATCCTTTTCTCTATGATTATCGAGTCCGAAACCGTCGACGGTTTCACAGATATCAACAGGGTAGTTCTCAGTCGCTACGGGGCGATTCTTCTTGGTCTTACTGTCCTTCTCGTGGGGTACCTCCTTATTGAGCAGGAGTTCAGGTATCTTTACCTGCTTCTTTTTCCGGTGTTTTTTGTTGCCGCCGTTTCACACGCTCGGTTCGCCGTCTATCAGTATCTCTTTTTGCTGTTTACCAACATAGCTGTGGAGACTTCGCCGTTCGGTTTTTTACTGGTGGATATTTCGGCGGTCATACTGATATGCACCGCGGTTTTGGATTTTCTATTGAAAGGTTCACGGATTGGCCGGTTCCCGGCCCTCAGCGTGAATTTCGGTCTGTTACTGGTGGCGCTATTTGTAGTCGCCCTGCTTGGTCCCCGTCCGTTTCTGGCTGTTCATTCCATCATGCGATTGATTCTGACCACGTTTACTTTTCTGGCGTTCTATCGCCTGTCGCGGTATTTCACTTTGATGCACCTGGTAAAGGTATTCTTCTGGTTCTCGGTAATCCATTGCGTGATAGCGTTACTGATGTCTCTTCAGTCCGGTCATCCCGAGAGAGTGTTCGGGTTGGCGCCGAAAACTCTCGATGACTTGACTATGATATCTTTTCCTGTCGGGTTGGCCTTGTATCTCTGGCTGCGCGAGGGCAGGACCGTTGCCTATTTGTTAGGCTCGGGTGTTATTTTTGTCGCTTTGCTTGCGACCCAGTCGAGACTGGCGATATTGCTGGGAGGAGGCTTCTCTTTTCTCGTTGTGGCCTATTCGCTTGGCAGGAGGGTAACAGACCGGGTGAAGGGGGCCGGAGAAAGTGGCCGGGTCAGTAAGAAAAGGACAAAGTACTTGATCGGGTTTGCGTCCGTGGCGTTTCTCGCGGCGATTTTCAGTAACCTCGAGTTTGTTGCGGCGGTCATCAACCGTTTCAGTGAAGTGTTGAGACACTCGCCGGGTGGAACTTTTAGTCTGAGGTTGCTTTTGTGGGATGCCGGGCTGAACGCCTTTTGGGACAATCCGATCATAGGAATCGGACCCGGCAATTTCCGCTTTATTCACGAATTCTATCCATCTATGCGGTTTCATCCTGACCAGTTCCGTATCGAGGGGCTTACCGCGCACAATCTTGTTATTCACTATCTGGCCGAAACCGGTATCGTGGGGTCATCGATGCTGATCGCACTTTTGATTAACCAGCTACGCAAAGCCGTTAGGTACTTCAAGGAAAATATCCGTGGGGGGCAGCCGGCAGTGGCGATGGTGATCTTAATCTCCGCCATAATATTTTTCGTAACAGCGTTTCTTGAAGCTGGCTGGATGTGGGGTCAGACGAGTCTTGTTTTTGCCTTCTTCATGGCCATCATATCAAAAGCCTACGATAGCATGAGTCCCGAAGCATAGATATTTCGCCTGTCAGAAATGTAACTTAATCTCCATTCGCGGATTTTAAAATACCGGCCAGGAGACACCCCAGGTCCACCTGTTGGTGGGATAGTCGGACAACTGCCAGGTGAAGACGAAGGTCAAAGGTAAGGGGACAAGACGGTCGATTCCAAAACCGGCCTCGCCGTAGGGCTTTTTTGCCGTGAGAAGGAGTTCGTCGCCCGTGTGGTAAGGGTGGTTGTGGAAATCAGTCCAGAAGGCGCCGCCGTAAAGGGAAAGCCCCAGCGGGATCTTCTTTATGAGCGGAAGGCCGCTTTTCTGAAAGAGTTTGCTGCCGAAATCGATACTACCGTAAACCACGAGAGCGCGGTTGCCGTAAAAATTGGTTTCGGCCATGGTTTTGAAGGCGAACTCGTGCTCGGTCAGGCCAGCGTCGAAATCAGCCACAAAGTATTTCTGGGGCGGCAGAGAACCATCGGAGGCGCCGGCAAAAACATACAGATTGCTAATCGCCCATCCGAACAGACGGTCCATTCTCTGGAGCGAAGCGCTGTATCTGGTGAATTCAAAGTCGTTGTCGAAGAGGTCATCCGAAGCATGCTCAACGAAGAACCTGACCTCGGTTGAAGGAAAAGAGAGCAAGACGCCCTTGCCCTTCTTGTCGCGAAAACGCGGCCGAGAGTCGTACGTGAGCAAAGCTGATATGGAACGAAGTTTGCCATCGACTATCGATGGGTTCGGCCTGTTCAGTTCATCATTATTAAAGACACTGTACTCGCTGTTGTTCCTGACGGACTTTTGGTCGAAGTCATTATAGGTGAGGTAGAGACCTGTTTTGGGCAGCGGCGATAACCCCATTTTGACAAGAAACCCTTCTTCGGCGAAGTAATCGTAGGCATCGATTTTGGTCAGCAGCGCCATGAGGGTGGCATTTCCGTCGGGCCGGGCAAAAATCGTGGGGCGGGTGCGGATTTTATCGCGGTACTGAGCCCCGAATGTCAGTTTCTGTCTTTTTGACACCGTATAATCGAAGCCGTACTCGTGTTGCCACAAATCAGCATCGAAAGCATAGCCGGTCTTCACCCGGAGGCCGAGCCGGTCGGTTATATTCCTGAAGTACTGTCCAAAGCCGAGATACGGACCTTCGACTTTGTTGAAATGAATGAAATCTTGCGCGGACAAAACAAAGATTGACAGGGCGAAGGGGGCGATAAGCAATTTCATATACAGCGGTTGATGGTTTTTCACCGAATCCACGAAGAAATATCCCCGTTGCTCGAGGGGTGTGAGCGGTATCAGTCGTCCGACATCCCACTTGATCGAGTCGATATCATCGGCCGCCTCGTGGACTTCGAGCACGTATTCGCCGAAGAGAGAATCATCGAAGCCCGGCTCGAACCTGAAGTTGTGCAGGGCCGCCTGGTAATCGATAGACAGGGGTGGAAGAATGGGGAGATTGAAATCCAGGCTCGCGCTGGACTGAATCATGGTTGGCATCCAGTACTTGCCCTCAAAGAGAGCATAGACCTGCCGGTAGGAAATATTGGACAGGTACGGGTTGTCGAACCCTTTGTTCAGTGTCAATTCGACGCCAACGACGGCATAGGTCGAGTCTGCTATTTTGATGGTGCCTTCGAAAAGCGCGTCGGTTTGGTTTTTCGGCTCGATCTCAAGGACAAAAACGGCGCTGTTTTCGGTGAAGATCGTGTCAATCAGGTAATACTCGTAGTTGTCGAGAGCATCGGTAGCGGTGGGGGAGACTATAGAATAGCGTCCGAAATCTATCCGGTTGGCGTTGAAGTTGGTAAGCTGCCCGACTTGCAGCAGGTTGCCTTCGGCCGGGATGTTCGTAGTTTGCTTCCGGGCCAGTATGATCTCCTTGAAATCATCCGGGTATTTCCAGAACGCCTCCACCTGCGATTCGAAAATAGCAACAACGCTCGAGGAATCGGCTTTGGAGGTGTCCCGCGCCACCAGTTTGGTGTAAGCGTCGAAGCTGTATTCTTTGATCTGAGAGAGTAACTGTTCTTTGCGGGCGATAGCCTCGACGATTATCCTCTGGGCGGCATCGTACTGACGGTCGTACACTTTGATCAGCCCGACATCGATCACAGCCGGCTTCAGGTAAATGTCCACAGCTTTTGCCGAATCATCGACCGCGACCTCAATTGTCTGCGAATAGTGAGAGACATGGCTGAATTTGAGTTCATAGGTACCCGGTTCAAGCCTCAGGCGGTACATGCCGGACTCGTTGGAACTTATGGATTGTCCGGTGTTTTCGATGCTTACGGTGGCGAACCCGATAGCAAGCGAGTCATCGGCATCATAGATGGTGCCGGTGAGAACACCCGCGCTGAGACTCCGGGTCATGAAAAGCAGCGCCAAGATTAGTGTGGATCGGATCATCGGTTTATAACTCCCCTGCGTTAAATGGCTTTGTTGAATGGCTATAATGATGCACCGCCCGCCGTGGTTCGTCCAGATATTTTTTGGTTTGAAGATATTACCCCGTTTAAGGCGTAATGTTTCAAAAAAACCGTTCAAGCCGGGGTTGAGCCACAACAGTTTAGATGAATGGCCGGCAGTGTCTGAAAGCGGAACCTTTTGTAGCTATCTCTGTTTGTATGGTAAACTTAACGGCTGCCGCGGTGCATCGAACAGGTATGAAGACCACAATAACAGGTTATATTCAACTCACCAAACCATCGATCATGCTTCTGGTTTTATTCACCGGGGCTACATCGCTGGTGATAGAGGGAAGTCTGCTGTCTGATCCCTGGCGGTTTTTTCTGGTGATGGTCGGGCTGTATCTTACCGGAGGCAGCGCGAATGCGTTGAACCAGTATTTTGAGCGCGATATCGACGCCCGCATGAAGCGGACCTACCGTCGACGGCCCCTGCCGCTGGGGCTTATCAGCTCAAGGGGGGCGCTGATATTTTCCGTTACAATCGGAGTACTCGGGGTGTTGTTGTTCGGGTACTTTTTCAATTTGCTGACAGCCCTCTTGTCGCTCGGTACGATACTCTTCTATTCGCTCTTTTACACATTGTGGCTAAAGCCGAATACCGACCAGAATATAGTCATCGGCGGAATCGCCGGCGCTATGGCTCCGGTGGGAGCGTGGACGGCCGCGACCGGGCACATGGATATAGTACCGTGGATACTGTTCGCGATTGTCTTTTTCTGGACGCCGCCTCATTTCTGGGCGCTCGCTCTGTTTTGTAAGGACGATTACATTAAGGCGGAGCTCCCCATGATGCCGGTAGTGAGAGGCGAGACGAGTACGCTCAAACAGATAATTTGGTACACCGTTGTATTGTTCGCGGTCAGTCTGTCCCTGCTGGCCTTTGGTGGCGGATGGTTTTACTTAGCGGTCGCGGTGCTTCTGGGCGTAATCTTTTTGAGGAAAGCCGTTCAGGCTTTCAGAGTCAGGTCAACCGGATCGATGAGAAGTTTGTTTGGTTATTCGATAATTTATCTCTTTGGTGTGTTTACGGCGATTATTATAGATGAATTAATCAAACGGAGCTGATGACGCTTGAGTAAGTTGTTAGGAGAGTGGATTTTCCGGGAACAAGAGATTACCGGGACGGTTTTTAGTAAGGGTTTTGAACTTAACCGCAGCTTATAAATTGATATTGCCAACAGTGGCTTTATCGACCATTTTAGAGTAATGCAAGCATCGCAGGGCAACATCAATGGACATCGAAATCATCAATTTTTGCGGAGTGCATGTTAATGGTGATGGTCGTGTTGACCCCTGATAGATTTTTAAATCCATAAGTTGGGTTTAGCAGTTGGCGCAGATATTTCCACGATGGACTAACAGGCTTCCGGTGATATTGCTCGCGGGAGGTATATTGTTGGCGCTGGCGGTGGTCGGGTTCTTCTGGTATTACGGCTCGCCGAAGTACACCGATGTCGGCTATCGTCCCCGTCAACCGGTGCCCTATTCCCACAAGCTTCATGCCGGTGATCTGGGAATCGATTGTCGTTACTGCCACTACTCGGTGGAAAAGTCGGCGGTCGCCAATGTCCCGCCAACATCGGTGTGTATGAACTGCCATACCTTGATATTACCCGAGAGCGAGAAACTTCTGCCGGTGCGCGAAAGCTGGGCGACCGGCGAGCCCATAAAGTGGGTGCGGATTCACAAAATCGGCGAGTACGCCTATTTCAATCACAGTATTCACATCGACCGCGGGGTTAGCTGCATAAGCTGCCACGGCAACGTTGCTGATATGGAGGTTGTCGAGCAGAAGAAGCCGCTCAGTATGGGATGGTGCCTGGAGTGCCATCGCAATCCCGGTCCGAATCTCAGGCCGGTCAGCGAGGTCACGAATATGGGCTGGATAATGCCCGATGATCACGCGCAGTGGGCTGAAAGAGTAATTAAAGAGAAGGGGATAGCGCCGCCCGAAACTTGTTCGGCGTGTCATCGATGAGAAGTAACGAACACGAAAAACCAGACTCAAATATGCAGTGGCGCAGTCTCGATGAGCTGGCCGATAAGCCGGAATTCAAACAGTGGCTTCACCGGGAATTCCCGCAGGGCGCGTCGGAAATGAACAACGACTGGAGCCGCCGCAGTTTTCTGACCCTGATGGGTGCCTCGATGGCTCTGGCGGGACTGGCCGGATGCCGTCGCCCGGAACAGAAGATCGTGCCGTACGTGAAGCCGCCGGAGGAAGTTGTTCCGGGCAATCCCGAATATTTTGCGACATCGATGCCATTCGGAACGAGCGCGTATGGATTGATTGTGGAGAGTCACGAAGGCCGTCCGACCAAGATCGAAGGCAACCCGGCGCATCCATCGACACTCGGGGCATCCAATGCCTGGATACAGGCTTCCATACTGGGGCTGTATGATCCGGACCGCTCGAAGCGCGTCATGCGCGAGGGGCAAGAGAGCCGTTGGGACGACTTCGTGACTTTCTGGCGCGAGCATTCCGCTAAGTACCAATCCAACCGGGGCGAGGGGCTGGCGGTGTTGTCGCAGTCGTTTTCATCGCCAACCTTGGCGCGGCTTAGAAGAGAATTCTTAGAGAGATACCCAAATGCCCGATGGGTAGCGTATGATCCGGTGGGCGGTGAGAATATTCATGAGGGGATGATGCTTGCCACTGGCTATGCGTATCAACCGACGTACGATTTGAGCCGGGCGGAAGTAATACTGTCCCTCGATTCCGATTTCTTGCTTACGGAAATCGAAAGCATAGCCAATTCCCGCAAATTTGTCGACGGACGCCGGTTGAAATCAGAACAGGACGCTATGAATCGTCTCTATGTACTCGAAACGGCGTTTACATCCACCGGTGCTTCGGCTGACCACCGGTTAGCTGTGAGCTATCGGCAGGTTGGTTTGTTCGCTGTGGCGTTGGCCCGCGCTCTGGCCGCGAATGGCCTGACTGATCTGAAAGTCGAAGGCGAAATTCCGCTCCACGGCGAAGTCAGGCAATGGGTGGAACCGGTGGCGGAAGATCTGCTGAGAGCCGGAAGCAAAGGGGTGGTCGTTGCCGGCTACGGGCAACCACCCGAAGTTCACGCCCTGGCGTATGCGATCAATTTCGCGCTAACATCGGTTGGCGACTGCATGTATCTCTCACGGCCTGCTGCCAGCACAGCCGGCGGCCCGGGCCGTTTGAAAGATCTGGTCAGTGACATCGACGGTGGAAAAGTGTCCACGCTGATTATGTTGGGGGGAAATCCGATTTACAACGCTCCATCGGATTCGGGTTTTGTCGAGGCGTTTGATAAAGTAGAAAACAAAGTACATCTGAGCGGTTATAACGATAATACGTCTCGCAGGGCAACCTGGCACATTCCGAGGGCGCATTACCTTGAATCGTGGGGGGATGCTTTCTCTTACAGTGGCACTCGCGGCGTCATTCAGCCGCTTATTGCCCCGTTGTTCGACGGGGTGTCGGATGCCGAACTGCTCAACTTGATCGCGACCGGTGAAAACAAATCAGGATACGACATCGTCCGCGATACCCGCGACACCTCCGGCACCGGAGATCCTGAGGTGAATTGGCGAAGCGCCCTGCACGAGGGAGTGTATGGTCAACCATTTCATATCCCGGCGAATAACATCATCAAGGTGAATCTGGCTCGCGAGACCGCCGACGTAATCGTGTCGAACTACCGCGTCGAAGATAAAGGGAGTCTCGATGTTGCCTTTAGACTTTCACCCTCAGTATATGATGGACGTTTCGCAAATATAGGCTGGCTGCAGGAACTGCCGCATCCTATGACAAAGCTCACCTGGGACAACGCGGCGCTTATCAGTCCGAAAACCGCCGAACAACAGGATGTCAAGAACGGCGACATGGTGAAGATGTCCTACAAAGGACGGGAACTCGAGATGCCGGTGTGGATTCTGCCCGGCATGGCGGATAACACAGTGGTGCTCGAACTCGGATACGGGCAGGAAAATCTCGGCGGTGTTGCTGATGGTGTCGGGTTCAACACCTACACTCTGCGGACATCGGATGCGATGTACTACGGTACGGGCCTCACGATGACCAAGACCGGCAAGACCTATCCACTGGCTTCAACGCAGGACCACGGTAGTATGGAAGGTCGCCCGCACGTGCGGGAGGCGACGCTTGAGGAGTATCGCAGAGAACCCGATTTCGCGCCGCACGCGGTGCATCACCCGCCGCTGGTCTCCATGTGGGAAGATCACAAGTATGATAAGGGCTATCAGTGGGGGATGGCGATTGACCTCACTTCCTGCGTGGGCTGCAACGCCTGTACGATTGCCTGTCAGAGCGAAAACAACATACCGATTGTCGGTAAAGACCAGGTCCTCAACGGGCGCGAGATGCACTGGATTCGTGTTGACAGATATTTCACCGGCGACATCGAGCAACCATCGGCCGTTCATCAGCCGGTAGCCTGCCAGCATTGTGAGATGGCTCCATGCGAGCAGGTTTGTCCGGTGGCGGCGACAATGCACGACGACGAGGGACTTAACACGATGGTCTACAATCGGTGTATAGGAACCCGCTACTGTTCCAACAACTGTCCTTACAAAGTCAGGCGATTCAACTTCTTCAATTTTACGAAAGATACGCCGGAAGTCACAAAGATGGTGAACAACCCGGATGTTACGGTGCGATCGCGCGGTGTGATGGAGAAGTGTACTTATTGTGTCCAGCGAATTAACCGGGTGAGGATCAAAGCCAAGCTGGAGGACAGGGAGATTCTCGATGGCGAGGTGGTTCCGGCCTGCCAGCAGGCATGCCCAACGCAGGCGATAGTATTCGGCAACGTGATTGATCCGGAAAGCCGGGTTTCCAAAGTAAAACAGCGTAATCGCAATTACGATCTGCTGGCGGAGTTGAATGTCAGACCGAGAACATCGTATCTGGCGAAAGTCAGAAACCCTAATCCGAAAATGCCCGGCAACGACTGAGTAGAAAAGGCAAGTAAGTGAACGTAACGGCCAAAGAGTTATCGGACGAGTCAAAGCAGCAGGAAATCCTGGTGTTGGGCAATCCGACTTTCGAGAAAATCACCGAGGCGGTGAGCCGTATCGTTGAGAGAAAGCCTACCAGATGGTGGTATGGTTTGTTCTCTGTCTCGGTTGCCCTGACCTTGATGCTCGTGGCCAATCTGGTTTATCTGTTCTGGGAAGGTACGGGTATATGGGGGCTGAACAATCCGGTTGGATGGGGCTGGGCGATCGTGAATTTCGTCTTTTGGGTCGGTATCGGGCACGCGGGTACGTTGATATCGGCCATTCTGTTTCTGCTTCGTCAGCGCTGGAGAACATCGATTAATCGTTTTGCCGAGGCGATGACCATTTTCGCCGTGATATGCGCCTTATTGTTCCCGGCCATTCACGTCGGCAGGGTATGGGTGCTTTACTGGGTTTTCCCTCTTCCCAATCAGATGTCAATGTGGCCGAACTGGCGGAGTCCTCTTCTGTGGGATACGTTCGCGGTGGGGACCTATTTCACCTGCTCGCTTTTGTTCTGGTACGTGGGGCTGGTCCCCGACCTGGCGACGCTTCGTGATCGCGCGAAATCGAAAATTCGCAAAATCATGTATGGTCTGTTTTCGCTCGGGTGGCGCGGCGGGAATCGTCAGTGGAAGCACTATGAACTTGCTTATCTGGTTCTGGCGGGTATATCGACGCCGCTGGTGCTCTCCGTACACAGTATCGTTGCCACGGACTTTGCCACCTCGCTTTTACCCGGATGGCATACGACCATATTCCCGCCTTACTTTGTCGCCGGGGCGATTTTCTCCGGATTCGCCATGGTCATGACACTCAGCCTGATAGCACGCAAGGTTTTCAATCTCGAAGACATCATCACACCCAGAACACTCGAGAGGATGAACAAGATTATTCTGGTCACCGGTATGATGGTCGGTTACGCGTATTCGATGGAGTTCTTTATCGCGTGGTACAGCGGTAACGAGTACGAGCGATTCGCGTTTATCAACAGAGCTTTTGGTCCTTACGCGTGGGCGTACTGGATTATGGTGTCGTGCAACGTGATCGTGCCACAGCTTTTCTGGTTCAAGCGCCTGAGAACTTCGATACCGGTCATGTTCGTGGCCTCGATACTGGTCAACGTGGGCATGTGGTTTGAGCGGTTCGTTATTGTGGTGACCCTTTCGCGCGATTTCCTGCCGTCGAGTTGGGACTACTACAGCCCGACTATTTACGATATCATGATATTCGTTGGTTCGTTCGGCCTGTTCTTTACGCTGTTTCTTTTGTTCTTGAGGTATTTGCCGATGGTGGCGATGTCGGAGGTCAAGGGTGTGTTGCCGCAGGCGGACCCGCACCACTCGCACGCGGGAGGACACCAATGAGATCGATTTTCAAACCGCTGCGGGGGCTGGTACTGGCCGAGTTCGAATCGTCGGCGGCGCTGCTTGACGCGGCCAGGAAGGTTCGGGAAGCGGGCTACGAGAAATTCGACTGTCACTCGCCGTTCCCCGTGCATGGCATGGATGAGGCGATGGGGTTGAAGCGTTCGCCGCTCGGCTATGTTGTCGGTGTGGTTGGATCGCTCGGATTGCTGGGCATGCTCGGCCTGACCTGGTGGACCAGCGCTGTTGATTACAAGTTCTTGATATCGGGCAAACCGTTTTTCAGCTGGCAGGCGTACATTCCGATTTTATTCGCCATCACGGTGCTCTGTTCGGCATTCGGAGCCTTTTTCGGGATGCTTTCGCTCAATCAGCTTCCGCGCCTGTTTCACCCGATATTCAATTCGGAGCGATTCGCGAAGGTTACCGATGGCGGCTTCTTCGTATCAATTCAGTCGGACGATCCCTCTTATGATGAGAACAAAGTGGTGGCATTTCTTCAGTCGATCGGCGGCCGGAATGTGGAGGTGGTGAATGGTGATTAGACTTACGCGACATCGCCTTGTTGTCATTCTGTCGGTCGTGTTGACTCTGTTAGCGGGCTGCGCTCGCGAGAGACCGTCGCAGGAACCGCCCGTCCATATCAACCCGAACATGGATCTTCAGCCCAAATACCGTCCGCAGGCGGAGAGCAGGTTCTTCAGCGATGGCGCCACTATGAGGCCTCTGGTGCCGGGTACGGTGGCGCGCGGTGAGTTGAACGCGGATACCGCCTATTATGAGGGCAAAAATGGCAGGGGTGAGTTTATTGTCGGTATGCCCGATTCGGTGATGATAACGACGCAGCTTCTTGAGCGCGGTCAGGAGAGATTCAATATTTATTGTTCCCCGTGTCACGGCCGGGTCGGCGACGGCAAAGGGATTATGGTTAATCGCGGGTATGTACCGCCCCCGACGTTCCATTCCGACAGGATTCGTCAGATGCCGAACGGACAGATATTCGATGTTATTACCAACGGCGTGCGCAATATGCCGGCATATAGATACCAGATACCGGTTGACGACCGCTGGGCGATTATAAGTTACATTCGGGCGCTTGAGCGAAGTCAGAACGCAACGATAGAAGATGTACCCGAGTCGATGCGCGAGAGGATTCAGCAGGAAAGCAGATGAAATTTGATCGTTCGACATACAGGCTTACCGATGCGGGCAGCCTGGGCAGGATTGCGCTGATTGTCGGCATTGTCGGGCTTGCCGCAAGTGCGCTTGGGTTGCTTCAGGACAAGACACAGTTCTTCCTGGCGTATATGACATCGCTTATGTTCTGGCTCACGATTGGGCTGGGTGGATTGTTCTTCACCATGCTTCATCATTTGACCGGCGCCAAATGGAGCACGGTTATCCGGCGGATGTCGGAAAGCGTGGCGGCCAGCATGCCGCTGATGCTCATTCTGTTTATACCGCTTTTGTTCGGACTTCATGAGTTGTTTCACTGGAGCCACGAAGGTGTGTACGATCCATCGTCACCTCTGTACGATGAACTCCTGGCCAAAAAACAGGCTTATCTCAACACACCCTTCTTTTTGATTCGGGCGGCGATCTATTTTGGCGTCTGGATTTTGCTGTCGCGGTGGTTGACATCCGGTTCTCACAAGCTGGACACACAGTATGATCCCGCGATAATAAAGAGGCTTCGGACAGTAAGCGCTCCCGGCATGGTGGCTTTCGCGCTGACTATCACATTCGCTTCGTTCGACTGGCTGATGTCGCTCGATGCTCACTGGTTCTCCACCATATTCGGAGTCTATATATTTTCGGGGGCTTTCCTGGCGGTGATGTCATTCTTAATTGTTCTGGGGTTGTACCAGAGAAAGCATGATGTTATGGCGGACGTGATCACGGTGGAGCACTACCATGATATGGCCAAGCTGATGTTCGGGTTTATCATTTTCTGGGCCTACATGGCGTTTTCACAGTATTTCCTTATCTGGTACGCGAATATTCCCGAAGAAAACTACTGGTATTTGTACCGGTGGGAAAATTCATGGAAATACTGGAGCCTGGCGATCATCTTCGGTCATTTTGTCATCCCGTTTTTGGGGCTCATTACGAGAGCGGCCAAACGCAGCGGGCCGTTTTTGGCCTTCATGTGTACATGGATTCTGATCATGCACTGGTTCGATATATACTGGCTGGTGATGCCGACGCATCATCAGGATGGTATCCACTTTTCATGGATGGATGTTACGACACTTGTTGGAGTAGGCGGCCTGTTTGTCTGGTATGTGTGGCGGCATTACAGCGCTCATCCGCTTGTACCCGTGAAAGATCCCGGCCTGAAGGCCTCGCTGGAGTTTGTTAACACCTGAGGTGTGTCAGATGAATGATAAAAATGTGAAACATCAGGCCACGAATGACGGTTACGAACACAAAGATATAAATATCAAGAAGACCGTTTTGATTGGTCTTGCTATCATACTGGTGATTGTGATATCGCTGGTGGTGCTGAACGAGTATTTCATCTCGGTAAAGGAGGGGCTGGTGTACGATATGGTGTTGAAGCCGCAGTCAACGGCGCTGCGGGACTTCCGAGCCAGGGAAGATGAGACACTCAATTCCTATAAACTTCTCGATTCCACCGCCGGCAGGTATCAGGTGCCAATCAGCCGGGCGATGGAACTCATTGCCGAAGAGGCTTACAAAGGTCTGAAATAGCCGGTCTGAAGCCGGAATTGAACAAAATGGGGCGCTACAAAATCATATATTGGACAATATGGCTCGCTATAGCCGCAAGTGTTCTCATCTTGACAGCCGGTTCCGCTCGTTCGCAGGTTGTCATGGACAGCGTGGCGCAGCTTCAGAAGATCGACGTTGAGGAACATCTGGGCGACACTATCCCCATGGATCTGATGTTTACCGACGACGAGGGCAACAGTGTTCGAATCGGCGATTACTTCGGGCAGGATAAGCCGGTGCTCATGGTGCTGGCTTATTATGAGTGCCCGATGTTGTGCAATCTCATTTTGAACGGTATCGTGCAGGGGATAAAGGACCTCGATTGGCGTCCGGGCGAGGACTATCAGATCGTTACGGTGAGTATCAACCCTCGCGAGACGTACGAGCTGGCGGCGGCCAAGAAGAAAAACTACCTGTCGTCGCTTCAGATATCCTCAGCATCGAAAGGCTGGAGCTTTTTGACAGGTGAGGAGAGCCAGTCGAAAGCGCTGGCGGATGCTTTCGGCTTCAAATATTACTGGGACGAGAAAAAACAGCAGTATGCTCATCCGGCGGTGATTTACCTGCTTTCCGAGGATGGAAAGATCACGCGTTATCTCTACGGTATCGATTACAAAAGGCAGGATTTGAAGCTGGCCCTGCTTGAGGCATCGGAGGGCAAGATAGGCTCGACCCTGGATAAATTGATTCTGTACTGCTATCACTATGATCCCGACTCCGAGGGCTATGTGGTTTTTGCCGGGAACGTGATGAGGCTTGGCGGTGTTTTGACTTTAGTTCTATTGGCCATGTTCCTGGGCGGGCTGTGGTACCGGGAACATCACAAGAAAACTCGGGGGCGAAGCGCGGACAAGCCACTGAATCAGGCGCGATAAGCACATATGGATACAACGGGCACCATCTTTCTTCCCTCAGGGCATTCCACTATCGCGGGTGAAGTCGACGCCCTTTTCAATTTCATCCTGTATGCGTCGATTGTCCTGTTTCTGCTGGTCATTTTTCTGTCGGCTTATTTCGTCATTCGATACCGGCGGCAGAAAGAGGCGGGGCTTACCTATGGCAAGGATCACAATATCAAGCTCGAGATTGCCTGGACCCTGATCCCTACCATTCTGATTATTATCGTCTTCGTCTGGGGCTTCCGTACCTATTTAAAGATGCATATTGTTCCCAAAGACGCGATAGAGATAAAAGTCACCGGCCAGAAGTGGTTCTGGAGCTTCGAATATCCCGAGGGAGTGACGTCGGTAAACGAAATCGTGGTGCCCGAAGACAAGCCGGTGAAACTTCTGATGTCCTCGAAGGACGTTATCCACAGCTTTTTCGTACCCAACTTTCGCATCAAGATGGATGTCTTGCCGAACCGGTATTCGGTGACGTGGTTTGAGGCCACCAATGCCGGTGAGTACAATCTGTTCTGTACGGAGTTTTGCGGCACCGGCCATTCGGAGATGATTGGCAAGGTTCGGGTAGTGTCCGAAAGAGAGTATGCCGAGTGGCTTCAGGCCGGTACGGCGGTTGGCGAGGGTATGACGCTGGAGGAATTCGGGGCGAAGCTGTACACATCGAAAGCTTGTATTACCTGCCATTCTATCGATGGCTCAGTGGGAACCGGACCGAGCTTTAAGGGCAAGTACGGCGAAACGGAGTTGATGGCCAGCGGCGACCGGGTCAAGATCGACGAGAACTATATTCGCGAGTCTATTTTGAACCCTCAGGCGAAAGTGGTGGCCGGCTATGCGCCGGTGATGCCGACTTATCAGGGTGTGCTCAAGAGCCGTGAAGTCGACGCGCTGATCGAATTCATAAAGTCATTGCAGGAAGAGGCGGACACAGAGAATGAATAAACTTCCCGACAAAAGTTATCTGAACGACCCGAAAGGGCTCAAGTCGTGGCTGCTGACCCGCGACCACAAGCGGATCGGCCTGATGTATCTTTACGCCATCATGACCGCTTTTCTTCTCGGCGGGATCTTTGCGATGATTATCAGGCTGGAATTGTTATCCCCCGGGAAGGACCTCATTGACGCCGACACTTACAACCAGTTTTTCACGCTGCACGGCGCGATAATGATATTTCTTTTTATCATCCCCTCGATTCCGGCGGCTTTCGGTAATTTTGTCCTTCCTTTGATGATTGGCGCTAAAGATGTAGCCTTCCCCAGACTTAATCTCGCGAGCTGGTACATATATATTCTCGGGTCACTTTTCGCTCTATACTCAATCATAACGGGGGCGGTCGATACCGGTTGGACATTCTACACGCCGTATAGTACCGAAACCACTACATCGGTAATTTCCATGACGCTGGGGGTATTCATTCTCGGCTTTTCGTCGATTTTCACCGGCCTGAATTTTATCGTAACGATTCACAAGCTGCGCGCCCCCGGGATGACCTGGTTTAAGATGCCGCTGTTTGTGTGGGCGCTTTACGCTACCGCGATAATCCAGGTGCTGGCGACGCCGGTGCTCGGAATCACCCTCATTCTATTGATAATCGAACGTGTGGTGGGAATCGGGATTTTCGACCCGGCCATGGGTGGCGATCCGGTGCTGTATCAGCATTTCTTCTGGTTCTACTCGCACCCGGCTGTTTATATCATGATTCTTCCCGGTATGGGCATTATCAGCGAACTGATATCGGTGTTCAGTCACAAGAAGATATTCGGCTATAAGGCCATCGCGTTTTCATCGCTCGGCATCGCTTTCGTAAGTTTCCTCGTCTGGGGGCACCATATGTTCGTCAGCGGACAGTCGGAACTGGCGGCGATGATATTTTCGTTTCTGACTTTCTTCGTCGGGATACCATCGGGAATAAAAGTGTTCAACTGGGTGACCACGATGTACCGCGGTTCTATCAGTCTTGAGGCGCCGATGCTGTATGCCTTATCGTTTTTGTTTCTGTTTACCATCGGGGGCCTTACGGGGATATTCCTCGGAGCGTTGTCGGTGGATGTGCACCTGCATGACACCTATTTCATCGTGGCGCATTTTCATTACGTGATGATGGGTGGAACGGTGATGGCGTTTCTCGGTGGTTTGCACTACTGGTGGCCCAAGTTCTGGGGACGCATGTACAGCGAATTCTGGGCGAGGATTTCGGTGGCCCTCATTTTTGTCGGCTTCAATGTCACTTTTTTCAGTCAGTTTATACTCGGTTCTCAGGGAATGCCTCGCCGCTATTACAACTATCTCGACCAGTACCAGCCGCTTCACGGTTTCTCGACATTCGGGTCGTGGATACTCGGTCTTGGTTTTGTGGTCATGGCCGTTTACCTGATTCACGCCATATTCAGAGGCAAGGTGGCCGGGGCGAACCCGTGGGGAGCGTTAACTTTCGAGTGGACCACACCTTCGCCGCCGCCGCACGAGAATTTTGATAAAATACCGACCATGGAACACGGTCCTTACGACTATGACAAGATAGTCCCCAGAAGCACGCTGGCGGAGAGCGATTGATGGATCAAACCGTGGGACACCCTGAATTTCTGCAGCATCATTTCAGCGATGTCGAACAGCAGCGCGAGTCGGCCAAACTCGGGATGTGGATATTTCTGCTGACCGAGGTGCTTTTATTCGGAGGTCTGTTCTGCGCCTATTCGATATACCGATCGTGGAACCCGGAGATTTTTCATAACGCTCATCGATTTCTCGATGTTTATCTGGGGACGCTCAACACGGTGGTGCTGATTGTCAGTTCGGTGACCATGGCGCTGGCGATAAGGTCGATGCAGCTCGATCGGAAAAAGCAAACCTTGATATTCCTGATTGTCACCCTGGCTCTGGCGGCGGCGTTTCTGGTGGTCAAATATTTCGAGTACAGCCACAAATTTCACCTCGGGCAGCTTCCGGGCAAATTCTATACGTTTACCGGGATAGAGGGGACCAATCCGCACATATTCTTTTCGGTTTATTTTCTCATGACGGGATTACACGGGATCCACGTTATAGGCGGGATGGCCGTTATCACCTGGCTGATTTTCAAGACGAGGGGCCGTACATTCTCTTCGCAATATTACACGCCGATAGAGATGACGGGCCTTTACTGGCATCTGGTGGATTTGATTTGGATTTTCCTGTTTCCACTTTTCTATCTGGTAGGTTAGAGTTATGAACAAAGAAGCAACCCACACTGTCCCTCACATTTTGCCGATGAAGCTGTACCTTGGCGTCGGCGCGGCGCTGATAGTCCTCACGGCGATAACGGTGACTGTCTCATTCTTCAATTTCGGTCCCTACAATCTGGTTGTGGCTATGTTGGTCGCGGCCACGAAGGCGTCGCTGGTTGCCTTGTTCTTTATGCATCTTAAATATGATAACAAAATTTACCTGGTGATATTCTTGACGTCGGTTGTGTTCCTGGCGGTGTTTATAGTCCTGACCATGTTCGATACCCTGCGCCGGGATGATATTGATGAGTTGAAGGCGGAGCCGATTCGCCGAGAGGCGATAATTTACGATAGCGTGCAGGCTCCGAAGCACGATACGGCCGATTCGACTTTCAAAGTACCGGACACCACCGAATAGGGGTGATCCGGATTGTTATGATATAGATAGTGCCGCAATTTTAGCGACGGAGAAACGATGTAACCGGCCTTTCGAGGCTTTCCGGAAGGGATCCAAAATATGAAGAGTTTTCGTCGTTTCGCTCTGTTTACCACACTGGCGACGTACTTTTTGATTTTTATGGGAGGTCTGGTCCGGGTATCGGGCGCGGGACTGGGTTGCCCGGACTGGCCTAAGTGTTTCGGTCGATGGATTCCGCCCACGAATGTGGAGCAACTTCCGCCGAACATTGATCCGGCGCAATTCAACTTCGTGCTGGCGTGGATTGAATATGTCAATCGACTGACCGGAGTTATTGTAGGGCTTTTGATTGCCGCGACAGCCGTGTGGGCCATCAGCAGTTTCAGGCGTCAGCCGCGCATCGTCCTTCCCGCCGTGGCGGCCGCCGTGCTGACGGCTTTTCAAGGCTGGCAGGGAAGTGTCGTGATTTCATCGCAGCTCGAACCGGTCGTCGTGACGGTGCACATGGCGTTGGCCTTGATAATCGTGAGTTTGCTGATATACCTGACGCAGGAGGCGTACTACCGGGAGAATCGCGAAGCGTTCCTGACTTTGAGGGCGCCGCGTGGAGTGATATTTTCACTCGGGATGCTATGGGTGATTGCCATTATTCAAATAGCTCTCGGCACCCAGATAAGATCCGCGCTCGAAATCCTCGCAAGGAAATTCCCTCTATCAACCAGTGCGGAATGGATAGGCAAGGTTGGCCTGCTCAATCACATACACACCGTGCTTGGTGTGCTTCTCGTAGCTTTCTCGTGGGGTGTGGCCTTTTCAATCTGGAAATATCGTGACAGGATGAGTGCCCTCATGCGCCAGTCAGTGGTGGCAATGGTCACACTCGCGACTCTTCAGCTTTTTATGGGCCTGACCTTCATAGCTCTCGACCTGACACCAATAGTACAGGTCTTCCATCTCTGGTTGGCCAGCCTCTATGTCGGCTCGGCGCTTCTGCTGTACACCATATTTAGAAAAAGGGAGGCAGCATCGTGAAGGGAAACGCAGCTTTTCGGACGCTGGTCCTGCTGGCTGTAATTGTCATTCTGGCAGGAGGCGCGTACTTCGTTATAAAGCAGGCACAGACTTCAGTATCGGACCTTCCGGTGCTCGGCCAACTCCCGGATTTCGAATTCACCGCGCAGTCCGGGGGGATGTTCGGGCGGAGGGAAATGCGAGGGAAGGTTAACATAGTCGATTTCATTTTCACCCGCTGCAAGGGTCCCTGCCCGATAATGAGCGGATTTATGTCGGAGTTGTATCAGTTGTACGGCGGGACGGACTCGGTGCAGTTCGTGTCGATAACAGTGGATCCCTCGTACGATTCGCTGAAAGTGCTACAGGCGTACGCGGAGAGCCATGGGGTAAAGGATAGTCGGTGGGTATTTCTGTGGGCGCCGATAGATTCAGTCGTTCAACTCAGCGAGCAGGGATTCATGCTGGCGGCGGATGACCTGCCGGGGTCACATACGACCAAATGGGTACTGGTGGACAAAGATGCCAACATCCGCGGGTACTACAGCGGAACCGATGAAGCGAGCATTGAAGTGCTCAAAACACACGTTGCCCGGCTGGTGAAAGAGATGAAATGAGCGTTTCGGACTTACCTACATTAAATGCCGCTCTCAACTTGATCAGCGCTACCCTGTTGGCCTTTGGATACGTGAACATAAAGCGGGGGCGGCAAACCGTACACAAGCGGTTTATGGTTGGTGCACTGGTATCATCGGCGCTGTTTCTAATCAGTTATTCGATATATCACTATCACGCAGGTTCGGTGCCATACCCCCACCACGACTGGACGCGACCGGTATACTTTGCTGTTCTCATACCTCACGTGATTCTCGCGGCGGTCATGACGCCTTTCGTTATCGCGACAGTCTGGTTGGCATTTCGTGAGAATTTCAAAAGACATCGTATGCTGGCCCGATGGGTCTGGCCGGTGTGGATGTTCGTGTCGGTGAGCGGCGTGATTGTATATCTGATGTTGTACAGGCTTTAGAAGATTTCCCTTTGATGCGATCCCTTGGCCGCGAGGCCGAAAGGAAACCGGTGCGGAGCATTTCCGCACCGGTTTCAGCTTTTGTGTCTGATGTGTCTGACCTGAGCCTACAGCTTAGGAATCGCTGCCGTCGTCATAACCCGTCGAGTCGTCATCGTAGTAACCAGACGAGTCGTCGTCATAATATTCCGTGGAATCATCGTCGTATTCCGTCGAGTCATCGTCGTACCCCGAGGAGTCATCATCATGGTACCCGGATGAATCATCATCGCAATAGTCCGATGAGTCATCGTCATAGTAATCATCATCGTAATCCCAGTAGTAGCAATGACCGGGGCCGATGTGACCGCTGTTGTAATCATCCAGCGTGTCCTTCCAACCCAGAATCATCTTTGTCTGCGCCGAGTCGAGGGCGTACCAGTCGCCGTAACCGTGGTCGGCCAGGAAGGCATCGGCCTGCGAGATGATGTCCATTACGGCCGCGTCATCGGCGCCGGCCGCGACGTTCAGCTTGGCCGCCAGAAGCTGGGCATAGAGTTTGATGATTCCGTTTCGGCGGCTGTCCCAGCTCATCGAGAGGATCTCGTGCGATGTTGCCGTGTTTTCCACTGCGATGCTGGCCGAGCCGCCTTCAGTCCCGAGCCACTGAGGCAGATACTGGCTGACTGAGTCAGGTTGCGGACCGAGACCATCCCAGTTACGCCAGAAACCCTTGGAACGCGTGCAGTTGCTGTCCGTGGGCAGCACCTCGGTTTCTTCGCCGAACACAATCAGGGTCTGACGCTCCATGTCACTTTCATCGGCCCACCCGGTGAACAGATACGGCATGAATCCGTAATTGTGGTCAGGGTTGGTTTCCCAGATGTACGCGTCACCTATGTCGGCAATCTGGATACACCCGTCGCTGTCGGAGGTGCTAAAACAGATTTCGATATAAGGGGGCGACATGGTGGATGAGTCCCTGGATTGATACTCGGCCAGAGGATAGGCCTCGTCAACCTGATCCAGAAGGATGCCGTAGTTTTCATAGGTGCTGTCAAGCCACGATTGTACAAGGGATGTGATGTCGACCGAGACCATTCCGGTATTCTCGGCCACGAAGGAATTGATTACGGTCGGATCGAATGCTCCGGCGAAGCTGTTAAATGTCACCGTCGCCTCGTCCCATGACCCGGTTATTCGGTGTATGTTAACAGTTTGATTATTGGCCGCCTGTACGTAGATAACCAGGCGTGCCGAATCCAGCGTGGCATCCTGCGGGAGATCGAATTTTCCCAAAGACAGAGGTTGACTCGCGAAATTCATTGTTGAGTCTGTCGGACCGGAATCGTTCTGACAGCTTACCAGAAATATTGCCGTCGCTCCGACCAAAACAAACACGATTAATGCTCTCATAGATTAGCTCCCATTTTTCCCATTTCTGTGGAGATTTCTTCCAGTTCGTTCTTTGTTACAAAAATATATTTGAGTGGTTGCCCGAATGTGGCACCCCCTGACGCGCAGTGTGTTCTGTAATCTCGATTTGCTTTTTGTTATACGGAAGAAAACTGCTGGTTATTGTGGTTTATCCGACAAAAACACCCGTTTTAGTCGATTTAATTGTGGCGCAACGGATTTCGAGGCGACCCCCGGTGGTGAGGCACGGCAAGCTGGTGCGCATTGGACTATCACATGATAAAAAAGCCCGTGTGGAATATCCACACGGGCTTTTAATATCAGTGAGGTTATCGTGAGGATTTAGTCTTCTTCTTCGTCATCGTAGCTGTAATCATCGCAGTGTCCGGGTCCGATGTCACCATTGTTGTAGTAGTCGAGGGTCTCCATCCAGCCGAGGACCATTTTCTGGTCATCCTTGCTGAGAGAGTACCAGTCGGCATAACCGTGGTCGGCCAGGAAATCATCAGCGTCGCTGACAACACCAGCCACCTCGGAGTCATCGGCGCCGGCGGCGAAGTTCAACTTGGCGGCCAGAAGCTGCGCGTAGAGTTTGATGATACCGTTCTTTGGGCTGTCCCACGCCATGTCGAAGATCTCGGAGGATATGGTAGTATTGGTGACGGCGATACTCTCGGTCCCGCCCTCATTGCCGAGCCACTGAGGCAGATACTGGGTTACTGAGTCGGGTTGCGGTCCGAAGCCATCCCAGGCTCCCCAGAATCCGATAGTGCGAGTGCAGCCATCCTCGGTCGTCGGCTCATATTCTATATCGAACATAAGCAACGACTGTTTTTCCATATCAGTTTCGTTGAGCCAGCCGGTGTAGAGCCTTGCCAACAGACCGAAGTTGTTGTCCGGGT
>JBFLZR010000011.1 GCA_040756055.1 Candidatus Zixiibacteriota bacterium
TCATCCCACGGGACCGTGATACGGTGGATGTTTACGGTTTGGTTATTCGCAGCATAGACGTAGATATACAGCGTAGCTGATTGAAGCGTCGCACCCGCCGGCAGCATGAACTGCCCCAGCGCTGAAGATTGACCGAGAGTCACCGAACCTGATTCTATCGGGTACGGATCATTCTGACAGCCGGCTGTGAGGATTACTGCCAGTAAGATTAATGGCAGAAAGAAAAGAGTACGCATAAAGTTGCTCCCTTTAATTGATTGTGAGGTTCTACAATTTTCACTGGAAATCTGTTAGCCCCCTGCGAGTGGCTAAACAAACTCAAATACCCCTAAAACACCTGCAAAATCCAAAGTAATTTCAGAAATTGTGAATGTCTGTACGTGTGAAGTAATTCAACCCGCGAACCAATATACTAAAAGTGTCCTATTTGGTCAAGATTTCTTTTGCCAGGGCAACTGAGAAGGGTGTGTAACGGCAAAGTTGCTCGAAAATTGAACACTCGGATAGCGGGGTCCAGGGAATCTCTATTTTCCTTCGAGCTTGGCCAGATACACGCCGGTCTTGAGGATGGCGTCGGGGTTGAGTGATATCGAATCGATTCCCTGCTCAACAAGGAATTTGGCGAAATCGGGAAAGTCAGAAGGCCCCTGGCCGCAGATCCCGATTTTCCGCTTGTACTTTTTGGCCACCCGGATAACATCAGCAATCAGACGTCTTACTGCCTCGTTGTTTTCATTACCGAGGTGAGCGAGACGTCCCGAGTCGCGGTCCAGGCCCAGCGTAAGCTGCGTAAGATCGTTGGAGCCAATCGAGAAACCATCGAATATCTCGGCAAATTTATCCGCGAGGATTACATTCGACGGTATTTCACACATGACATAAAATTCAGTACCGTTAACACCACGCTTCAGGCCGTTTTCGGTCATTATCTTAATTACCTGTTTGCCTTCCTCGACAGTACGGCAGAACGGGACCATCACTTTTACATTGACCAGCCCCATGTCGTCACGGACTCTTTTGATGGCCCGGCACTCGAGATCGAAGGCCGGCCGATAGGCCGGGTCGCAATAGCGAGAAGCGCCACGCCAGCCAATCATGGGATTGCGTTCCTCCGGCTCGAACTGCCGGCCGCCTATTAGATCGGCGTATTCGTTGGAGCGGAAGTCAACCAGCCGGACTATTACTTCTCGCGGATAAAAAGCTGCCGCTATCGTGGCTATGCCGTAGGCGAGTTTATCGACATAGTAAGCTTTCTTGTCTGAGTAGCCCACCGTCAACGCGTTGATTCTGGCCCGCACGCCCTCGTCCGCAAGGTCCGTGTGATTCAACAAAGCCAGGGGGTGAACTTTGATGTAAGAGTTTATGATAAACTCCAGTCGGGCCAGACCGACACCATCGTTGGGGATCTGTGAGACTTTGAACGCCAGCTCAGGTGTGCCGAAGATCATCTTGAGTTGGGTCTTTTTCGGCCTTTTCAGCTTTTGCAGGCTGGTACGCTCTATTCTAAACGGAATCTTGCCGGCGTAAACCCTGCCGATATCACCTTCGCAGCAACTGACAGTCACCGGCTGATTGGGCGGAATCCGCGATGTGGCTCCATCGGCGCCCACGATAGCCGGGATACCCAGTTCGCGGCTTACGATTGCGGCGTGAGAAGTCCGGCCGCCTTCATCGGTGACGATGGCCGAGGCAATTTTCATGATTGGTTCCCAATCCGGATCGGTCATGTGGGTGACGAGAACATCCCCTTTCTTAAATCTCTCGATATACTTGGAGTCTCGAATTATGTTGGCGGTGCCGGAGCCCACCTTAGTTCCCACGGCGTGGCCGGTGACCAGCGTTTTTCCGTTTTTTTCCAGAACATAATCTTCGAGAACCTGGGTGTCGCGTCGGGAGATTACGGTTTCCGGGCGGGCCTGGACGATGAAGATGTCGTTGGTGATGCCATCCTTGGCCCACTCGATATCCATCGGTTTGGTATAACCCGCTTTCTTAGAATAATGCTCTTCTATGATCACGGCCCATTTTGCAAGCTGCAGGGCTTCATCGTCGGTAATGCTGAAGAGTTGCTGCTCTTTCTCAGGTACGGCAATAGTCTTGACCCGCTTGGCACCATTGGCGTAGACAATCCGGAGGCGTTTGGTTCCGAGGGATTTGGAGACTATCGACGGGAATCCTTTTTTCAGGGTCGGCTTGTGGACGTAGAATTCGTCGGGACACACCGCCCCCTGAACGACTATCTCGCCCAGGCCATAGGAGGCGTTTATCAGGACCATATCCTTATGCCCCGATTCGGTGTCGATTGAAAACATGACGCCCGAGGCTCCTTTGTCCGAGCGCACCATCTTCTGAACCGTGATAGACAGACCGACCGAAAGGTGGTCGAAGTGCTGATCCTCACGATAAGAAATGGCCCGGTCAGTGAACATCGATGCGAAACACTGCCGGCAGGCCTGAAGGAGGCGGGCGGTGCCTTTTATGTTGAGAAAGGTATCTTGCTGGCCGGCAAAGGATGCTTCGGCGAGGTCTTCGGCAGTCCCCGAGGACCTGACCGCGACATCGACATTGCGGCCGTACTCCTTCTCCAGTCGGGCGTAGTTCTCTGTGATGGCCCTTTCCAGGTCCTCGGGAAAGGGAGCCTCAAGAATCAGGTTTCGGACGCGCGCACCTCGTTCGCGAAGGTTGGAGATATTGGTGGTATCGAGATCTTTGAGAGTCTGCTTGATTTTCTTTTCGATTCCAGCCTTCTTGAGAAGATAAAAGTAGGCTGCCGCGGTGATAGCGAAGCCGTTGGGGACTCTTATGCCGCTTTTGGTGAGGTTGCGGTACATTTCCCCGAGGGAGGCGTTTTTGCCGCCGACGATGGAGATATCATCGAGACCTATCTCGGAAAACCAGAGGATAAGCCTGCGTTTCTTGCCGTTGTTTTTGGACATTTAGCTAAAAAAAGGTGGAGCGTTTTATATAACTATTACGAAGTGAGAGTCCGAAACCGGAGAAAAAATAATCGTGGAGCGATTTTATTTCCATTCGGATGGGATCAACACAGCCATCGCTCGCGGTGTTAATCACCATGGACTTAAACGGTGATTGAAGTAGAAAATAATGGACAAAAAAGGGTTGACTTTGGATGCGGCGTGGCTATATTTGCGGCTTATGATTATTGAAGGCGGGGTGTAGTGTCCTCATTTTACCCTAAGCCTAATCAGAAGCCCGGCAAAGACATAAGACAATTCAGTCTCCTGGTTTCAGTGCCGGCAATCATGTTTGCCGCTCCGGCGGTTGGTTACGTTATCGGAAATTGGGCTGACAATAAATTTGGAACAGACCCTTATTTGTTAATTGTTGGTGTTATTTTTGGGTTTACTGCCGCCGGAGTCGAGGTCTACAGGCTTGTGAAAAAGTCTTCGGCACTGGATGAAAACAAGAAAAATGAAGACCGGCTTTGAATTAGACTTCATCGATCGAACTCTCAAGACAACGGGAATTGTCCTTTTGATAAGCCTGATATTCGGGCTTTATTATTTCGGGCTCTGGCCGACTCTGGCTTTCTTCTCAGGTGGCATATGGGGGATGGTCAATATCATCTTTTTGACCGGGCTTGTACGGGCGACGATTCGACCTGATAAAGCCGACACCATGAAGGCGGCAGGGCTGGCGATAATCAAGTTCCCGCTTTTGTATCTGGCGGGCTATTTCCTGCTTAAAGTGCCTCAATTCGAGCCGCTGCATCTTTTAGCTGGATTTTCCCTTCTTTTCTTAGTATTAGTCCTCAAGGTTGTCGGACGAGCGGTTCTTGGTTTGGACGAAACCAACCGGCAGCCCACTAATCCTGGTCAGGTGTTATGACAGCAAGCGTATTGAGCAACATAATTGGGATTGGTCTTGTAAGATGGACACCATATCTGTCGGTTGCCGCCGGAGGCGGCGAACACGGCAGCGGTCCGCCGCACCTACCCAATGTCTTTTCCCTGCTTTACCATTATGGCGTAATGCCGGAATCGATATATCATTTTACTAACGAGTGGATTAATGTCATTTATGCCTTTTTCACGGCGATCATAATGAGCGTTATCGCCATTCGCATATACTCCCGGCGCAAAATGATACCCGATAAGGGCCAGAACCTGGTGGAAATGCTCGTCGAGAGCATGTACAATTTCTTCTATTCGATTCTCGGAGAGGATGCCAAGAGGTACACCCCGTTTCTGGGTACCCTGTTTTTCTATATTCTGTTCAACAATTTCTGGGGATTGATCCCGGGCGGTCACTCACCGTCGACAAGCATCAATATCACCGCCTCGCTGGCCATACTCGTATTTCTCTATGCTCAGTATACCGGTGTTCAGAGGCTGGGTATAGTCGGATACCTCGATCACCTGGCCGGTCAGCCCAGATCGGTGATTACGTGGTGCCTGGTTCCGCTTTTGCTGCCCATACATATTATAGGCGAGCTGGCCAAGCCGTTCAGTTTGGCGGTTCGTCTTTTCGGTAACATCACCGGCGAGGATGTTCTCGTGGCGGCCTTTGTGGGATTGGGAATCACGGCGTTGTCCTTTATGCACTCGCCGATTGGTCTGCCATTAAATGTACCGTTTATTTTGCTGGGTCTGATGCTGTCAACGATTCAAGCCCTGGTGTTCACGATTCTCTCGACCATATACATTTTGTTGATGCTGCCTCACGAGGAACATCATTGATAGAGAAAAATACAGAGATTCTATAAAAAGAAACTAGTTAGGAGGAAAAAATGGATTATCAGTCAATGTTAGCATGGGCTCTTCCGATGGGTGTGGGAGTTGCCGCAGTGGGTTCCGCCCTCGGGCTGGGTCGTGCTGTTGGTTCCGCCATGGAAGCCATGGGCCGTCAGCCGGAAGCAGCCGGCAAGATTCAGACCGCGATGGTAATCGGCGCGGCCTTTATCGAGGCGCTCACCTTGTATGCTCTGCTGGTATTCTTTATTCTGTCAGGCAAGATTGGTTGACCGGGGCGATACCATCGAGGTGTTAAAAACCGGCAGACCAAATATAAGGTGAGGCTATGGATATACAGCTACAACAGATAATCACACATGCTGTAGGCTTTATCATAACTCTGTGGATTCTCAAGAGATTCGCCTGGGGTCCGCTTCTGGCCATGATGGAGGAGCGGCGCAACAAAATAGTGGGCGAGTTTCAAAAGATAGAGGATCACAAGGCCGAGGTCGATAAGCTGGCCGCCGATTATGAGGCCAGGCTGAAGGATATCGACAACGAGCGCCGGGCGAAACTCGTTGAAGCCGTCAACGAGGGCAAGAAAGTGGCCGAGGAAATCAAGGCCGCCGCGCAGGCCGATGCCCGCAAGATCACGGAGAAAGCCAAAGCCGAACTGAAAATGGATGTCGACAAGGCCAAAGTCGAATTGAAGGAAGAAATGATCAAGCTCACCATGACCGCGGCCGAGAAGATTATCCGCGAAAGGCTCGACAGCGACAAACATCGCGAAATGATCGGGCGATTCATTGATAACGTGGAGAAGGCATAACAGACTATGCTGATCTGGGAAGTTGCCAGAAGGTACGCGCACGCGCTGTATTTATCGGCCGAAGGCAAAGGGCTGTTAAATATCGCGTATGAGCAGCTCAATGACCTGAGCGATTTCGTCCAAAAGGATCCCAAACTCCGGAATTTCCTAAGCGCCCCGCAGGTGCTCGAGGAAAGCAAAAAGGATCTGGTCAGAAAAGTATTCGCTCAGCGTATCGACCGCCTCCTGGTCGAGTTTCTGGTAGTGCTGATTGACAAAGGCAGAATCAGGTACCTGGTCGAGATCATTGATGAGTTCGGACGCCTGGTCGAGGCTCATCAGGGGGTCGGACGGGTCACCGTGATAACCGCCGTCACGCTCACCGACAGCGAGCGCGAGCAGCTTTCCCGGAAGATGGCAGCCAAGACCGGACTCAAGATTGTTCTCGAAGAGAAAATCGATCCGTCGATAATCGGTGGTCTGATAGTCCTGCTCCATGATGAAATTATCGATGGTTCGGTGAAGCATGGATTGAATTTAGTGCGAGATCAATTGGAAGGCGTTCGGGTGCACTGAGCGTCGCTTCCGGCAAAACGGCAAACGAGTGAATATAAAAACCAAGCGAAGCTTGTAGGAGTACGATGATGGGTCTTAACCCTGAAGAAGTATCATCGGTATTAAGACAAGAGATTGAAAAATACGAGTCCAAGCTGGAGATGGAGTCGGTTGGCACTGTCTTGCAGGTTGGCGACGGTATAGCCCGCATATGGGGCCTCGAGGATGTCCAGATGTCCGAGTTGATTCAATTCCCCGGCGACATTATGGGGCTGGTGTTGAATCTCGAGGAGGACAATGTCGGCGCCGCCATCTTCGGGTCCGATGTCGATATCAATGAAGGTGATACTGTAAGACGCACGGGCAAAGTTGCCTCGGTGCCTGTTGGCGATGCCCTGGTCGGGCGTGTCGTAAATCCTCTGGGGCAGCCCATCGACGGTAAAGGCCCCATTGTTACCGATAAATATCGCGTCATCGAAGGAAGGGCACCCGGTGTGGTGGAAAGACAGCCGGTAAGAGAGGCCCTGCAGACCGGCTTGAAGGCGATCGACTCGATGATACCGATCGGTCGCGGCCAGCGAGAACTGATTATCGGTGACCGTCAGACGGGAAAAACGGCTCTGGCTATCGACACGATTATCAATCAGAAAAACACTGATGTAATTTGTATATATGTAGCCATCGGTCAGAAGGCTTCGACTGTCGCACAGGTAGTGGAGACTCTTCGCAAACACGGCGCCATGGAATACACTATCGTAGTGTCGGCATCAGCGACCGATCCCGCCCCGCTTCAGTATATCGCCCCCTACGCCGGTTGCGCTATGGGTGAGGAGTTCCGCGACAACGGCGGTCACGTTCTGTGTATCTATGACGACCTCTCCAAACAGGCGGCATCTTACCGTCAGCTTTCGCTGCTTCTGAGGCGTCCGCCGGGACGCGAAGCTTATCCGGGTGACATTTTCTACTGCCACTCGCGTCTTTTGGAGCGCGCGGCCAAGCTGTCCGATGAACTCGGCGGCGGGTCGCTGACGGCGCTACCAATCATCGAAACACAGGCCGGCGACGTATCGGCATACATCCCCACCAACGTGATTTCGATTACCGATGGCCAAATATTCCTCGAAGGCGAGTTGTTCTTCGCCGGTATTCGCCCCGCCATCAACGTAGGTATCTCCGTGTCGCGAGTGGGCGGCAACGCGCAGGTGAAGATGATGCGTCAGGTGGCTGGATCTCTCAAGCTGGATTTGGCGCAGTATCGCGAACTCGCGGCCTTCACGCAGTTCGGTTCGGACCTCGACGAAGGCACGCGCAGACAGCTAAACCGCGGCGAAAAGATGGTCGAGCTGCTCAAGCAGGGACAGTATGTGCCGATACCGGTGGCTCAGCAGGTTATGATAATCTGGGCCGGCACGAAGGGGCATCTGGACAGTATTCCCACGGCCGCGATTGGCAAATTCGAGAAGGAATTTATCGCGTTCTGTGAGAAGAACTATCCCGATATCGAACACAATCTGACCCAGGAAAAGATAATCAGCGATGCCACTCAGGCGAAACTCGAATCGGCTGTAAAGGAATTCAAAGGGCAGTTCAAAGCGTAGGTGTTTTTGAGCTGTGTATTCATAGAATGATTCTATGGCGACACTTAGAGAAGTAAAAAAGCGAATCAGGTCGGTCGTATCCACCAAGCGCATCACCAAGGCGATGGAGATGGTGGCTGCCGCCAACCTGCGACGGGCGCAACAGAAAGTCGAACAGTCGCGGCCGTATTCGAAGATGATGGAGCAGTTGCTCAGCCATTTGGCCGGAGCGTCATCCGATGACATTACGCATCCGTTTTTCGAAGAACGTGATATCAGCAGGAAAACGCTGGTGGTGATTACTTCGGATCGCGGCCTGTGCGGTTCATACAATGGCAACGCTATTCGCATGGCCCACCAGTGGCTGAACGACAACAAGGATTTCGAGTGCGAGGTGGTCTGTGTCGGCAAACGCGGCAACGATTTCTTCAAGCGCCGCCAGTGGCCGATAGTCGGCTACTGGACCGACTGGAGCGGCGCGATAGATTACTCAAAAGCCAAAGACATTTCCCGCTTTCTCACTTGGCGCTTTTTGAAGGGCGAGACCGACGAAATCACCATATTGTTCACGAGATTCATATCGACCGTGAGTTATCGCCTGTCCGTAGAACGCTACCTGCCCGTGGCCAAGCCGAAGGCGGAAGAAGACGCCGGCTATAACATCGATTACATCTTCGAGCCGTCGGCGGAGGCCATCTATGGATCCATCCTGCCGAATTACACGACCTCCAAGCTGATAATGGCGCTGGCGGAGTCGTTTGCCTCCGAACATGGAAGCCGGATGATAGCGATGGGTAACGCGACTTCGAACGCCGAAGAAATGGTTGATACACTCACGCTCGACTATAACAAGGCCCGTCAGGCGCAGATTACCACCGAGCTGTTGGAGGTGGTGTCGGGCGCTGAGGCTTTGAGGTAGGACACATATAAAGAAAAAGAATGTTGACAATAAATTGGAGTATACTCGATGGCTGAAAACATCGGAAAAGTGGTGCAGGTAATCGGCCCGACTGTGGACTGCGAGTTCCCGGCCGGTTCTTTGCCGAATATATTGAACGCAATCAAGATTAAAGACCCTTCCAAAAACATTGATCTGACTGTCGAGGTCGCCATGCACATTGGCGACAATGTCGTGCGGTGCGTGGCGCTGGCGTCAACAGACGGTCTGGTGAGGGGCACTAAAGCGGTTGATACCGGCGGAACAATCACCGTGCCGGTCGGCAAAATCTCCCTGGGCAGGGTTTTCAATCTTCTCGGCGAACCGATCGACCGCAAGGATCCCCTGCCGGCTGACGTTAAAAGACTGCCGATTCACCGTGAGGCTCCCTCCTTTGAAGAACAGTCCACCGAGACACAGCTCTTTGAGACGGGAATCAAGGTGGTGGACCTTCTGGAACCGTACTCGAAAGGCGGCAAGGTTGGTTTGTTCGGCGGCGCCGGTGTGGGTAAGACAGTGGTTATTCAGGAGTTGATTCACAACATTGCCACCGAGCACGGCGGCTATTCCGTGTTCTGCGGTGTGGGCGAACGGACACGCGAAGGTAACGACCTCTGGTTGGAAATGACGGAGTCCGGCGTAATCGCCAAGACCGCGATGGTCTTTGGCCAGATGAACGAACCTCCGGGCGCGCGGCTCAGAGTCGGTCTTTCGGGTCTGACCATGGCCGAGTATTTCCGCGATGAAGAAAATCAGGACGTGCTTCTGTTTATCGATAATATCTTCCGTTTCGTTCAGGCCGGTTCCGAAGTGTCGGCGCTTCTCGGCCGTATGCCCTCGGCGGTTGGTTATCAGCCCACGCTCGGCACGGAGATGGGCGACCTTCAGGAGCGTATCACTTCCACGAAGGCCGGTTCGATTACCTCGGTACAGGCTATTTACGTGCCCGCCGACGACCTGACCGATCCGGCCCCGGCGACGACATTCTCGCACCTTGATGCTACTACGGTGCTATCGCGTCAGATTGCCGAACTGGGTATCTATCCCGCGGTGGATCCGCTTGACTCGACCTCGCGCATTCTCGATCCCAATATCGTGGGCGAAGATCACTACCGGGTGGCCCGCGGCGTACAGAAAATCCTGCAGCGCTACAAAGACCTTCAGGATATCATTGCCATTCTGGGTATGGACGAGTTGAACGAAGAGGACAAGCTCACGGTGCAGCGCGCTCGTAAGATTCAGCGCTTCCTGTCCCAGCCGTTCCACGTTGCAGAGCAGTTCACCGGCAAACCGGGCAAGTATGTGAAGATCGAAGACACTATCAAGGGGTTCGATGAATTGATCTCGGGCAAGCTCGATCACATTCCGGAACAAATGTTTTTCATGGTCGGCGGGCTTGATGAGGTCCTTGAAAACTATGAAAAATCCAAAGGCTGATGGAACTGTTTGACCTTTCCATAGTAACGCCGGAGAAAGTTTTTCTCGAGGCGAAAGCAAAGTCTATCGTTATCCCCGGCTCTGAAGGGTATCTGGGGGTGTTGCCACATCACGCTCCGCTGATCACGGCTCTAAAGCCGGGAAGGCTGGAGTTTACCGATGTCGACGATAAGACCCACGTGCTGGCGGTGTCCGCCGGCTTTCTCGAAGTCTCCCGTAATCATGTCAATCTTCTGATTGAGGCGGTAGAATATGCCGATGATATCGATCTTCAGCGCGCCGAGCTGGCTTATAAAACCGCGAAAGAAAAGCTGACTACGGAAGGCTCGGAAATCGATGTTCAGGCCGAAGAGGCAGCTATGGCAAGGGCTGCCAACAGGATGAAGATTTACCGCGAAACCCATAAATAGACGCCCGGTCAAGATCAGCTACAACGGACTGCTTCCCCCAGTTTACCGTCTATAAAGTGCGGCGCTTATCGCTGCCCCGTCAAGTCTGCGGCCCGCACCGGTCGAATACGGTTAAGCTATTGTGATACATAGTATTTAGGGGTCGTTTTCTGCTTGACTTTTGGGGCCATATTCCGTAAACTCTTAGGCTATGATATTGCATTTGCGGGAATTCGAAACATTTCCGGTCCACATGTCGTTAAAGGGTGACCCGGACATGATCAAGGTTGATTATGACAGCGTGGCGGCTGTCAACAGTATTGATCTGCGTCTGGATATCCAGAAATCAGGCGATGAGTACTACTGTCAAGGAGTGGCAAACGCCAGCGTTAAACTAGTGTGTGCTCGCTGCCTCGCTGAGTTTGACCTTAAGTTGTCCAACAGCACGGATTTCATTATCTGTTCCCGTGAATGGCACGAAAATAATCGCGATGCGATTGATAATGAGGATTACGTATATTTACAAGGTGGCGATTTGACGGCGGATCTAACCGATATTGTCCGTCAGACGCTTATAACTGCGCTTGACCTGAAACCGTTGTGTTCGGAAGGCTGCCGGGGAATCTGCTGTCACTGCGGGGCCGATCTGAACCATGAATCCTGTTCCTGTCATCAGGACAAGACAGACACACGGTGGGAAGGGCTTAAGCAGCTATCGCACATAATGAAGGAAAACAAAGGAATCACTGATGCCTCTTCCTAAAAGACGACATTCGCGCACGAGAGGGCGTAAACGCCGCACCGGCTGGACTCTTGCTACTCCCAACGTAGTGGACTGCCCTCAGTGCCATCACCCACGACTGCCCCATCACATTTGTACCCATTGTGGCTATTATAACGGCAAAAAAATCATTGGGGTGAAAGAAGTATAAAATCCCGGGGAGAGTTGCTAAAGGATTGTTGATACTATTGCTGTTATGACAGCGAATAAACAACATGCGGTCGTTCTGGATGTTATGGGCGCCGACGGCGGCGTTGAGCCTATCATTCAGGGCGGCGTAGATGCGGCCAGAAAGCTTGGCGGCAAGCTCAAGGTCGTCTTTGTCGGCCGACGCGATGAGATCGAAAAGGTTCTCGCCACGGTGGAAGAGCTGCCTTCGAATCTCTCTATCGAGCACGCCGATGATATTGTGCCGATGCACATAGCCGCTACCGACGGTGTTCGCATGCGGAACAGCTCCGTATCGGTCGGGATGCGTCTGGTGAAGGCCGGCAAAGCCGATGCCTTCGTATCGCCGGGTAACACCGGCGCGGTGATGGCGACAGCGCTTTTGACACTGGGTAGAATCGAGGGTGTAAGTCGCCCGGCCATAACGACACTGTTCCCGACATCGACCGGTAAGAGAACAGTTGTTCTCGACGCAGGCGCCAACGCCGATTGCAAGCCACAGCACCTGTCGCAATTCGCCGTGATGGGTTCGGTTTATGCCTCCGTGGTCTCAAAAATAGAGCATCCCCGGGTCGGCTTGATTTCTATCGGTGAGGAGCGCAGCAAGGGCAACGACCTGATATTCAACGCCCAGAAATTGCTCAAGGACTCAAAGATAAATTTCGTGGGAAATATCGAGGGACGGGACATTCTCTCGGGTACTATCGATGTTGCCATTACGGATGGCTTTACCGGCAACATACTGCTGAAATTTGCCGAATCGATAAAGCCGATGCTGGTTAAGTCGATACAACGCCAGATTCAGACCAATATTTTCTCGCGGATCGGAGCCATGCTGCTTCTGCCGTTTTTGAAGCGGATGCGCAACACTTTCGATTACGCCGAAATGGGCGGCGCCCCGCTTCTTGGTGTCGATGGCATCGTCGTTATCTGTCACGGATCATCTAACGCCAGGGCAATCTCGAATGCCATGATCGTCGCCTATGAAATGGCGGCCAAAGAGATCAAGAAACGCATCCACGATGAGCTAATAACAAATCACTTCGGACAAAGTAATGGATCGCAAAATAAGAGCGAAAATAATCGGAACGGGGTCGTATGCTCCTCCGAATCGAATGACCAACGCTGATTTCGAGAAGCTGGTCGATACTTCGGATGAGTGGATCGTATCCCGAACAGGGATAAGAGAAAGACGCATCGCCGAAAACGGCATGGCGACATCGGATATGGCCGTTGAGGCGGCGAAAGGCGCCCTTGATATGGCCGGGTATACGGGGGAGGAGATAGACCTGGTCGTAGTCGGCACCGTTACGCCGGATTACAAATTGCCGTCGACCGGATGCGTGATGCAGGAAAAAATGAATCTGCCGAACGCCGTCGCGTTCGACATCGCTTCCGCCTGCACAGGATTCATCAGCGGGTTGTCAATCGCCTCTCCGTTTATAGAAACAGGAAAATATAAAAGCGCGCTCGTCATCGGTGTGGAAAAGCTTTCAGCATTCACCAATTACAAGGACCGTAACACGTGTGTACTCTTCGGCGACGCCGCCGGGGCCGCGGTGGTCTCCGGTAGCGAAGATGAATCCGGTATTGTTTCGACCTATATCAAATCCGATGGTTCGATGCGGGAGTTGCTCTGGTCCGAAGTCGGTGGCACAGTCAACCCCTACAGCAAGGAATTTCAGTTTGACGGACGCGACAAGATTATGATGAACGGCTCGGATGTATTCAAAGTCGCCGTGCGCGAAATGTGTAACGCCGCCCTCAAAGTGCTCGACGACGCCGGGTTGACCGGGGCCGATATTTCGCTGGTGATACCTCATCAGGCCAACATTCGCATTATTGATGCCCTCGCGAAACGCCTTAAGGTCGACGAGAGCAAAGTATATATAAATATTGAAAATTACGGGAATACTTCAGCTGCCTCGATTCCGCTGGCGCTCGACGAAGCTAATCGGGCCGGAAGGATCAAAAAGGGTGATTACGTTTTGATGGTGGCATTCGGAGGCGGACTCATCTGGGGCTCGGCTCTGGTAAGGTGGTAATATGAGTAAGACAGCACTATTTTTCCCCGGACAGGCGTCACAGTATGTCGGTATGGGCCGCGACCTCTACGAATCATCGGATAAGGTCAAAGCTCTGTATGACCTCGCCAGCAGCGAGATCGGCGCGGATATCGCGAAGATATCGTTCGAAGGTCCGGCGGAAGAACTCAAACGTACCAGATTCACCCAGCCGGCGATTTTGCTTCACGCCCTGGGAGTGTTGACCATTCTGGGCGATAAGCTCCCGGCTTTTGACTACGCCTGCGGTCACTCGCTGGGTGAGTATGCCGCGCTGGCGGTTACCGGCGCGATGACGTTTGAAGACGCCATCCGGGCGGTTGTCAAACGGGCGGCTCTCATGGAGGATGCCTGTCAGAAAAATCCCGGCACGATGGCGGCCATCATGGGACTGGATTTTGCGCAGGTCGAGGACATTTGTCGACGAGCGTCGTCGAAGGGAGTAGTAATTCCTGCCAATTTCAACTCGAATATTCAAATTGCTATATCCGGCGCCATTGCTTCGGTGGAAGAGGCCGTCGAACTGGCCCGGGAGGCCAAGGCCAAAAGAGCGATAATACTCGAGGTCGGCGGGGCGTTTCATTCGCCGTTGATGGAGCCGGCCCGGGTCGGACTTCAGGAGTATCTCAAAAATCTGCCAATAAAAAACCCATCGGTGCCGGTAGTGGCGAATGTGACAGCATCATCGGTTATGGATGCCGAGGATATCCGCACTCTTCTGGTTCAGCAGGTCACCGAGCCGGTGCGCTGGTCTCAGACGATGGATTACCTGGTAAAAAGCGGCGTGACCAAAGTGGTCGAGATCGGACCCGGCAAAGTGCTGAGCGGGCTGGCAAAACGTGATATGAAACCGGAGCAGATGCTCAACCTCGATACCCTTGCCGATATCGAGAGTTTTGCTGCGGGCAACTGATGAGAGGGGTAGTCATGAATTTTGAAGGCAAGACAGTGATAGTGACGGGATCGGCCAGAGGGATTGGCCGGGCCATCGCGGAGAAGTTTGTTGCCCTGAAGGCCAGGGTTGTCCTGTGCGATATCGACCAGGGTCTGGTGGACCAGACGGCCCGTGAAATTGGGGGAGATACGGTCGGGATTAAGGCTGATGTCACCAATCAGGCCGATATCGACAGCCTTTTCGCCAAAACACTCGAGAAATTCGGTTCGGTCGATATTGTCGTAAATAATGCGGGGATAACCCGAGACACCCTGATGATAAGGATGGACGAGAAAGATTGGGATATGGTACTTGACATAAATCTCAAAGGTTCATTTCTTGTCACGAAAGCCGCGGCTAAGATTATGATGAAGCAGCGGTATGGACGCATCGTAAATATAAGTTCGGTGGTTGGTCTGAGCGGCAATGCCGGCCAGGCCAATTACTCTGCCTCGAAGGCAGGGCTTATAGGCCTGACCAAATCGGCCGCGAAAGAACTTGGAGCGCGCGGTGTTACCGTCAACGCCGTGGCGCCCGGATTTATCGCCACCGATATGACCGCGAATCTTCCGCAGCAGGCCAAAGAAGCGTTTCTCGGTAAAGTTCTGATCAAACGTCCGGGTACGCCGGACGATGTAGCTTCAACGGTGCTCTTTTTGGCATCGGATGAGGCTTCATACATCACCGGCCAGGTGCTGGCCGTTGATGGCGGTTTGACAATAGCATAATACTGTAATACAACTTAAAAGGAGTTAGCAATGTCAGTCGAAGAGAGAGTTAAGGAAATTATCGTTGAGCAGCTTGGGGTGGAAGCCGGTCAGGTTACCGAACGCGCGAAATTTGTCGAGGACCTTGGCGCCGATTCCCTCGATACCGTCGAGTTGGTCATGGCTCTCGAAGAAGAATTCTCGATAGAAATCCCGGATGAAGACGCCGAGAAGATCGTCTCGGTCGGCGACGCCATCAATTACATTACGACGCATTCGGAGAATAAGTAAGAGTATTCGCCGGACGTTGTTCACCATTTAGAGAACTGACGAATATGAATAACAGAGTTGTCATTACCGGGATGGGCGTCATCACGCCGGTGAGTAATTCACTCGATGGATTCTGGAAGGCCCTTCTGGAAGGGCGGTCCGGGATCGCTCCGATTACTCGCTTTGATGCTTCCGCTTATCCGACCCGTATTGTCGGCGAAGTGAAGGATTTCAATCCGGACAATTACATGGACAAGAAGGAAGCTCGTCGGATGGATCTGTCGGAACAGTATGCGATGGCGGCCTCCGAGCAGGCGATAAACGACAGCGGCATCAATCTTGAGACGGTCGATAAGGATCGTTGCGGAGTGGTTATCGGCAGTGGCATCGGCGGGATATCGACCTTCGAGAAACAGCACAGCCTTCTGGAAAACTCCGGGCCGGGCCGGGTTTCGCCTTTCTTCATCCCGATGATGATCATCGATATGTGCGCGGGGTTGGTTTCGATACGCTACGGGTTCAGGGGTCCGAATTACGCGACCGTCTCGGCCTGCGCGTCATCGGCTCACGCTCTGGCCAATGCTTTTCATATCATTCAGCGCGGCGAGGCCGACATAATGATTGCCGGCGGAGCCGAGGCCACCATTACGCCAACCGCCCTGGCAGGGTTCTGCCAGGCGAAGGCTCTTTCGACGCGCAATGACGAGCCCGAACGGGCGTCCCGCCCGTTCGACAAGGACCGCGATGGTTTCGTGATGGGCGAAGGAGCCGCCATAATCGTGCTTGAGTCGCTCGAGCATGCCAAAGCCAGAGGCGCCAGGGTCTACGCTGAATTCCTCGGAGCCGGTTCCACCGCGGACGCCCACCATATTACCGCTCCTCATCCGGATGGTTACGGTGCGCGCAAGTCGATTGAGCTGGCCATAAAATACGCCGGCATCACCAACGATCAGGTTGATTACGTTAACACTCACGGAACCTCCACGGAACTCGGGGACATTTCGGAGACCAAGGCTCTCAAGGAGGTGCTTGGCGGGCGCGCCTACAAGATTCCGATAAATTCGACCAAGTCGATGATCGGGCATTTGCTTGGCGCGGCCGGAGCTGTCGAAGCCATAACCACGGCTAAATCGATCGCGGAGCAAGTTGTACATCCCACGACGAATCTCGACAACCCCGATCCCGAGTGCGACCTTGACTACGTGCCCGAAGGCAAACGGAGCTGTGCCATCAACTATGCCATTTCCAACTCGTTCGGCTTCGGCGGTCACAACGTCACCCTCGTTCTGGGAAAACTCGATGGCACTCACTAGATGGGCTTCTGGGAATATTTAAAGCATATCGTAAATATACCCAAAGGGTTTGACGCTGAAGCCCGTCTGGCCGAGGTACAGAATATAATCGGCTATCATTTTCGCGATGAGTCACTGCTCTTGCTGGCGCTGACTCATCGCTCCTATCACCGCCAGTTGGAGGAGTTCCGTCCTTCCAACGAACGATTGGAATACCTGGGGGACTCGGTCCTCGGTCTGATAATTGCCGATCAACTCTATCATGATCATCCTTACTGGCGTGAAGGCAAACTCACCAAGACCAAGGCCAAGCTCGTTAACGAATCAACCCTCTCCGCTATCGGCAGGGAAATCAAACTGAACGCTTATGTACTTTTGTCTCCCGAGGAAGACCGTCTGGGCGGCCGGGAGCGTCCGTCGATCATTTCCGACGCGTTCGAGTCGGTCATTGGGGCGGTTTATCTCGACGGCGGGTGCGACGCCGCGCGCGACGTGGTCCTGAGACTGATATATCTTCGCAAGGAAATGATTCTTGCCGACGCCTCGCAGCGCAACTACAAAGGAGCGTTGCTGGAGTTGATGCAGGCCAGAGGCGATGGGATGCCGCGCTACGATGTCGTCAGAGAGACGGGACCGGACCACGAGAAGGAGTTCAAGGTCGTCGTGTTCATCGGCGACAAACGCGTGGGCACCGGTGTGGGATTCTCCAAGAAGGAAGCCGAGCAGAGAGCCGCGGCGATGGCGCTTGATATTCTCGAGAACGGTGAAGACTGATCACGCGTACGAACCCTTCACATCCGTTACGATTTTACTTTTTCTACGAACTCCGACGGTGATTTTCGCGATTTTTTATTTGACAATTTTCCCAACATCCCTTATCAACAAACGGGTTGCAAAGATTTCGCGATGAAAAGAGCAACGATCCGAAGAAGAATGCAATGCACAAACTAATTCTTTAACCATCGGTAACCTTTACAAAGGAGTGATTCAATGCGCAAAGCAACCAAGAAAACAGTTCGTAAGGCTAAGGCTAAAAAACCGGCCGTGCGTAAAGGCGCCAAGGCATGGGCTGCTGCGGAAGTGTCCACGCTGCGCAAGGCATACAAAACCAAAACCGCGACTGAGCTGGCCAAGATGTTCCGCAGAAGCGTTTCATCCGTGAAGGCCAAAGCCCGCTCGCTGAAGCTGAAAAAGGCTAAAGTGAAAAAGGCGGCGCCGAAGAGAAAAGCCGCTCCGAAGCGCAAAGCCGTAGCCCGCAAAAAAGCCGCTCCCAAGAGAGTGACCAGGAAGAAAGTGGCTAAGAAAAAAGCCGCTCCGAAGAAGAAAGCGGCCGCGAAGACCTCGAAAAAGAGAGTCGCCAAAAAGAGAAAATAAGAGCGAGAAAGCCTTATTCGATCTATAAAAAGCCCGTCGTCCGGCGGGTTTTTTTTATTACGCGCTCGCAAGTCCCGACAGGCTTGACAAGACCCCGCCGATTTATGATATTCCTTCAACATATTGGCCCAATCGAAATCGATACCACAATCGACAGGAGATACAATGAATATAGTCGTCTTAATCAAACAGGTTCCGGAGATAGCCCTCATTAAGGTGGATCAAGCCGCCAACGAGGTTGTGCTCCCACAGGGACCGGGAACGGTCAACCCTTTCGATGAGTATGCCGTGGAAGAAGCCCTGCGGATGAAAGAAAAGCACGGCGGCAAGGTGACGGTCATGACGGTCGGCACCGACAGGGCCGAATCCGCCCTGCGGGCATGTCTGGCTCTCGGCGTCGATGAGGCTTGCCTTCTCAGTGACGATACGTTCAAGGGCTCCGACCAGCAGGCAATAGGTAAAATCCTCTCCTGCGGCCTCAAGAAACTTGGCGAATACGACCTCATTCTGGCCGGCAAACAGGCCATCGATTCCGACTCCGCGCAGGTCCCCGGAGCTGTGGCCGCCGCACTGGGTCTGCCGCAGGCCATGTTCGTTAAGAAATTCGAGAGTGTCGGCGATGGTAAGGCTACCGTGTACCGCACGACCGAAGATGGATACGACGTGGTGGAACTGACCCTCCCCGCGGTAGTGTCGGTGGTCAAAGAAATAAACGAACCGCGCCTCCCGTCGTTAAAGGGCAAGATGGCCGCGAAAAAGAAAGAGATCACCAAATGGAGTGCTTCGGATCTCGGTCTCGATGGCGCCGCGATTGGCGGCAATTCGAAGACGAAGGTCACCAAAGTGTCGCCTCCGCCGCCGCGCCCCAAGGGTGAGCTTATCGAAGGTGAGACGCCTGAAGAGATTGCCGGCAAGCTGTTCACCAAGCTCAGGGATAATCAGGTACTTTAAAATAACGAAGCCGCCGCAAGGCGGCTTTTGTTTTACCGGTGTCACATGTTGATCCGAAAATTCCACCACTGTCCCGAAATCGTCGCCGGCGATCACACCCGCCTGCGCGAGCTGCTTCATCCCGACAGGGATTACTCCTTTAACGGCCGCTACTCGCTGGCTCATGCGGCGCTTGCCCCCGGCCGGGTGTCGAAAAAGCACCGTTTGAAAACCGATGAGGTCTATTTCATTATTTCGGGGTCGGGTCGGATGCATATTAATGATGAGGTCGCTCAGGTCGAGAAGGGCGACGCCATAGATATACCGCCGGGGGCGATTCAGTGGATAGAGAACACCGGTGAAAGCGAACTGACCTTCCTTTGTATAGTCGATCCGGCCTGGAAAGCTGACGACGAAGAGATTTTGGGGCAAACTGACGGTTGTTGACAGCGATTAGCCCGCCGGGCAAAATATTTTCCGCCCCAAGTTTCAAAATTGACATCTTCAACAAACAGCCGATATATTTATGATATGAAAAGGACTTCAATTTCGGCCCGATTCCGGCCGGGAATCCTGACAATCCTGGCTCTGGCTTTTTCTCTGTTAATGTTCAGCGCCTCCAATGCAGCGGCCAACGAACTCGTGAAGCATAGCCTTTGCGATGTGAGAGTGCTGTATTTGTTCGATGACCCGACGTCGATTGAGTGGCCGACGCTATATTATCTCAATGATGAGATCGGCTGCCGGATCGAACTGCTGACCGCATCGGAACGAGCGCGCGCCGGCAGTGACAATGCCGAGATACCGGACAAGGAAATTTATCTTACCAGAGCGCATTTTCCCGCCGGTGATTCGAGCGCCGTCTCGACTCTGATCGCCGACCTGTTTTACGATCGCCCACCAGATATTGTCATTTTTGGCGACAGGGGAGGAGATCCGCTGTTCGAACTGCTCAAAAGAAAATTAATCGAGAGAGCCCGGCCTGAAGACAGGCTTTTCAATATCCTCAAGGTGTACAGGAAATCACCCGACGACAACCGTCAGAAAGTATCGAGTGGCGCGATAGCTCTCAACAGCCGGGAATTGTTTAACCGCTACCACGACCGCATGAAGCTCGAAATACCGGTTTTGTTCCCGCTTTTCGAGATAGATGGTTTCAAGGCCGCCAGACTTACCCGCTACGCGCTGCTTGAGAGCAATATGCCGAACGCGCCGTACGAGGACAACTTCATGTCCGGCATAGGACATCTTCGACTGACTTCCATCATCGACAGCGTCTTTGTCGACGGCCCCTTGAAGCAGACGATAATGAAGCAGGCGAGAAAATACGTTTCCAGTTTCAATGCGTCGAAGATTTCCGTCGGACAGACCAAGGTCAGCTTTATAGTCGACGGTTATCGGGAGATGAGACAGTTGAGCCGCCACGAGTCAGCCATCGGCAGCATACCCGGATTTCAGCAGTACCTGCTGGAGTTGGAACGCAAGGCGGAGCTTGCCGCGCTGAAGGCAGTCGGGATTACGTGGGAAGGAAGAATCGTTCTGAGGGACTCTCCACACGGCCCCCGGCTGAAATTTATCGCGTCGGTTTCGGCCAACGGTCCCAAAGAGATCGAACTGAACGGCTTTACGTTCCATCCGTACTGGGATTCGGTCGCGGTCCCTCTCGACGAAACACCAAAAGTAATCTTGCCGCATCAGTCCTACACCCGGGAGTTTTTCGTTGATATCGAAAGATCGTACCTCGACGGTGAGATACCGGATTCGCTTGAGTTCACGGTGGACGCCGCTTATGGACAGATTCCGCTCACCTTTACGAGCAAGATTCCGGTCTGGCAGGCGCCCGACCTCGAGATCGAATTCGAACCGGACTATTATTTCGTAAAACCATTCCCCAGCCTGGAAATAGACAGGCTTGTGACAAGCTTGAATATGAAGGCGGTAATCACCAAGCCGTACGACTATGCCGGTATCGCTCAGCTGAACCTGCAGACTCCACGAGGCCTGTTTGCCGGAGCTTATCGCAAGGAACTTGAATTGGAAAAAGGCACCCTTACCGAGACAGTCAGGATCCCATTCACAATCTCGAATCTATTCGAACTGGGCATACAATATCAGACTATCGAGCTTTCCGTTGATGACAAACTGGTCGACGTCGACACGAGCCGCATCCGAATCGCCTCCTGTGATATTGCCGATACCATCAAGGTGGCTTTCATGCCCGACACGCTGGGAATGCTCGAGGATATCCTTCGCATGACCGAAGTAGCCTATCTGCCCCTCACGGATCGCGCTCTGGTTACAGCGGACCTCGATGCCTACAATGTGATTGTCATCGGCTCGGGCAGTTTTCGCAACTATCCGTCATTTCACCTGATGAAGAACCGGTTCGAAGAATATCTTCGTCAGGGGGGCTCGCTGGTGGTGTTGGGGCAGCCCGATGACTGGCCATCCACGGTGCTTCCGGTCTCTTTCGTGCCGGTTATCGAGGTAGTTGATCAGCAGGATGTCGTCAACCGGATCCCCGGGGCCAACCTACTCGGCGGCCCATATCCTATATCGGAGAAGAACCTGCTCTCATCATTTTTCAAGAAACGTGATGTTTCACCGGCGGTCATTTCACCGGCGGAGAAAATTTATGTAACCCCTACGGGCGCAACGCTGCTGTCGGTGTCCCGATTGGGCGATGGTCAGATTATCTTCTGCGGATTTCCTCTGCCTGAGATGATCTCCCGGCTTGACATCGATGCTATCCATCTTTTTGCCAATATCTTGAACTATTAATCTCCGGGAGTGTTATATTGCGTATCTGAGGGGAAGACCCCGGATAGGATGGTATGACCACTAGCTCTGAAAATCCCAAGACAAATCTCTCGCAATTTTCTACGGTAACGAAATACTTCGCCCGCTATAAGGGATATCTGATTGCCGGCGCCGCCGCCGTGGTGATGTCCAACGGGCTGATTCTTATCGTCCCGTATGTTTCCAAACTCGTTTTCGACGCCCTCGAAGCCGGCAAACCGATCTCTGTTATTCTCAAGTACGTTATTTTCGCCTTCGCTCTTGCCGTACTGTCGGGTGTGTTCCGGTTCATGATGCGCCGCACGATTATCTGGATGTCGCGGCACATCGAGTATGATTTGCGCGGCGAGATTTTCTCTCACCTTCTGAGACTGTCGCCGACATTCTATCACAATACCCGCACCGGTGATCTCATGGCCCGAATGACCAACGACCTCGAGGCGGTGAGGCAAATGATCGGGCCCGGCGTCATGTATATCAGCGACACTGTCATCAAACTCACGGTCTCTTTCGCGGTAATGCTTTTCCTTTCAACGAAACTTACCCTGTATGCGGTCATTCCGCTTGTCCTTCTGCCGGTGGCCGTGTACAAGCTGGGTAACATGCTGCACAAGAGATCAATGAAGGTTCAGGAGAAATTCTCCGAATTGACCGCCACCGCGCAGGAGAATCTCTCCGGCGTCCGGGTTATAAAGGCTTTTCGCCAGGAAGGCGCCGAAATACGAAATTTCAATTTGATGTCCAAAAGTTATATCTTCTTGAACATGGCGCTCGCGAACCTTCAGGGCGTCTTCATGCCCTCGATGCGGCTTCTGGCATCAGCGTCCTATCTGATTGTCTTTTACTTTGGCGGTCTGGAGGTTATCAAAGGCAATCTGGGCCTGGGCGATATCGTGGCGTTCTTCGCCTATCTGTCGATGATCTTGTGGCCGATGATCGCTATCGGATGGGTAACATCACTCTACCAGAGAGGGAAAGCGTCCCTTGAGCGCATCAATACCGTCCTGCAAACTGAGCCGCTTATCAGAGATGGTGACCACACGGGACACGATCAGCCCGTCGCCGGCAGGATCGAGATTCGTGATCTCAGCTTTGGTTATAACGGCAACAGGGTGCTCGAAAACATAAGCCTTATCATCGAGCCCGGCCAGACTATCGGACTGGTGGGTAAGACAGGTTCGGGGAAAACAACGCTCGTCTCTTTACTGGCCAGACTTTTTCCGGTGGAACGGGGGAAGATATTCATCGATGGTGTGGATGTTAACGACTGGCAACTGGAAGCTCTCCGGCGTCAGATCGGTTTCGCCACCCAGGAACCGTTTCTCTTCTCCGATACGATCGCGGATAACATCCGGTTCGGATGTCAGGAGGCGGGCAGAGAGGCTGTCGTGGAGGCCGCTCGCATGGCCGACCTGATCAAGGATGTTGAGTCGTTTCGCAACGGTTTTGACACTATCGTCGGCGAGCGCGGTATCACCCTCTCAGGAGGACAAAAACAGCGTACCGCCATAGCACGGGCAATATTGCCCAAACCGAAAATCCTGATACTTGATGACGCTACCTCGGCTGTTGATATCGAAACCGAACACCAGATAAACCAGCGGATCAAGCAGGTACTGGAAAACCGCACCTCGATTATTATATCCCACCGGGTATCCTCCGTAAAGGACGCTGACCTGATATTGTACCTGCACGAAGGACGAATTGTCGAGAAAGGTACGCACGAGCAACTCCTTCGGCTGGGCGGAGAATATGCGGAACTGTACCGTTCACAGCTGTTGGAGATGGAGCTGGAAAAGTTATGAGCGCGACCGGTTACCACGAAGAAGAAGTACTGGGAAAAGCCTATGATGCCCGCCTGATGCGGCGTCTGTGGAAATACTCCCGACCGTATCGATGGATAATCGTTCTCGCCGTCTCGGTGCTGGTAGTTAATGCCGTGCTTCAGACCTCGCTCGCCTTCGTCACCAAAAACGGTATCGACAATTATATCATGAAAGGTGTCGCCGAAGGCTTCGAAAAAATAGCCCTGATCTACATGGCGATTACGGCCGTGCTGCTCGTGGCCAGCTACACTCAGATATATGTGACCATGTGGCTGGGTCAGAGAATACAGCACGACATCCGCATGCAGATATTCCGCCATCTCCAAAGACTGCATCTGGGCTTCTTCGATAAAAATCCGGTAGGCAGAATGGTCACCAGGGTTACCAACGATGTCAACACGTTGAACGAGTTGTTCTCTTCGGGGGTGGTCAATATTATCGGCGACATTCTGATGCTGGTCTTCTTCGTCGCCGCGCTGGTGTATGTCAACTGGAAACTGGCGCTCGTGACTTTCGTCTCGTTGCCGCTGCTTGTGCTTGTGACTTTCGTGTTCAGGGCCAAAGCGCGCGATGCCTACCGCGTGGTAAGAATCAAATTGGCCCGACTGAACTCATTCGCGCAGGAGCATATCACCGGCATGAATATCATCCAGCTTTTCACGCGTGAGGACACCACCTTCGGCAAATTCGACGATATCAACAAAGACCTCCGCGGCGCCCATTTTAGATCGGTTCTCTATTACGCCGTCTTCTATCCGACTATCGAGATTATCGGGGCGATGTCGCTGGGACTGCTTTTCTATTATGGCGGCCGGATGATTGGTATGGGCAGCCTGACCTACGGTGAACTGGTGTTGTTCATCTATCTCGTGGAGCGTTTCTTCAATCCGATACGCGACCTGTCGGAAAAGTACAACATCCTTCAGGCGTCCATGGCGTCATCCGAGAGAATATTCAAGCTCATCGATACCGAACCGCTGATTGTGAGCAAGAGGACGGCCAAAAGAACCGGCGACTTTAAGGGCTCAATTGATTTCGAGAACCTGTGGTTTGCTTACAGCGATGAAGACTGGGTATTAAAAGATGTATCGTTTTCCGTTGCCGCCGGCGAAAAGGTGGCCATCGTGGGCGCCACCGGCGCGGGGAAGACATCGCTGATGTCGCTGCTGTATCGCTTCTATGACTACCAGAAAGGCTCGATTAAGATCGACGGTATCGATATCAAAGACTATTCCATCAAGGCCCTTCGCTCCCACATGGGGCTCGTGCTGCAGGATGTCTTCATTTTCAGCGGAGATTACGCTCAGAATGTGCGGTTGCGCGATAGCCGGATTTCCGACAGGCAGGTGGACCAGGCTCTGGCCAGGGTCGGTTTCGACAGATTCATGAAAAATCAGTCGCAAGGCATACACACGGAAGTAAAAGAACGGGGAGCGACATTATCGACCGGGCAAAAACAGCTCCTCTCGTTCGCCCGGGCTTTGGCCTTCAATCCGGATATTTTGGTTCTGGACGAAGCCACCAGTTCGGTCGATACCGAGACCGAAACACTTATCCAGAGAGCACTCGATGAACTCCTGAAAGGCAGAACTTCGATAATAATAGCGCACCGGCTCTCGACCATCGAAAAGGCTGATAAGATTATCGTGTTACATCACGGGGAGTTACGCGAAATGGGCAAACACGAAGAATTGTTGAAAAAACAAGGCATTTATTATAAATTGTACCAGTTACAGTACAAAAGACAGGATGTCACGTCCGGCTCGCAGGCATCTGTGGCCGGCGGATAATAAATGAAACCAAGTCAAACTGAACTGAGACAATACCAGACCTTCGCGCAGAAACTTGCTGCCGGGGCGGGGAAAATCCTCTCGGATGGCTTTCATCGGGGCAAGAAAGTCAAATTCAAGGGGCAGATTGACCCGGTTACGCAATTCGACCTGAAGTCGGAGAAATATATCATCTCGGCCATCCGTAAGAAATATCCCGATCATGGAATTTTGGCGGAAGAAGGTTCGGGCTTTGATAGAGAATCGCCGTTTCGATGGGTTGTTGACCCGCTTGATGGCACAGTAAATTACGCCCACGGCTTTCCCGTTTACTCCGTTTCGATTGCTCTGGAGTATAAGAAGAAAGGCATCGTGGGAGTAGTTTATGATCCCGAGGCAAATGAGTTGTATTCCGCGGCACGCGGACTGGGAGCAACCCTGAATAAAAAGCGTATAACGGTTTCTTCGCAACGGAGTCTCGAGCGTTCCCTTCTGGCGACAGGCTTCGCTTACAATATTCGCACGGCGCGAAAGAACAACCTCGGGATGTTCGCGCGTATGATGAAAAAGGCTCAGGCGGTGCGAAGACTCGGCTCGGCGGCGCTGGATTTGTGCTGGCTCGCGGCCGGGAGGCTCGATGGCTTCTGGGAGTACTACCTGCATCCATGGGACACCGCTGCCGCGGCTTTGATTGTGAAAGAGGCCGGAGGCAAGGTTTCGCGTATAGACGGCGGGGAATACTCTATCTTTGACAAAGACATTTTGGCAAGCAATGGATATATACACTCGTCGATGAAGTCCGTGCTGACCGGTCGCGGTTAGCTTTCGGGGCGGGCGGAAGAGACATACCTTTAAGAGGATGATATGATATTACGTTACATCGGTGTAATTCTCGGTCTGGCGTTGATTGTGACGCTCGGTTGTTCCGGTGATGATGAGACTATCGTGGGACCGGCTGACACAACGCCGCCTGCGGATATTCTGAATCTGACTGCCAGTGATCCCAGCGGCAGCACGGTCACTCTTGTCTGGACAGCTTCGGGCGATGATGGTGTGTTGGCAAGGGCCGACCACTATGAAATAAAATACTCTATTTCGCCGATCACCGAAGACAACTGGAGCGCGGCCACGACGGTTGCCGATCCTCCATATCCGTCCGTGGTTGGCTATCCGGATACTTGTATTGTCAGCGGCTTGTCTCCCGTCACAACATACTACTTTGCCGTCAAAGTGGCTGATGAGGCGGACAACTGGTCGGGTATTTCGAACGTCGTCAGCGCCACAACCCTTCTCGCCGGTAGCTGGTCTGTCTACACAGAAAGCAACAGCGGGTTACCTTCGGACATGGTCAGGGATATCGCCGCCACCGGATACGGCCGCTTCTTCGCCACCAATGCCGGACTGGCTCATCTGAACGGCCTGACATGGACAATATTCGATACCGCCAACTCCTATATACCAGGTGATGACCTCACTTGCCTTGCGGTTGATGGAACGGGAATGTTGTGGATCGGCACCAGTTCCGCAGGACTGAGCCGGTTCAACGGCGCTACCTTCACGAATTATTCCAGCGACAGCACTTCGCTTCTCTCGAATTCCATCAACTCCATTGCGGTATCCCCCGATAACGAAATCTGGGTTGGAACGACCGGCGGTATCTTTCACCAGGTTGATACCGGCTGGGTAAATTACAACACGTCCAACACCAGTGGCGGCTTGAACTCCAACATCATAGGTTCTCTGGCTTTCGACTCCGCCGGGTATCTCTGGATTGGATACAACTATGGCGGCGCCAGTCGATTCGATGGTGTGAATTTCGAGGACTTTAACGCGGGAGACGGTTTCACGTCGGGAGGCGTGATATCGATTCTGCCAACCGCGGGCAGAGTCTGGTTCGGAACCGAGCAGGGAGCGTTCAGCTATGACGGCAGTGATTGGAGTGTACTGAATACATCGAATAGCGAACTGACAAGCGATGTTATTTTTTCGATAGCGGTCGATCTGGCCGGGCACCGCTGGTTTGCCACTAATGATGGCGTGTTTAGATACGATGGCGCCGCCTGGACACACTACACCACCGTCAACAGTCTCCTTCCGGATAACGTCGTCAATATGGTAAAGACCGATGCTTACGGAACAATCTGGATTGGAACCGAAGGCGGGGCGGCGGCGTTTGACGACTGATTGATACATGGTCAGATGCCAAAAATAGACTCGGAAAAGCCGGGTCGGTCAAACCGGGGGGGCCGAAATTGCGTTTTAATTGATGAAGAGCGCTTGACACCGGTGAGCGTAGCAGTTAAGTAATTGTCATCCAATATTTTCAGGCTTGGCTGATCTATAAAAACGGGATAGAAAGAGACGGTTACTTTAGCCGACATTAAAATATATAATACGGATTATAGCTGATGAAACAGAAGTTGGTAAAATCTACCTCGGGTGTAAGAGGGGTAATCGGAGCCGGTCTTGACCCGGTTATGGCAACCGCCTACGGAGCCGCTTTCGGTACGCTTGTTAAGACAGGTACGGTGGTTATCGGCCGCGATAGCAGACCTTCGGGCTCAATGATCCTCCCGGCGGTAATCTCCGGGCTGGTATCGGTCGGTATTGATGTTGTCGATATCGGTATTGTCCCGACGCCGACCGTCGAGATAGCGGTGAAACAACTCAGGGCGGTTGGTGGAATCTGTGTCACAGCTTCGCACAACCCATCTGAATGGAATGCCCTGAAATTCTTCAACGATCGAGGCGAGTTCATAACCCCCGCGCAGTACAAGAGGCTGGACCGCATTTACTCGACCGGCGCCTTTGCATACAAGACGTACAAAGACCTCGGTAAGGTGGTTGTTCAGAATCACTGGGTTGGTGAGCACGTAAAGAAGACCCTCAAAGTGAGAGCGGTAGACAAGGCTGCCGTAATAAACCGCAAGTTCAAGGTGGTTGTCGATGCTGTCAACGGGGCAGGTTCGGAGGCTCTCCCATTGTTGCTGACGAGACTCGGGGCGAAAGTTGTAGAGATCAATTGCGATGGTGACGGTAATTTCAAACGCAACCCCGAACCGGTGCCGGCCAATTTGAGACTGTTGTCATCGGCAGTGAAGCGTCACAAGGCTGATATTGGTATGGCCTGCGATCCCGATGCCGACCGGCTCGCTTTGGTCGATGAGAAGGGCAACCCCATCGGAGAGGAACTCACGCTTTCAATCGCGGTGGCGGCAGTGCTGTCAAAGACCAAGGGTCCGACAGTAATAAATTTATCAACCTCGAAAGTTACCGAGGAGATTGCTAATTCGCTCGGTTCGAAAGTTATTTATTCCAAAGTCGGCGAGAGCAACGTGGTGCAGATGATGCACAATCGCAAAGGCGTGATTGGCGGCGAAGGTAACGGCGGCGTAATCTATCCCGCGTTCCACAGCGGCCGTGACGCGCTCATTGCCGCCGCGCTGGTGCTGTCGTACTTGGCAAAAAAGAAAATGAGCCTGGGGGAACTGGTTGCAACTTTCCCCAGGTACTATAATATAAAGACCAAGGGTTTGTTGAAGGCGAACTTTTCGTCGAAGCTTAAGCAGTTCGAAAAAGAAGTCCCCCGTCTACTGGGCAAAACCAGAGTGGACCGTCGCGACGGTCTCCGCTTCGATTTTGAAAGCGGGTGGCTGCAGATTCGTACCTCCAACACTGAGCCCATATACCGCGTAATCATTGAGACATCGGATAGATCCCTCACCGAAAGTCTCCTTCGAAAAGTGCGGAAATATTTAAAATAGCGGATAGGATATAGAATATGTGCGGAATAGTCGGATACGTAGGTCCCAAGAAAGCCATGCCGGTGCTCATAAAAGGGCTCAAACGCCTTGAATACAGAGGCTATGATTCTTCCGGGATCGCCATGCTGACCGGCTCAGGACTAATGGTTGCCAAGTCGGCGGGAAAGATAAAGAAACTCGAAGAGACACTTAACGGCAACAGCATGGAAAGCACCCACGGTATCGCCCATACCCGATGGGCCACCCACGGTGAGCCGACTCAGCTGAATGCCCACCCGCACACCGACGAAAAACAGGAGATCGCCCTTGTCCACAACGGTATCATAGAAAACTACCGCACCCTCAGAGAGTTTCTCGTTCAAAAGGGTTATGAGATCAAGACCGAAACCGACACGGAAATTCTCGTGCATCTGATCAGGTTCAACTACAAGGGTTGTCTGACCGAGGCTGTTCGCAACGCTCTGACGCAGGTCGACGGTACTTATGGTATCGCGGTCATCTCGGCGCTGCATCCCGGCATGATTGTCGTCGCCCGAATGGGTTCGCCGCTGGTTCTGGGGCTCGGTAACGGCGAGAACTTGGTGGCATCGGATGTCTCCGCCATGCTCGAATACACCAATCGCGTGGTTTATCTCGAGGATGGCGAGATCGCCACTGTTACCGCCACTGATTACAATATCACCACGATTCAGAACGTGCAGATAACTCCTCAAATCGAAGAGGTGACGTGGACACTCGACCAGATTGAAAAAGGCGGCTACGACCATTTCATGCTCAAGGAAATTCACGAGCAGCCCACGACTCTTCGCAACGCCATCAGGGGACGTTTGAATTACGATGAAGGCATTCCGCGCTTGAACGGTTTGAACCTTCAGTATGATCAACTTCGCAAAATCGAAAAAGTCATTATCACGGCCTGCGGAACCTCGTGGCACGCCGGGCTTATCGGCAAGTACCTGATCGAAGAACTGGCGCGAGTCTCCGTCGATGTCGAGTACGCCTCGGAATTTCGTTACCGTTCCCCGATTATCGGCCCGAACGACATTCTCTTCGCTATCAGTCAATCGGGTGAAACCACCGATACGCTGGCTGCCATGCGCGAGGCAAAAAAACGCGGCACGACCGTGCTCGGTATTGTCAACGTGGTCGGCTCGACCATGGCGCGCGAGACCGACGGTGGCGTGTTTATTCACGCCGGCCCTGAAATCGGTGTGGCATCGACCAAGGCGTTCACATCGCAGGTCATGGTGCTCAGCCTGATAACGACGCTGCTGGCAAGGATGCGCCAGATGTCTGTTCAGGCGGGGCAGGAGATCATCGCCGCCATTCAAAGAATTCCCGACCAGGTCGAACGCTGCCTGCAGACCTCGGAGCAGGTAAAAAAGATAGCCTCCGAGTACTATCGTAATAACAATTTTCTCTATCTCGGGCGCGGTATCAATTTCCCGGTTGCTCTCGAGGGAGCGCTCAAGCTCAAAGAAATTTCCTATATCCACGCTGAGGGTTACCCGGCGGCCGAGATGAAACACGGTCCGATCGCTCTAATCGATGAAAACATGCCGGTCGTGGTCATCGCGCTCAAAGATCCGGTGTACGATAAAGTCATGTCGAATATCGCCGAGGTTAAGGCCCGCAACGGTAATGTGATCGCGATTGCCACCGAAGGCGACACCGAGATTGCCGATCGTGTCAACCACGTTATCTATATCCCGGAAACCTATCGCCTGCTTACTCCGCTGCTGTCGATCATCCCGCTGCAGCTTCTGGCCTATCACATCGCCGTCATGCGGGGATGTCACGTCGATCAGCCGAGGAACCTGGCGAAATCGGTGACCGTAGAATAACCGAAGGGGTTTAATCCCTTGAGTGAACATCTTCTAATCGGCCTGGCCAGCATACTCATACTGGGTATTCTGGCCCAGTGGCTTGCCTGGCGGCTGCATCTTCCCGCCATCCTGCTGTTGTTGGTTTTCGGTATTATCGCCGGTCCTGTCGTGGGGCTTTTGCGCCCCGATGAGGTCTTCGGCGAGGCGCTCTTCCCGATTGTGTCAATCTCGGTCGCTATCATTCTCTTCGAGGGAGGTCTGAGCCTCAAACTTTCCGAACTTCGCAAAACGGGTGGCGTCGTCACCCGGCTTGTGACGATCGGAATACTCGTCACATGGCTTTTTGGGGCGCTGGCGGCGCACTATGTCGCGCGTCTGGAGTGGTCGCTGGCGATTCTGCTGGGCGCCATCCTCGTTGTCTCGGGGCCGACTGTCATTATCCCGCTTCTCAGACAGGTGCGTCCGCGCGGAAGAATCGGCTCGGTAGTCAAGTGGGAAGGGATCGTTAATGATCCCATCGGAGCGGTTCTCGCGGTGCTTGTATTCGAAGTGATAGTCTCCGGCGGGGCGCACGGAAGCACCAGCGTGGTATTCTGGGGTGTTATCAAGGCGCTAATGTTTGGCACATTCGTTGGATTGTTATCTGCTGGTGTCATTGTCCTCATGCTACGGAAATTCCTGGTTCCGGACTTCCTGCAGAATCCCGTTTCGCTGATGATAGTGATCATGTGCTATGTGGCCGCGAACGGTCTTCAGACCGAATCCGGATTGCTCGCCGTGACAGTCATGGGCGTGGCGCTCACGAACCAGAAGTTCGTTTCGGTGCATCATATCCTGGAATTCAAAGAAAACCTCCGGGTGCTCCTCATATCGAGCCTGTTTATCGTGCTGGGAGCGCGTCTTGAAGCATCGCAACTGGCCCTGGCCGGAATAGGAGGATGGATCTTTGTTATAATCCTCATAGTCATAGTTCGGCCCATCGCTGTGTTTGCCTCCACCGTAGGGACATCGCTGACGACTAATGAACGTCATTTTCTCTCATGGATGGCCCCGCGCGGAATCGTCGCGGCCGCTGTCGTGTCTGTGTTCGCGATCCGTCTGACCGAAACCGGCCACCCTCAGGCGGCGGCGCTGGTGCCGCTGACGTTTATCGTTATTATCGTCACGGTCGCGGTCTACGGACTCACCGCATCGAAGGTCGCGCGTCGCCTCAAAGTGTCCCTGAAAGATCCGCAGGGAGTGTTGTTCGCCGGGGCGCCGCCCTGGGCGCGCGATATGGCCAAAATTCTCAAGGACAACGGATTCGAGGTCGCGATGGTTGACTCCAACTGGGATAACATCACCGAGGCCCGACGCATGGGTCTCACCGGCTATCACGGCAGCGTGCTCGGCGAGGAAATGATGTACAATCTGCAACTCGACGGTATCGGGCGACTGTTGGCGGTGACGCCCAACGATGAGGTCAATTCGCTGGCGGCGCTGCATTTTGTCGATGTTTTCGGAAGCTCCGAGGTGTATCAACTGCCGCCGGCGAAGGAGCGCAAAAAGGACAAACGCGAGCAACTGCCGGAGCATCTTCGCGGACGGTTCCTGTTCGACGAAGAGGCCAACTGCCGCTATATGACAAACCGGTTTCGTGACGGCGCCGTGATCAAAAGGAATTCTATCACCAAAGAGTTTGATTTCGAGGCGTTCAAGGCGAAGTATGGGACTTCGGCCCTGCCTGTTTTTTTGATCAACGAGTCCGGCAAGCTCACTGTCGGCACGGTACAGGATCCCCTGTCCCCCAAACCGGGGCAAACTATCATCAGCATTGTCAACCCCGTGGACTGACCGGCAAAACAAAAGAGGGGCTCACGATCGTGAACCCCTGCTAACGTCTATCGTGACCCGCGTTACTGGGTAACCTCGAGGTCGATTATAACCGTGCCGTCTACTTCGTTGGTGATAACATGGATAGCACCCGGCTCGAATCCGGCGTCAATGAGCTGGTCTCTGATCTGTTCTTCGATCTCTTCGGGAGTACCACCGACTTCGGTCGTGATCGTGATTTCACGAAGCTCCTCGACCACCTGCGCGTACAGGCTGCCCGATACTTCCTTGAGCACCGGCGTGATATCAGGCTCAGCATCGGTACCGGTCATGGTGCGAAACGCCGCGGCGGCGGTCGTGGCCGCTTTCTGATCCGGAAGGTTGCTCAGGGTCCAGACCGTGCTTTCGCCATCGATGTTGTAATTCACCCAGACATCGTTGAGTCCGAGAGTCGACATCGCCGAAGCAAGCTGGTTGGGATCGGAGATGGCCTGGTCCGACGGGAGACTGAAAGCTACGGTGTAACCGACCGTCTTCATGTAGGAGAACGGGATCATGGTGCCACCTAAGATGATGGCGAGAGCTATTATCGCGGTGATGCCGCTGACGCGATGATTGGCGAACAATCTTGTTGCTAAAGACATGGCAGTATCCTTTCGGGATGCTTGCTGAGCCGCTTGGGCCTCGAGCCTTGTCTTGAGAAAAGACAGCGGCGTGGTATTGTCGGCCTGCTGATCGCGAAGAGTCTCGAGCGACTGATTCAGGATGCGCTCGGCTCGCTCGGGGTCAGTCCGACGGTTGTTGGCTTTGCGAAAAAGCATGGGCGGCTCCATTGGTTTGAATTTCTTCGTGTCTTTCAAGATAGCGCTCGATTTCACGGCGCATCTTTTTGCGCGCGCGGGCGAGTCGGGCTTTTATCGTCCCTGTGGGACGCCGGTACAGGGCGGACAATTCGCCCACTGTCCAGCTTTCAAGTTCATAAAGACTGACCAGCGCACGTTCATCGGCAGAAAGAGCGGCCATCGCGCGGCTCACCCATCGACGGGCGCAGTGCGCAGCGGCCGGATCCTGGCCGCAGTCGATCTGCGCGGCTTGCGATGTGAGGGGGAGACGCCTTTTGCGCCAGCCTCCGGCAAACCGGTTTTTGTGCCGGTTGACGAAGATGCGGTACAGCCACGGGCGGAACGCACCCAGCTCTTTGAGGGTGTGAAATTTCCGCATCGCTGTCAGCAGACAGTCCTGATACAGATCATCGCCCTCTTCGCGAGACCCCATCAACCGCCGGCAGAAAGCTTCGGCCCGGGCATGCTCCGGTTCGAGCAGCTTCCAAAAAAGCTGATGGTCGCTCGTTTGAGGTTGGCTATCTGTTTTCATCAGGGGCTCTGGCATAAGTGCTCTCTTTACCGTTTTGTTTAAAGACAGTTTGAAACCCGATTCGGTTGCCTGTCTTTGGCACAAGATGTTACCCGTTATATGTAGCCTGCGTGGTTTTGTTTCACCCGGCGGCCACGGCCGCCTTAACACAACGATATGGCCGCCGTAATCGCCTGTTAAACAGCGACTTATTTCGATATGGCTTCGCCTTTAGGTTTCTGATATAAAACACCGCTACCACTACAAACCGCCGTTACCACTACAAACCCCCGCTACCACTACAAACCCCCGCTACCACGTCACCCCCGCGAAAGCGGGGGCCCAGCCACACGCGACCGCTTTCAGGGCGCGTTACTTCGGCGGAGGTCGGAATCCACATATTCACAATGGACGGTGTGGTCTACAATCCCTTTGACATTCCCCGCCCTGCCTTTTATTTTGTGTAAGTTAGCGGGAGGTTTTGCTTGAATCCGCTTACCTTGATTTCACAGCTTGGCAAGATGATCCTAAAGAACTAACACTGTGTCAGCAAACGATGGAGCGGTATGTCAACGTGTCAGGTTGAGATGCAGCGTGGGCGCCCATGCGGTAAGCCCCTGTATGACGGCCAGAAGTGTATATTCCATAGCGAAGATTCAGACAAAGATGCCGACCTTTTCAACTCCGACTTGGGTAATCTTCTGCACCGTCCACCGGGCAATATTCATGACTTGACAAAATTTGTTTTCCTGGAGAAAGTGACACCATTTCCTACCAGCCTTGCGGGAAAGGCGTTTTTTGAGGGTGCAGTTTTTCTGGGCGATACAAGTTTCCTACCCAGTGAGTTCGTTTCCGACGTGTCCTTCAATGAGGCCATTTTTCAATTTGACGCCAAGTTTGCCGGTACCGTCTTTCACCGCCGAGCCGACTTCTCTGGAGCGCGCTTCAATGGGTCGGTTGCCTTTGGAGGTGCTCGGTTTGAACATGACGCGACATTTCACTATGCTCAGTTCAATGGTGATGTATTCTTCAGTTACGCCAGATTCCACAATCCAGGGTTATCAGATGTCAACCGGGAAAACTTAAGGGCTTCCTTTTCCCATGCCAGATTTTGTGGGAAAGCTCAATTCGATAACGTGGTCTTCGATATTGGATTCATTTTCGACCAGGTAATCTGCGAAAGCGATTGTGATTTTTCATCCTCGCAATTCCTCAGAGACCTCTTGTTCGACTCGTGTCAATTCCAGAAGAAGTGCTCATTTCTTGGTGTGCACTTTCAAGGTGATGCCGCCTTCGCCGATAGCCGATTTCGTGATGTCTCTTTTAAAGCTTGCCAAATGAGAAGTGGTGCGCAGGTCCGGTTTGACGGCGAAAAGACTAGAGACAAAGAATTTTCCGCATTTCAGGAGTCGGGTGATTTCCGAAGGGTAATTCATAATGACTCTTGCTTCATGTATTTCCGGATGGTGGACCTGAAAAACGCTTACTTTCTAGAAACAGATGTTAGTCGCTATCACTTTATCGACGTTTCGTGGGCCGCCAGACCGGGTTTTTTCCACCGATTCGTAGTATGGCCAAAGCGTTTGAGAGATTATCTTGAAAAGCACCAGCTGAGGAGAGCGCTTAGGGACGAATTATCCTTGCCCAAGGATGCTGATGCGTCAGATTTTAACTTAGTGGCGCAGTTGTATCGCCGTCTTCAGGCCAATTATACGGCTAATTACCAGTATTCCGAAGCGGGTGATTTTTATATCGGCGAACAGGAAATGGTGAGGAAAGCGAAAGGGATAATTCGACGCTACCTATATGTCAATTATCTGTACAAGCTGGCCTCTCTCTATGGAGAGAGCTTTCTTCGTCCACTGTTTTGGCTGTCGGTTGTACTCCTTTGTTTCCCAATGTGGCTTCTTTACGACGGAGTGAAGTTCACTCCTGTTGTAGAAACCAACTATGACTGGAGTTGGTCACCTGCCGACCTCCTTCTATTCCGGCTCGACTACTGGGAGTGTTTCTTCAGGAATCTGGCTGTCTGTTCCATAAGTAGGTCCGCACTGAACGATAGCTTCACGTCGTCCTCCCAGATCGGAGTGGTGACTCTTGAGACAATACTCGTAATTACTTTCGCAACGCTATTTGTGCTTGCGCTGCGTCGTCGATTCAAAAGAAAGAGCTTCTAGCAACGGAATTGATAGCGTGAAACCGCGCATCATGTACATAGCGTTAAAGGATCATGGGGGTGGGCACGACCATTGTCGTGTGGAGAGCGAATGTGAACTTGGGATGCATAGCCTATCGCCACGATGCGCATAACCCTCTTGGGAAAGGTTTGGATTCATGGACCACAGTGATGTGCTAAAAACCGAGTTAGGCGAGCAATATAACCAATACCGCTGGGTCGGTCAGATTCAAGCGATCGTGCTGACCTTTTATGGCGCCGTCGTCACCTTAGTCTTGTCAGCGGCAGCTCTCCTTCGTCCGGCGCATATAAACCCGCCGCACTACGTCTGGATAGGTTGGGGTTTGATCTGTCTTGGTCTATTTGGCAGCTTTGTTGGCTACGGACTTTTTCGGTCTCGCCGGATGCAAGTCATGACTGCGAGATATATGTCGTTACTCCTTCTCAACCTGGTAAACGAGACCAAAGACAATGTAAAGCCGGGGTGCTCGGCTTTTCGGTTCCGTAATCTGCGGTCTACGGGTGGAGGTTTTTCCCTCTCAGATACAATCAATTTGGCCATACTTATAGCGTTTTATGTCGGAGAAGCCTTGTTGATAGGTGGGCTTTCTCTCCTCTTGTATGTCTGGGAGGTTGATTTGCTGATTTCGGTTGCATTAGTTTTGAGCGTGGTAGCTTTGCTTGTTACCCCACTTGTCCTAGACAGATCCATGAGGAAAGAGCGCAGCAAGATGGACAGGAAGTGTCAGGAGTTGGCGGTACAGGACAGTCCCGAAAATTGGGCGGACCCATTTGATATTCTGGGATTTCCCCTCCAGAGTCCACCCGCGACCGCGGATGCGAAACCTGTTAACGTTGATGACAAGTCGGAGGATAGCCATCGAGCCGTTCCTCTGGCAGAGCAGGAGGGCACCAGCTAGGCCTTTTCCTGACACGCTATCCCCCCCCACATTTTCCCTACAACTTCCGAGGAAAATGCTCCCACCGGTTCTCCTGTAAAAGGAGAACTGTACCTATGCCAGCATCAAAAAAACAAATCCAGGCTAACAAAAAAAACGCCCAAAAATCTACCGGCCCCAAAACCCCCGAAGGCAAAGACGCCGTCAGGCTCAACGCCGTCAAACACGGCCTCTACGCCACCGACCTCGTCATCAACTCCCCCAACCTCAAAGAAAACCCCGACCACTATACCGAACTGCTCGACTCCCTCATAAGCGACTTCAAACCCAAATCCCTCTTTGAACTTTCCCTCATCCGCAAAATCGCCAACTGCATCTGGCGCTCCCGCCGCATCACCGCCGCCGAAACCGCTCGCATTAACAAGCAAATCGAAGACATCAATCCCCGCCTCATCCGCGAATACCAACTGCGCTTCTACGATTGGGACCGTGATGACCCCGAAGAAATGAAAGAACTCGATGAGGTTGTCGAAGATGAGGTTCATCAGCTCGCCCTGATCAAAAGCATCCCCGAAGACAACTTCGCCCGCGTTCTGCTGCGCTACGAAATGCGCCTCGACCGCCAACTCACCCGCGCCCTCTCGCAGCTAAATGCAATTCAAAATCGACGTAAACGCGGACCTTACAACAACAAGCAGCAAAAAAACGAATTTCGGGACCCTGAAAAAATAACCGAACAAACCCAATTTCCCGCGCCCACCCCCTCACCAGACCCTGACTACCCTGACAGTACCCCACCGCCGGTGTTAGACGAAACGATACCTGCATCTGACAACAGTACCCCACCTAAAGCGTCAGCGACAGGTGGAAAATGACTTGCCCGGGTGGCAGGCTCAAACTTGCTTTGGGCCTGACGTGCATACAAATGGATCGTAGGTCGGCGTTCCGCCGGGTGTGGCCTCGTCTCACGAAGGATACACGCCAAGAAACCCGACATCTTCACTTCGTAGGGGTTCAAAATTTTGAACCCCTACGAGAGACTGGCCCGCCCTTTGGGACTGGGTGGCCCGCCCTTTGGGTGGGTTTCTATTTGTGTTAATGTGGCGGTTTAGTCAATCCCACCTAAAAGGTGGGGCACCCTTTGCGAATTTGAAGGGGGATGATAACATTAAGGCGGGTTCGAAGACGGACCCGCCCTACAAGATATTTATGTCTGTCTACTGCTCGACT
>JBFLZR010000012.1 GCA_040756055.1 Candidatus Zixiibacteriota bacterium
CTACGACGAAAGGAAGAAAATGCTTATAAAACCAAAAGTCACGAGAAGGAAACAACATTGATCTTTAACCCAAAAAGTGTTACCCATGTGGTGAGTCTATTCTGTTACCTATCTAGTGAAACGTTCATCGGAATGAATAAACCCACCCGTTGGGTGGGGTACCAAGTCACAACCCACATCAGGCGTCAGATATAAATAAGAACGCGGGCATTTGAAAAGTCAGATGCCCGCGTTTTTATTTTGTCCCACGATGAATAGAAGGATCATCCGGCGTCGAGTTGGCCTTTGACCAGCACTTTCAGGCGGTTGAGGCATTCGTTGTAGGCCTGTTCGGCCATGAAGCGGGGATAGTCAGGGGAGATGCTCAGGTCGAAAATCAAGACCTCGCCGCCGCCATCGAGATAGGAAAACATCACATTCGGAATAAAGGTCGTCGTATCGTTTAAGAAAATATTGCGGAGGGTGAACTGATTCTTGGTCACCATCGGGGCAACCTCTTCAATAACAAGGGTCGGACCGTAGTGTTCGCGAATTGACGATGTATCGGTCATGATGAGCTGTTCGAGGCTGAATGACTCGCGGATTTTTTCTTTGACGCTGAAGATGTTTATTCCGATCATCACCGAAGCCGAATCGTACGACTCACCATCGGGAATAAAAGCAAACGAATAACCATCGGAAATCGCCGGCTCCATAACCATCACGAAATTGTCCGGCGGGGTCATGATATAGCTGTGATTAGCGCCTTCAAAGAAGGCGGTATTGTTGTCGAGGACTTTGTCATCGTCCTGGGCCGACAGGTTAGCCGCCAGAAGCACCAAAAGCATAAAGGTAATAAGTGTACGCATAGGATAATTATCGGCTCCGGAGGGTGTTTTCCCAAGTTTAATTGCTGGGGGTTGGCAGGTTACGGGTAAATGGTGAAATTTTGCGCGAGGGGCTTGTTTTTTGGCCGGAAACAGCCTATTTTGTCAGCCTGTAAAGTCAACGCGGTTAGACGAAAATTAGCATAAGTCGTTATAAACCAAACAAAACTGAGGTAACTTATGGCAGGTATTGTCGGATACGGTGCGCATCTACCACGGCATCGGATCAAAGTCGAAGAAATTGCCAAAGTGTGGGGAGCCGACGCCCCGAGCTACAAGAAAGGGCTGATGCTTCGCGAGAAGTCGGTCCCGCCGCCGGACATGGACACGATTACGTTGTCGGTCGAGGCTGCCCGTCGGGCGCTCGTCCGGGCCGGGAATATCAATCCGGCGGATATCGGCGCTATATATATCGGTTCGGAGTCTCATCCGTACGCAGTCAAGCCATCCGGTACAACCGTTGCCGAGGCTATCGGGGCCACGCCGGACATTCATTGTGCCGATTTCGAGTTCGCCTGTAAGGCCGGTTCAGAGGCTATGTTTGTCGCGTTGAGCCATGTTGAGGCGAAGCAGATGAAATATGCTCTGGCTATCGCCGCGGATACATCGCAAGGCGCTCCATCGGATGCCCTTGAGTTCTCCGCCGCTGCCGGCGCGGGTGCGTTTATCATGGGCACCGAGAATCTTGTCGCCGAGTGTACCCATACGCACTCATACATGACCGATACCCCGGATTTCTGGCGCAGGGAGCACCAGTTCTATCCGCAGCATGGGGGAAGGTTCACCGGTGAAGAGGCGTATTTCGCTCACACCAAGGGAGCCTCGAACGCGCTTCTGAAGAAGTCCGGTATGAAGCCGAAGGATTTCGCTTACGCGGTGTTTCATCAGCCGAACGGCAAATTCCCGCAGCGCGTGGCGTTTGAGCTTGGTTTCACGCAGGAGCAGATCGATCCGGGATGGCTTTCGCCGACTCTCGGCAACACCTATTCCGGAGCGTCACCGATCGGCCTGACGGCTACTCTGGATGTCGCCAAGCCGGGAGACATGATTTTCATGTGTTCCTATGGCAGCGGCGCCGGGTCCGACGGTTTCATCTGGAAAGTCACCGACCGCATCAACGAAGTTCGTGATCTTGCGGTTCACACCCGAAAACTCTTAAGCGAAAACGTGATTTATGTCGACTACGGCACCTACGCCAAGTACCGTCGCAAAATCCGTAAGAATGATTAGGAGGTGACTGCGATGAGAGAAGTTTGTATTGTCGGAGTCGGAATGAGCCAGTGGGGCGAAGTCTGGAAGAAGTCGCTGCGTGATCTTCACACTGACGCGGCCCTGGCCGCGGTCAAATATGCCGGAGTCGATCATCTTGACAGTCTTTATGTCGGGTGTATGTCCGGCGGTTTGTTTGTCGGACAGGAACATCTCGGTTCCATGCTGACCGATTACATGGGCATGCGTGGTCTTCCGGCCATGCGTGTCGAGTCGGCGTGCGCATCGGGCGGTATGGCAGTCCGCGCGGCTTACATCGAGGTAGCCTCGGGAACATCCGATATCGTCATGGCCTCCGGTGTGGAGAAGATGACGGATGTTTCCGGTGATGACGCTACCTATGCGCTGGCGACGGCTGCTGATCAGGAATTTGAGGTTTTCAACGGCGCTACCTTCCCGGGCTTGTATGCCATGATGGCGCACGCGCACATGGCCAAGTATGGGACGACACGTGAGATGCTTTCGGCGGTCGCGGTGAAGAACCACAAAAACGGCGCCAAGAATCCGGTGGCGCAGTATCCGTTTGAGATAACGATGGAAGGTGTGGCGAAGTCGGTGATGATTGCCGATCCGCTTCACATTCTGGATTGCTCGCCGATTACCGATGGCGCGGCGGCTGTTATTGTTACGACGGTCGATATCGCCAAAAAGCTCGGCAAGCCATATATCAAGATAACCGGTTCCGGTGTCGGTACGGATACGATTCAGTTGGCCCAGCGAGATGATATGACCACAATCAAGGCCGCCACGATAGCTGCCGGTAAGGCGCTGAAGATGGCGGGTAAGAAGATTGGTGATATCAATTTCGCCGAGGTTCACGACTGTTTCACGATTGCCGAGATAGTTGTGGCCGAGTCTATAGGCAAGTATGCGCCCGGCAAGGCCGGCGCGGCGATTCTCGCCGGTGAGACCGCGATTGAGGGCAAGTTCCCGATGAACAGTTCGGGCGGCCTCAAGTCGAAGGGACATCCGGTCGGAGCGACCGGTGTGGCCCAGGTGATCGAAGTCTACAAGCAACTTACCGGCCAGGCTGAGAGCGGTCGCCAGATTCCGGGCAACCCGAAGGTTGGAATGACTCAGAACATGGGTGGTTCCGGTGGATCCTCGGTTGTTCATATCATGGAGGTGGCGTGATGACTATGTTTAGTTCGAGAAACTGGCGTGAGTATCCGCATCGATATAGACTGGAAGCTTCCAAATTCAAAAAGAGCGGCAAGACATATTTCCCGAAGCGCGCGGTGGACCCCGAGACGGGCGACACCGAGCAAGAGATTGTCCGGCTGCCCAATGAAGGGAAGATTGTAACATACACGGTTATTCGCGTGGCTCCGAGCCAGTGGGGCGATATATCGCCCTATGGTCTGGCCATTGTCGAGTTGACCGATGGTACCCGGGTGATGGCCCAGGTGGCGGACTGTAATGTCGATGAGATTAAGATCGGCATGGATGTGCGCATCGAGTTCCGTCGTATTCAGGACGAGGGACATCATGGGGTTATCAGCTACGGCTACAAGTTCGTGCCCAAGTGGTTTTAGGCCACCGGGCCGGAATTTTGGATGAAGGGAACGGGCCGCCAAAAGGCGGCCTGTTTTTTTTGTGGGCGGCAGACGCTTTCATCTGCCCGGCTGGCTCGCAATATGTAATTGACATTATTTCAACAATTACTTAGTGTTTTACTGTTAGCGGGAGGATTTGCTTGAACCGCTCACCTTTGATTCGACAGCATGGCAGATAACTCCGATTAGAGATAAACGATCCTACAGCAAGCTGTGGGGTACCCGTGCTAGGAGTATAATTGTCTATTACGCTTGAGCAACGCGAGTTGCTGGAATTGTTCTGTAAAAAGGCGGATGAGGTGCAGTCATCTTCGATCTTTAGAAACGGGGAATTAAATGTGGGCCTAAATCTGAAGTGGAAGAGAAACGAGCCACTGGTGTGCCGCAGACTGGGCCCAGGGCGTAACGACTTGCTTGGTCTCGTGACGATTGTCCGCCAACTCTATTCCCCAAAGGAGTCCATTTACTTCCGAAGAATTTATAACGTGGTTTTTGAGCATCTTAGCTCCCGAGAAGACATCGGCGCCGAGAAACTTGACCGCGTTAAATCCGCGATGGTCGGCTTCAAAGGCGTCGTATCTGTGGATGCGGCGATTGGGATAAACCTAGGAAACCGAAAACTATCCACCAAGGACATTATAAACATCTGGTTCAATGGTAACATCTTTCACTCTGACCTTTCTAAAGTGAAAATCTACGAGCTTCTTTGGAAATCGCCGGCAGGTCCAATGGCGGATTTTATATTTAGAAGTGCAATAATCAACTTGGCGCATTTAATGGTTTTTTTTAGCGGGTTGATAAGGGCAGAGGTTTTCACTCCCAGCCAACAGAGTACCGAATAGACGTTGCGAAGACGGGTGGCGCGCCCTTTGGGTGGGTTTCTATCTGGGTGGGGGGAACAAGGTACAAACCCAGAACATAGGTTACAGTTTAGACTCATGACATAGGTAACACTTATAATACGGTACAAATCAAGGAGGATTGGTTGTGCCGTGGAAAGAGAGCTGTGTCATGAACGAACGGATGAAG